>DATBHD010000290.1:0-40495 GCA_036557635.1 Gemmatimonadaceae bacterium
AGGGCTGCAACATCATGATCGAAACGCGCGACAATATGGTCGTGCGCCTGCGGCCGAGGCCTAACGACGACGTCAACAAGTACTTCATGTGCGATCACGGTCGATTGAACTATCGGTGGCTGAATCGCCGCGATCGCGCCGACGTGCCGATGGTGCGCCAGGGACAAACGCTCGCCGGCTGCGACTGGGATCGCGCGCTCGGCGAGGCGTCACGACTCATGAACGGCAAGCGCGTATTCGTGCTGGCGTCGCCGATGCTCTCGAACGAAGCACTGTTTCTCCTGTCCGAGATCGTGAAACGCTCGGGTGGCGCCGGCGCCTTTCGCGTCATGACCGGCCCCGAAGCTCCACTGGAGGGTGTCGAGGATCTCGCGCTCCGCGCCGATCGCGCCGCAAACGTTCGCGGTGCCGAGCTGCTCGGCTTCGCCAGACGCGAGAAGCCGCTCGAGGCGCTCGGCGCCGGTGACGTCCTGCTCGTCGCCGACGAAGAGCTGGCGGGCGGGGATGCCGCGGGCGCCGCGAAGGCGGGGACGACGATCGTCGTCGGCACGACGCTCCCGTTTTGGGCGCGCCACACCGCCTCCGTCGTCTTGCCGGTCGCGAACATGAGCGAGGAAGAGGGAACGTTCACGAACCTTCGCGGCCGCGTCCAGCGGTTCACGCAGGCGAAGGCCGCCCCCGGCTTCGCACGTCCGAGCTGGTTCGTCCTTTCCGATCTGCTGTCCGCGTTAGGCGGCTCAGGGGGCGGCGGGCTGCCGAGCGACGTATTTGCCGCGCTCGCGAAGTCGCAACCGGAGTTCGCCGGCATGTCGTACGACACGTTAGGCATGAGGGGCACGATGATCGCCGGCGCCATGGCGGAGGCCTCCGCATGACCTTGGCCGGACTCTTCTTCCTGCAGGCCGCGGCGCAGGTGCAGCCGTTGCAGTTGACGAGCGGGCCCGAGCACTTCGAGGCCTGGCTCTGGTTCACGATCCTCAAGATCATCGTGCTGTTCTCGATCTATCTGATCGGCGTCGCGATGCTCACGCTCCTCGAGCGGAAGATCGCGGGCTGGATTCAGGATCGCCTGGGACCGAATCGGGTGGGCCCGGGCGGCTTGCTACAGCCAGTGGCGGATGGTCTCAAGAACATCATGAAGGAGGAGACGTATCCGGGCGCCGCGTACGAGCCGCTATTCATCCTCGCGCCGGCGCTGTCGTTCATTCCCGCGCTCATGACGATGGCGGTCATACCGTTCGGCGCGCCCTGGTACTCCCGGTGGGGGATGATCGACATGTCGATCGCGCCGCTGCCGATCGGCTTCCTCTACATCCTGGCGATCTCGTCGTTAGGCGTGTACGGCATCGTCCTCGCCGGCTGGTCGTCGAACAACAAGTACGCGCTCCTGGGCGGGCTTCGCTCCAGCGCGCAGATGGTGTCGTACGAGATCGCGCTGGGAATGTCGACGATTCCGGTGCTCCTCCTCTCGGGCAACGTTTCGCTCAGCGCGATCGTCGCGCAGCAGACCTCCGGGCAGTGGCCATTGGCGTGGAACGTGTTCGGCTGCACACTCGCATTCTTCATCTTCTTCGTGTCCGCGTTCGCCGAGACGAACCGCTTGCCCTTCGATCTCCCCGAGGCGGAGTCCGAGCTCGTCGCCGGCTATCACTCGGAATACAGCTCGATGAAGTTCTCGATGTTCTTCATCGCCGAGTATGCCAACATGGTGACGGCGAGCGCGTTGATGTCGACGCTGTTCTTCGGCGGCTGGGACATCCCCTTCATCACGTGGGACAACACCGCGCACAATCTCTGGGCGTCGCTGGCGACGGCCGCGTTCTTCTTCGTCAAGATTCTCGTTTTCGTATTCATCTTCATGTGGGTGCGATGGACGCTCCCACGCTTCCGCTATGATCAGCTCATGGCGCTCGGCTGGAAGATTCTGCTGCCGATGTCGCTCGTGTACATCGTGGCAATGGCGGGAACGATCGTGGGGCTGAACTCCGCCGGCTTCGCGCGCGGCTCGTGGCAGTTCGGCGCCGCTCTGCTCGCGCTGAACATTCTCTTCGTTGTCGTTGTGTTCCTGTTGATCGATCGCGGCCGCATCGTGAGTCCCGCGTACTCGCGGCTGGATCGGCGCGATCTGCAGAAGCTGCGGCAGGCGGCGATCGATCGCACGCGGTATTCCCCCGTGGAGGCGGGTCGCTGATGGCCATTGGCGTGAAAGTGCTCGAGCGTCCGATCGAGCAAACGAGTTACGTGCGGGCGACGCTGAGCGGCATGGCGGTCACGCTGAAGCACCTCTTTTCCGACAAGGTGACGTGGCAGTATCCCGAGCAGAAGTGGTCGCTTTCGCCGCGGTGGCGCGGCACGCACCGCATGCTCACGACGGAGGACGGCAAGGCCAAGTGCGTCGCCTGCGGTTTGTGTCCGACGGTGTGCCCGGCGAACTGCATTAAGCTCGTTCCCGGCGAGGATGAGAAGGGAAACCGCTATCCGCTGTTGTTCGAGATCGACGAGTTTAGGTGCATCTTTTGTGGCTACTGCCAAGAGGTTTGCCCGGAGGAGGCGATCCACGTCGGGCGGCATTACGAGAATGCGGAATACAGCCGCGAGGGGTTCGTGTACGATCTCGAGCGGTTGATGGCGCAGACGCATCCGGTGTGCGAGATGTGGGACCCGGCCGATCCGAAAGGAGAATAGGTAGTGCACGAGAATCTGCCGCTCTTCTACACCTTCAACTTCTACGTCTTCGGCATCGTCGCCGTCGTCGCGGCGCTCCTGTTCGTCACGCGCAAGAGTCCCGTGGCGGCGGCGATGTGGCTGGTGACGACGATGTTCGCCCTCGCGGCGCTCTACGTCATGCTCGACGCGCCGTTCATCGGCGCGATACAGGTGCTCGTATACGCCGGGGCGATCATGGTCGTGTTTTTGTTCGTTATCATGTTGCTCAACCTTGGCCACCCCTCCGAGATCGCCGACGCGCGGGGCCGAGGCTGGAAGCTGGTGGCCGGCGCGATCGGGATCGCGATGCTGGCGCAGATCTTCGCGATCACGCGAGCCCACGTGCAGCCGCGGATCCCCCAGGATTATCTGGCGCGACAGATCGAATACACCGGTGTCATTGCTCCGATTGCCGGGCCGCTCTTCAACGAATACTTACTTGCCTTCGAGGTCACGAGCGTGCTCCTCCTCGCGGCGGTCGTGGGCGCGGTGGTGCTAGGCAGGCGGAGGACGACCGATGCTGGCTGAGGCGCTCTTTTTTTCGGCGGTGCTGTTCACGATCGGCGTCGTCGGCGTGCTCACACGGCGCAACGCGATCATCGTGTTCATGTGCGTCGAGCTGATGCTCAATGCCGTGAACTTGACCTTCGTCGCGTTCTCGCAGGTGTACGGCGTCGGCGGGCAGGTATTCGTGTTTTTCGTGATGACCGTTGCCGCGGCGGAGGCCGCCGTCGGGCTCGCCATCATCATCGCGCTCTTCCGTCATCGACAGACGGTCAATCTCCAGAACGTGAACCTCCTGAAAGGCTGATGCTTCTCCAGGACGTTGCAAGCGTCGCGCATCCGCTCGCCGGCACGGTCGCGCGGTGGATGTGGGCGCTGCCGCTCTTGCCGTTGCTCGGCTTCGTGCTCAACGGCGCGTTGTCGATTGCCGGCGCGTATCACGCGGGGCCGTCCGATCCGAGCGCTCACCCGCGCGACGCGCATTCGGCCGGTGCGGACGCGGCGCACGACGAGGCGGGCGGCCACGAGGACGCCCATCACGTGGTCGTCCGACACCGCTTCGCTACGCTCACGAGCATCATCGGCCCGGGCGTGATGGTGCTCGCGTTCGGTCTCGCGGTCGCGATCTTCCTCGCGATGCAGGGCGCCGGTGGCGAGCTGCATGCGCCATTCATCCAGCGGTACTACCAATGGATGCCCGTTGGCGATCTCCAGATCGACGCTGCGTTCCAGCTCGATCAGCTCTCGATGGTGATGATTCTGGTCATCACCGGCGTCGGGATGTTGATCCACATTTTCAGCGTCGGGTACATGCGGGACGATCCGGGCTACCCGCGCTATTTCGCCTACCTCAACCTCTTCGTCGCCTTCATGCTCGTGCTCGTGATGGGCGCGAGTTATCCCGTGATGTTCGTCGGGTGGGAAGGCGTCGGCCTGTGTTCGTATCTGCTTATCGGATTCTGGTATCTCGACAAGGTGAACGCGGACGCGGGCAAGAAGGCGTTTATCATGAACCGGATTGGCGATTTCGGATTCCTGGTCGCCATGTTCATGCTGTACGCGAACATCGGTACGATGGAGTTCGAGGGTGTGCGCGCGCAGGCGACGAGTCTTGGCCCGAACCTCACGACGTGGATTTGCCTCTTCTTCTTCCTCGGCTGCACGGGCAAGAGCGCGCAGATTCCGCTCTACACCTGGCTGCCCGACGCGATGGCCGGGCCGACGCCCGTCTCGGCGCTGATCCACGCGGCGACGATGGTCACCGCCGGCGTGTACCTCATCGCCCGCAGCAATTTCCTGTTCGCGCTGTCTCCGACCGCCTGCCTAACGGTGGTCGTGATCGGCGCGCTGACGGCCATCTTCGCGGCGTCGATCGGCCTCAAGCAGTGGGACATCAAGAAGGTGCTGGCCTATTCGACCGTCTCGCAGCTCGGCTACATGTTCGTCGGCGTCGGGTCGGGGGCGTACGTGTCCGGCGTGTTCCACCTCGTGACGCATTCGTTCTTCAAGGCGCTGCTCTTTCTTGGCTCCGGCTCGGTCATTTTCGCGATGCACCGCGCGTATCACGCGACGCATCGCGAAGACGACGCGCAGGATATGCGGAACATGGGTGGATTGAAGCGCTACATGCCGTGGACCTTCTGGCTCATGCTGGCCGCGACGCTCGCGATCGCCGGCATCTTTCCATTTTCCGGTTTCTTCTCGAAGGACGAGATCCTCGGCACGCTGTTCCTGCGCGCGCGCGGCTCGACGTTGGCGGACGCTCACTGGTTAGGCATTCCTGGCGGGATCGTGCTGTACGCGTGCTACGCGCTCGGCCTCGCCGCGGCGTTCATGACCGCCGTGTACATGATGCGCCTGCTCATCTACACCTTCCTCGGGCCGAATCGGACGGGTGAGCAGGAGCGTGGGTTCCTCGGCGAGGCGCCATGGATCATGACGGGGCCGCTCGTGATTCTCGGCGTCGCGAGCGTCGTCGGTGGTTGGCTCAACCTGCCCGCGGTGATCCCGCTCGGGCGCATCGGCGTGCTCGATCGGTGGTTGGAGCCAGTGGTGGGCGAATCGATGTTGCGCATCACGCATGGCGCGGCTCCCGAGGTCAATCAGACTCTCGAGTATACGCTCATCGGTGTCGCTCTCGCGATCGCGATTGCCGGGATCATCGTCGCCTGGACAGTGCTCAAGCCCGCGCGCCTCGTTCCAAAGCGCGAGGCGAAGCCCGAGGAAGGCTTCGAGCGTGTGTTGGCGAACAAGTACTACGTCGACGAGATCTACGATGATGCCGTCGTGCAACCGACGGTCGCCGTCTCACGGGAGTTGCTCTGGAAGGGCATCGATTCCGGTCTCATCGACGGCGTGATGGTGAACTTCTTCGGTGGCCAGGTGCCGCGGCTCGTCGGGTGGATTGGCTCGCAGTTGCAGTCGGGGCAGGTGGGCACGTACGCGTGGGTGTTGGTCGTCGGTGTGTTGCTCGTGCTCGGCGCTTTCACGATCCGGTGATCATGAACGGTTTCTTGAGCTCGATCGGTTACGATCGCTGGATTCTCCCCGCGTTGCTCGTCATACCCTTGGCGGGCGCTCTGTTGATCTGGGTGCAGGGCGCGTTAGGCGGCCGCCCGACCGGTGCCGGCGATCGGCCAAGTGGCGCGGACGAGATCGCGACCGGCGTCGCTGGCGCGCCCCGCGTCATCGCGCTCCTGACGTTCCTCGTGGAATTCGTCGTCTCGTTAGGGCTCTGGTGGGCGTTCGACCCGGTCACTCCCAATTGGCAGTTCGCCCTCGACAAGCTCTGGATTCCAGCGTGGGGCGTGCATTTCGCCGTCGGCATCGACGGGATGGCGATGATGATGATCCTCCTGACGACGTTCATCATGGTTTTGTCGTCGCTCGGGAGCTGGACGTATATCCGAACGCGAACACACAGTTTTTACGCCTTGATGCTCGTGCTCACGACGGGGATGCTGGGCGTGTTCATGAGCCTCGACCTCTTCCTCTTCTATGTGATGTGGGAGGTCATGCTCGTGCCGATGTACTTCATCATCGGCATCTGGGGCGGGGAACGCCGCATCTACGCCAGTCTGAAGTTCTTCATCTACACGATGCTCGGCTCGATGCTCATGCTCGCCGCCATCGTGTACATCGGGATTGCCGCGCGCAGCCGGCTCACCGGCATCCCCAACTTCTCGTACGATTACATCTTGCAAAACGTCGGCACGACGCCGAAGGCCGCGCTCTGGCTTTTCGGCGCCTTCTTCATGGCGTTCGCCGTGAAGGTGCCGATGTTCCCATTCCACACATGGCTGCCCGACGCGCACGTCGAGGCGCCAACCGCGGGATCGGTGGTGCTGGCGAGCATCATGCTCAAGCTCGGCACCTTCGGCTTTCTTCGAATCGCCGTCCCACTCTTTCCGACCGCGGCGCTCAACGAGACGGTACGCTCGATCATCCTTGGTCTGGCGGTGATCGGCATCGTCTACGGCGCGCTCGTGTCGATGGTGCAACCGGACTTCAAGAAGCTGGTCGCTTATTCTTCGGTGAGCCACCTGGGCTTCGTGATGCTCGGCATCTTCGCCCTCACCGTGCAGAGCGTTCAGGGCGCGCTCATGGTGATGATAAACCACGGGATTTCGACGGGCGCGCTGTTCCTACTCATCGGCATGATCTACGAACGCCGTCACTCGCGCGAAATCGACGCGTACGGCGGCATCGCGCGCGTCGTCCCGATGTTCGCGGCGATACTGACCTTCGTATCGCTGAGCAGCATCGGTCTGCCGGGGACCAACGGATTCGTCGGGGAGTTTCTGGTGCTGATCGGCTCCTTCAAGACGGTGCCGATTTTCACCGTCATCGCGACGACGGCCGTGATCTTCGCGGCCGCGTATCTCCTCTGGGCCATTCAGCGCATTCTGTTCAACCCGTTGAGCAAACCCGCAAATGAGCATATCGCCGACCTCAACGTTCGCGAGCTGTTGATCATGGCGCCGCTCATCGCGGCGATCGTGTGGCTCGGCGTCTACCCGGCGCCGGTATTGCGGCGCATGCAGACATCCGCCGAACGCTTCGTCACCGTCGTGCAGAGCCGGGCGACGCCGCGCGTCGCGAATGCGCGTGGGGGCGGCCGATGAGTCTCGCGATTCCGGCGACGCTCGACCTGTCGCGGCCGTTGCAGCTCACGGAAGCCCTTCTCCCCGATCTCGTGTTGATGGGCGGAGCGATGATCCTCGTGATCTTCGCGGCGTGGCAGCCCGACAGTCGTCGGCACCAACGCGCGGTCGGATGGGCGAGCTTGGCTGTCACGCTGTTGTCACTGGGGATGGTGTTCTATTTCCTCGGCGGTGGCTTCGGCGCCGGCCCGGGCCCGATCGCGGTCGACAATTTTCGCTGGATGGTCGACATCGTCATTCTGCTCGGGACCTTGCTCACCATCATGTTGGCGATGGACGACAACGACCGCGAGCGGATCACCGCGCCCGAGACGCACGTTCTGGTGTTGCTCGCCTCGTCAGGCATGATGCTGCTCGCCGCGGCTCGTGATCTCATGATCGTGTTCCTCGGGATCGAGCTGATGTCGATCTCCGTCTACGCGCTGGCCGGCATCAATCGGCGGAGTATTCGATCCGCCGAGGGCGCGCTGAAGTACTTCCTGCTCGGTGCGTTCTCCACGGCGTTCCTCTTGTACGGCATCGCGCTCGTGTACGGCGCGACGGGCGCGACGAATCTTTCGACGATCGGCATGCGGGCGATGGGAGACGGAGGGAGCATCGCGAGTACTCCGCTGTTCCTCATCGGCGTCGCGCTCCTCCTGGTTGGCTTTGGCTTCAAGGTCGCGACCGTACCATTCCACATGTGGGCGCCCGACGTCTATGACGGGGCACCCTCGCCGGTGACGGCATACATGGCGGCCACGGTGAAGACCGCCGCGTTCGCCGCGTTTCTGCGTGCCTGGCTGGAGGCGTTTCCCGCCGCATTCAGTGCCTGGCATCCGGCCGTGGTCGGGATCGCTGTTGCGACGATGGTGCTGGGCAATGCGATTGGGCTCTGGCAGAAGAACATCAAGCGCATGCTCGCGTACTCGAGCATCGGCCACGCCGGCTATCTCCTCGTCGCGCTCGCCGCTGGTACCACACTCGGCGCGTCGGCGATGATTTTCTATTTGCTCATCTACACGCTCGCGACGTTCGGCTGCTTCGCCGTCGTCAGCTCGCTCACGCGCAGTGGCTCGGGGACGGTGATGCTCGACGAGCTCGCGGGGCTCTGGAGCGTGCGCCCGTGGACGGCGTTCTCGATGGCGATCCTGATGCTGGCGTTGCTTGGCTTCCCGATCTTCGGTGGCGCGGGGTTCTTCGCGAAGTGGTACGTGATTCAGGCCGCGCTCCAGTCGCCGACGCCGCAGACCTTGCTCGTCGTGATCCTCGTGCTCACGACCGTCGTGTCGGCGGGATACTATCTGTACGTCGTCATGGTGATGTTCATGCGGCCTCGCATCGAGGGGCTGGAAGCGCCACCACCATCCGGCGGCTTGACCCATCTCGTCCTTGTCGCGACGGTAGTATTGTTGCTCGTGCTTGGCATCGTTCCAGATTACGTCGTGCGGGTGACGTGGGCGGGGCGTCCACAGCTCGCCGAGACCGCCGTTCGGATCAATCCGACACCGATCGCCGGCCCGCGCGTTCCGGGGGCGCCGTCGCGGTAGTCGTTAGGCCGTCATCCTGAGCGAAACGGAGGATCTGCTTTCTCTCGGGCGGACAGAAGCAGATCCTTCGTCGCTGCGCTCCTCGGGATGACAATCGGGGAAATCATCAAACGCGAGATTCGCATGGCCGTCGCCGCAGGCATTTTTCGCCAGTACGACATTCGTGGCGTCGTCGGCCGCGACTTGACGACCGAAGCCGCGCGCGCGATCGGCGGCGCCTACGCGGCGTACCTGCGCGCGAAGGCGGGCGCGAACCGGATCGGCGCCATCGCGGTGGGTCGAGACAATCGCCCGAGCGGCCCGGAGTTGCGCGACGCGCTCGTCGATGGACTCACGCGGGCCGGCGCCGACGTCGTCGACATCGGGGTCGTTCCAACTCCGCTCAACTACTGGAGCCTCCATCATCTCGACGTCGCCGGCGGCATTCAGATCACCGGCTCGCACAACCCGCCGGAGTACAACGGCTTCAAGTTGTCGGTCGCGAAAGGATCGATGCACGGCGCCGAGATTCAGCGGCTGTACGAGATCATTCAATCGGGAAACACACCAACGGGCAAAGGCACCGTCCGCGAGGAAGCGGTCATCGATCGCTACATCGACGACGTCGTCCGTCGCATCGGCAAGCTGTCGCGGCGAATCAAGGCCGTCTACGACTGCGGCAACGGCGCCGGCGCCGTCGTGGCTCCGGCGCTCTTCGACCAGCTCGGCCTAACGGGGGGAGGACGCGGTCTGTTTTGCGAGAGCGACGGTACCTTCCCGAATCACCATCCGGATCCGACAGTCCCGGAGAATCTCGTCGACCTCATCGCCGCGGTGAAGAAGGACGGCGCCGAGATCGGCATCGCGTTCGACGGCGACGCCGACCGCATCGGTGTCGTCGACGACATGGGCGAGATCGTGTGGGGCGACCGCATTCTCATTCTCTACGCGCGCGACGTGCTCGCGCGGACGGGCGCGGGCCAGCCGATCATCTTCGACGTGAAGTGCTCGCAGGCGCTGCCCGACGCAATCGAGCGCGCCGGCGGCAAGCCGATCATGTGGAAGACGGGACACTCCCTCATCAAGGACAAGATGAAGGAGACGCACGCGCCCGTGGCCGGCGAGATGTCCGGGCACATGTTCTTCAGCGAGGGCTTCTACGGCCACGACGACGCGCTCTACGGCGCGGCGCGACTGCTGCGCATTCTCGCCGATTCGGGGAAGACCGTGCGGCAGCTCCTGTCCGACGTGCCGAACTTCGTGTCGACGCCGGAGATTCGCGTCGAGGTTCCTGAAGAGCGCAAGTTCGGACTCGTCGAGAAGGCAGTGCAGCACTTCCGCTCGCGACACGACGTCATCGACGTCGACGGCGTGCGCGTGCTGTTCGGCGACGGATGGGGGTTGATCCGCGCGTCGAACACACAGCCGGTGCTCGTCGCGCGGTATGAAGCGTCGTCGCCCCAGCGGCTCGCGGCGATCCAGAACGAGATGGAGGGATGGCTGCGATCGCAGGGCGTGAGCGTGTGACGAGCGGCTGATGGCCTCTCCTCAGCGGCGGTGGGTGCTCCTGGCCGTGGTCGGCGCCGCGGTCTTGCTCCTCGCCACGCGCGCCATTGCTCAGATCTACGTCGACTATGAGTGGTTCGAGGCCGCCGGCGCTCTCGAGCTCTGGCGCGCGCGCGCCGTCGACGCAATCGTTATGCGCCTGCTCTCGGGACTCGCCGCCGGCTTGTTCGTATTCGCGAATCTCTACGCCGTGCGCTACTCCATCGTATCGGTGGACCTGCCGCGCAAGGTGGCGAACCTCGAGATTCGCGAGCGCGTCTCCGGCCGATACCTGATGATCGCCGTGATCGTCGTCTCGATCTTCCTCGGCGGTGTGCTCAGCTTGCCGCAGAGCGACTGGACGACATTCTCGATGGCGCACTCGAACGTGTCGTTCAACGAAACGGATCCCTACTTCGGCAGCGATCTCGGTTTCTTCGTCTACTGGCTCCCATTCGAGCAGACGCTGTACTACTGGACGCTCATCGCACTCCTCATCGTCAGCGCGCTCGTCGTTTTCCTTTATGCGCTCACGCCGAGCCTGCGCTGGGATCGCGGCCGCCTCTACGTCTCGGGCTATGTGCGCCGGCACCTCACCGTGCTCGCCGGCGTCGTGCTGCTCGTGCTCGCGTGGAGCTTCCGACTCGACATGTACTCGCTGCTCACGAACGGCAGCGGACCCGATAACGCGTTCGGCTACGTCGATCATAAGGTTCTCATTCCCGGGAACTTGATCCTGTCGATCGCAACCCTCGGGTCGGCGCTGATCGTCGTTTGGGCAGGGTGGACGGGCCAGGGTCGTCTCGCCGGCGCCGCGATTCTCGGCATCATGGTGCTCACGCTCCTCACCCGCGAAGTCGCGCCGTTCATCGGCGAACGCATCGCCGAGGAGCAGGATCAGCAGCGGCGCGAGCGTCCGTACCTCAATACGCGCGCGGGCTACACTCGCCGCGCGTACGCCACCGACGCCGTGCATCGCGCCGACAGCAGCGTTGCCTTCGCCAGCCTCGTCGAGCTGGCGCGCAACGTCGCGATCTGGGACGCCCCCGCGATCTCGCGCGCGCTCGAGACGACAACGCGCGCCGACGTCGGCTCGTTAGGGTGGCACGGCGGACCGCGGGGCATCGTCGCCGACGTCCCCGAGCGCCCGCCGCGCGCCGGGAGCGACACGACGCGCGCCACGTTCGGCTTGAGTCGCATCGCGGCATGGGACGTCGACGATCACGGCGGTGTCGTGCACGCCACACAGTCGGGCGGCCCCCAGGAGGAGACGCAGCTCGTCAACGCCGTCGTGTTTCCGGGCGCGCGCGGCTACCTCATCGTCGCCGACTCCTTCGCCAGAATCGTCGGCGCGCCGATCGAAAGCGACGCCGCGCGCTTCGCGAATGCGCTCAGCTTCCAACGCCTGCTGTGGAGGTCGAATGAGCTCCCGCATCCGCACCCCACGGTCGTCACGCGCCGCGACGTGCACGACCGGCTCCAGGCACTCGTGCCGTTCTTCGTGCAGGGCACGATGGTGTCACCGATCGTTCTCGGCGATTCGCTCTTCTGGTCGGTCGATCTCTACGCCGCGTCGTCCTTCTATCCACTGAGCCGCCATGTGCAGGTCGCCGGCGACGATCGCACGTACTTTCAGCACGCCGCGACGGCCATCGTCTACGCCGCGACAGGAGAGAGTTACGTCATCGCCGACTCGATCGCGGGCGCGCTTGCGCTCACATGGATCAAACGGTTCCCGACGTTGTTCGCGCCGTGGTCCGTTCTGCCACAGGCTCTCCGCGACGCCGTGCCCCCCGCGGTCGACGGATTGCGCGCGCAGGCCGTGGCGTACGCGGAGTACGGCACCCGCAGCGACAGCGACGTGCCGCGACGTCTCGTCGCGATCGATGGCGCCGATAGCGCGCTCGCGGGAAGCGTGCCCGTATTCTTCACGCCCCGTAATGGCGTCACCGCCGTCAGTCTCGTCCTCGTCGACGAAAGCGATCGTGTGCGTGGCGTCGTCATCGGTATGGGAGGCTCGGATCACCGGACGCTCTGGTTCGATTCGCCGCAACTCGGACTGAAATGGGCCGCGGTGCTCGATCGCCTGCACGGGATCGATAGCACGTCGAACGGCAGTCTACGCGATGCATCGATCGCGCGCGGACCGATTCGCGCGATTCCGCTCGATGGGTCGGTCGTCTTCGCGCAGCCGACGTACTCCTGGCGTGCGCAGGGTCCCCCGACGCTGCTGCACGTTGGTCTCCTGATCGACGACAGCGTGCGCGTGGCGCCGTCGCTCGCGCAGGTAGCGGGCGCGCTGCCTCCACCGGTCGCGCACTCCCCCGAGCCGGCGAACGCCGACATCCGGGCGCGCGCCGCGGTGCTCTACGCGCACATGCGCGAAGCGCTGCGTCGCGGTGACTGGACCGCGTTCGGTAAGGCGTTCGACGAGCTCGGCAAGTTGCTGGGTGGGGGCAGCAACGGCAGAAAATGAGTGAGTTCGAATCCCATAGCGAGGCGGCCGGAACGGCGGTGATCGCGCTCGGTGGCAATGCGCTCGCCCCCGCTGGCGAACGCTCGACCGTCTACGATCAGTTCCGTCACACTCGCGCGAGCCTCGGCCCGATCGTCGACCTGGTCTCGGCGGGATGGAGTGTGTGCGTGGTGCACGGCAACGGTCCGCAGGTCGGCGACGAGCTCGTTCGCAATGAGATCGCTCGCTACGACGCGCCGCCGCTCCCCCTGGGCGTGCTGGTCGCCGCGACCGCCGGGTGGATCGGCTACATGGTGCAGCAGTCGATCGACAACGCCCTGCGCCGCGTGGGCACGCCGCGCGACGTCGCGACCATCATCACACAGGTCGTCGTCGATCCAAACGACGCCGCTCTGCAAAACCCAACCAAGTTCATCGGTCGCGAGCTGCCGGAGGAGCGCGCCGAGGAGCTTCGACGCGCTGGCTTCAGCGTGAAGCTGGATGGGCACGGGCGCATGCGGCGCGTCGTTGGCAGTCCGCAACCGCTCGCGATTCGCGAACTGCCATCGATCCGGCGGCTGCTCGACGCGGGTTCGGTCGTGATCGCGTGCGGTGGCGGCGGGGCACCCATTTACGACGATCCTCGACTAGGTTGGGAGGGGCTCGACGCGGTAGTCGACAAGGATTTGGCGGCGGCCGTGCTCGCGCGCGATCTCGGCGCCGAGTTGTTGCTGATCCTCACCGACGTCGACGCGGTGTACGCGGACTGGGGCACGCCGCAACAACGGCCCCTGTCGCGACTCACGATTGAAGAAGCCGTACAGATGGATCGCGACGGCGCCTTCGGCGAAGGCAGCATGGCTCCGAAGATTCGCGCGGCGGTGGACTTCGCGCGCCGCACCGGCGGCCGCGCGATCATCACGGCGCTGGAGCGGGGTCGGGAAGCGGTGCGGGGCGAAGCAGGAACGACGATCACGACAACGGCACTGGGTGCGGAGCACGTGTGAACATTCACGAATTTCAGGCGAAAGACATCTTGAGGCGGGTGGGCGTACCGATTCCGCCCGGGCGCGTCGCCAGAACGCCTGACGAGGCGGCGGCGATCGCGCGCGATTTCGGCGGCACCGTCGTCGTCAAGGCGCAGGTGCACGCCGGTGGACGTGGCAAGGCAGGCGGCGTGAAGCTGGCGAAGACGCCTGACGAGGCCAAAGCGATTGCGTCGAAGATCCTCGGCTTGCAGATCAAGGGACTCACCGTGCACCAGGTGCTGGTGACGCCGGCCGCCGACATCGCGTCCGAGGCCTACGTCGGCATCATCGTCGACCGCGCGGCCAAGAAGCCGGTCTTCATGGTGAGTCCCGCGGGCGGCATCGACATCGAGGAGGTGGCGGCCTCGACACCTGAGAAGATTCTCAAGTTGCCGGTCGATACGCGCTACGGATTGTTGCCCTTCCAGGCAACGGAGCTCGGGTTCTTTCTCTACGACGATGTGAAGCAGGTGAGAGCGGCTGGCAGAATCATGCAGCAGCTCTACACCGCGTTCATGCAGACCGGGTGTTCACTTGCGGAAATCAATCCGCTGGTCACCACGCCCGCCGGCGACATCGTCGCGCTGGACGCCAAGATGGTCATCGATGACAACGAGCTGGAGCGCCATCCGGACCTCGAAGCGCTGCGCGATCCAACAGCGGAGGCGCCGAGTGAAGTGCAGGCGCGTGACGCGAGCCTCACTTTCATCAAGCTCGACGGCAACGTCGGCTGCTGCGTGAACGGCGCGGGCCTCGCGATGGCCACGATGGATCTCGTGAAGTACTACGGCGGCGAGCCGGCGAACTTTCTCGATATCGGCGGCTCGTCGAATCCGGAGAAAGTCGTCAACGCGCTCCGGATCATCACGTCAGACCCGAACGTGAAGGCGATTCTGTTCAACATCTTCGGTGGCATTACGCGGACGGATGACGTGGCCAATGGCATCGTCACCGCGACGAAGCAGAATCCGCTCAAGCTTCCAATCGTGATCCGCCTAACGGGAACGAACGAGGAGATCGCGGTCAGGATTCTCAAGGAGAATGGCTTCTCGGCGATGACGGACATGGACGAAGCAGTACAGCGCGCCGTTCAGCTCGCGAAGGGAGGAAAGGCCGCGTGAGCATCTTCATCGACAAGGACACGACGCTCGTCGTACAGGGAATCACCGGCCGCGATGGCTCGTTTCACGCCAAGCAGATGCTCGAGTACGGTACCTGCGTTGTCGCGGGCGTCACACCGGGAAAGGGCGGTCAGCAATTCGAGAGCAAGGTCCCGATTTTCAACACCGTCGAGCGCGCCGTCTACGAGACGGGGGCGAACACATCGGTCATCTACGTCCCGCCGATGTTCGCCGCCGACGCGATCATGGAAGCGGCCGACGCGGGCATCAAGCTCATCGTCGCGATCACGGAAGGCGTTCCCGTGCTCGATATGACGAGGGTCTATCCCTTCGTGAAGGAGCGCGGCGCGCGACTCATTGGCCCCAACTGCCCGGGCCTCATCACGCCGGGACGCTCGAAAGTGGGCATCATCCCGGGTCGCATCTGCACGCCGGGCAACATCGGCGTCGTGAGCCGTTCGGGGACGTTGACGTATGAAGTTGTCTATCAGCTCACCCGCGCCGGACTCGGTCAATCGACGTGCGTCGGCATCGGAGGCGATCCGATCAACGGCACCAACTTCATCGATTGTCTCGCCGCGTTCGAGGCGGATCCGGGAACGGAGGCCGTCGCGATGATGGGAGAGATCGGCGGCACGGATGAGCAGGACGCGGCGCGCTTCGTGAAGGAACAGATGACGAAGCCGGTCGTCGGCTTCATCGCCGGACAAACCGCGCCGCCCGGCCGGCGCATGGGCCACGCGGGCGCGATCATCTCGGGATCGTCGGGTACGGCGGCGGAGAAGATCGTGGCCTTCGAGCAGGCGGGGATGGGCGTCGCCAAGCGGCCGAAGGATTTCGTCGACCTGTTGCGCGCCCGGATTGCCTAACGATTCGCCGTTGCCTGTCATGAAGCTGTGCGATTACGTCTCCGCTGACCGTGTTATCGTCCCGCTTGCCGCCGAGACGCTGGGCGACGCAACCGAGGCCCTTCTCGAGCGCGTCGAGTCCTCTGCGGCGGTGCGAGACGGCGCGACGCTTCGACAGCGCGTGACGGAGTCGCTCGCCGACGATCTGATCGTCGTCGGAGAACGCGCGTTCCTGCTGCACTTTCGAGCCGAGGCGGTCGGAGCGCTCTGCGTCGCCGTCGGCGTCGCGCCCCAGCCGATCACGCGCGGCCTCGCCCCGAACGACGCGCGTGCCCGTATCATCGTGCTCGTCCTCGCGCCCCCTCGAGAGGCGGCGCGGCACCTTCAGCTCGTGCGCGCCTTTGCGCGCTTGCTTTCACAAACCGACGCCTTCGACGCGATGGTCGCCGCGCCGACCGCGCACGCCCTCGTCGCTCTCGATGCGCTCGAGGGTCTCACGCTCCCGGAAGAGCTCACCGTCCGCGATCTCATGACCGAGAGTCCGCGCACGACGACGCCCGACATGCCCCTCCCGGACGCCGCGCGCGAGATGCTCTCGTCGGGGCTGAGCGCGCTTCCCGTCGTCGACGAGGACGGTGGGCTGCTCGGTCTCCTGAGCGAGCGCGAACTGATGCGGCACTTCATGTCGACCGCGCTGATCAGCGGCAGTTCGCGTTTCCTTCCGCCGAGCGCGCATGGCTTGCGCACGGTTCGCGACGTCATGACACGGCAAGTGTTGTGTGTCGGACCGGAACAATCGCTGGCCGACGTCGCGGCACTCATGACGAACAAGGACGTCGAGCGCGTGCCCGTCGTGCGCGGCGGACGCCTCGTTGGGTTTCTCACCCGCGGCGACATCGTCCGCAAACTCATCGCACCCTGATCTACCAATCCACCATGGCCGGCAACTTCACGCTCGCGATCATCAAACCCGACGCGTTCGCCAGCGGCAAGGCGGGACAAATCATCGCCCATCTCGAGCGACAGGGATTCCGCATTCGCGCCGCGCGCGTGGTGCATTTGAGCGACGCCGAGGCGAAGGAGTTCTACGCCGTGCATCGCGAGCGCCCCTTCTACACCCCTCTGGTCACGTTCATGACGTCGGGCGCCTCGATGCCAATGGTGCTCGAGAAGCGCGACGCCGTCTCGGCGCTTCGTACCGCCATCGGAGCCACCGATCCGAAGGAGGCCGCGGAGGGGACGGTACGGAAGCTCTACGCCGAATCCAAGGAGCGAAACGCCATTCACGCCTCCGATAGCGACGAGAACGCCGAGCGCGAGGCTCGGTTTTTCTTCAGCGAGACGGAACTGATCAGGGCGAGAGGTTAGGCGGGCTTGTCGCCGCTAAACTCTAGCCCCTCATTCACTTGTAAGTCGATCCTCTCTCTGGTAGTTTTCTCGGCTATGCTGTCCTTTGACATTCGCTCCCTCGAGCACCACGGCGTCGCCGTCGACGCCTTGCTCTCGCCGGATGATGCCATCTGGCAGGAGGAAGACCCCAAACCATCGGGTCCGCTGCACGTCACGGGACGGCTTTCCACCGCCGGCGCCGGACGCTACTACTGGCATGGCCGCTTCGAAGGGGACGTCGTTATGCCTTGTCGTCGCTGCTTGTCCGACGCGACCGCGCACGTCGCGGCGGAGGAGCACGTCATCTTCGTCGACGCGGATGACGAAGAGGCCGACAATCCTGACGTCTATCCCCTGGACCCACGAGCCGACGAAATAGACCTCCGACCTGTCGTCCGTGAACAATGGCTCCTCGCGGTGCCGGGATTTCTGCTCTGCCGGGAGAACTGCAAAGGGCTGTGTCCCAGCTGTGGCGCAGACCTCAATCTCGGCGCGTGCGAGTGTCCTGCTCGCGTCTCCGTCGACACGCGATGGGACGCGCTGCGATCCCTGACGACGGCGGACGCCGCCGACGCGCCGGCACAACAAACGAAGCGGAAGCGACGGAGCAGCGGCAAATCGCGCTGAGCGCTCCTTCTCGATTATTGATTCTCTAACTACTACCACGACGATGGCCGTTCCGAAGAGACGCACCTCAAAGCGAAAGAAGCGCGCCCGCAACACGCACAAGACGGCGCCGGTGATTGCGCTTCAGAAGTGTCCCCAGTGCCAGGCGATGAAGCGCCCCCACCACGTCTGTCCGGAGTGCGGCTATTACGCGGGTGAGCAGCGGGTCGAAGCGCGGGAAGCGTAGCCTTGGCTCGGATCGCGTTGGACGCCATGGGTGGCGACTTTGCCCCTCGGGCAACCGTCGCCGGGGCGCTCCAATCTCTCGCCGAGCTCGAGTCGTCTCACACGATTCAACTCGTCGGTCAGACGAGCGTCATCGACAAGGAGCTGCGTGATCTATTCGCCGGTGAGTTCGCCGGCCAGTCATCGCGCGGCGTTCGGCGTGAGAGAATCGAGGTCATCGAGGCGCCCGATGTCATCGAAATGGCGGACAAGCCCGGCATCGCCGTGCGTAACAAACCCAACAGCTCGATGATCATCGGACTTCGCCTGCAGGCCGAGGGAAAATCGGATGCGTTCGTCTCGGCCGGGAATACCGGCGCGCAGATGGCGGCGTCGATGATCATCCTCAAGCTGCACGAGGGGCTCAAGCGACCCGCGATCGCCACGATCTTTCCCACATCGCGGCAACCCGTCGTCGTTCTCGACTCGGGCGCCAATGTCGACTGTTCCGCCGACGAGCTGGTGCAGTTCGCGCGTCTCGGCGCCGTGTACGCCGAGGACATTCTCGGGCGCAACAATCCGGCGATCGGTCTCCTGAGCATCGGTGAGGAGCCGGAGAAGGGCAACAGCGTCGTGAAGGAAGCGCACGAGCTGCTTCGGGGCGCGGGGCTCAACTTCATCGGCAACGTCGAGGGACGTGACCTGCCGGCGGGTCAGTGCGATCGCGGGCCGATCGACGTCGTGGTCTGCGACGGGTTCGTCGGCAACGTCGTGCTCAAATTCTACGAAGCCGTCGCGCCAATGATGGTCGGCATTCTCAAGCGCGCCGGCGTCGAACCCCAGCGCCTAACGGCGGCCCTCAAGGATCTCGACTACTCCGAGCACGGTGGCGCCCCACTGCTTGGCGTGCGCGGCGTGAGCATCATCTCACATGGCAAGTCGTCGCCCCGCGCGATCAAGAATGCGATCGGTGTCGCGGTGCGCGCGGTGGAATCACACATGGATGAGCACATCGGGCGCGGTCTCCAGTCGGTCGCCGGCGAAGGAGAAGCCGCATGAAACGTCCCATCGCCGCCATTGCCGGCACCGGCCGCGGTCTGCCAGCGGCCGTGATGACGAACTTCGATTTCGCGAAGATCGGCATCGAGACGACCGACGAATGGATCACCGAACGAACGGGAATCAAACAGCGCCACATCGCGCGTCAGGGTGAGTCGACCATGACGATGGCCGCCGCCGCCGCTCGTCAGGCAATGCATCGCGCGGGGGTCAGCGAGGGGGAGATCGACGCGATCGTGCTCAGCACCGCGACACCGGACCGTTTGCTCCCGGCGACCGCGGTCGATCTCCAGGCGGAGCTCGGCGCCACCCGCGCCGCGGCCTTCGACATCGGCGCCGCTTGCGCCGGCTTCATCTTCGCCGCGACGATCGGCGAGGGGATGATCGCGACCGGCACCGCGGAGACCGTGCTGGTGGTCGGCTCGGAGAAAATGAGCTCGATCATCGACTGGCAGGATCGTTCGACATGCGTGTTGTTCGGGGACGGCGCCGGCGCGGCGGTGTTGCGGCGCGCGAAACATCACCGCGGCATTCTCAGCGCCTACATGCGCAGCGACGGCACGCTCGCGAATCTGCTCTATCGGCCGGCGGGCGGCGCGTGCCTGCCCTTCTCCGAAGAAGTGCTGCAGGCGCGCAGCCAATATGTGAAGATGGCGGGGCGCGAGGTTTTCAAGCACGCCGTGCGTTCGATGGCCGATGCGTGTGATCGCGCGCTCGACGGAGCCAAGCTCACCGGCAAGGATATCGATCTGCTCATCCCGCACCAGGCGAACGTACGCATCATCGAGGCGACCGCGAAGCACGCCAACGTGTCGATGGAGAAGGTCTATGTGAACGTGGACCGGTACGGCAACACCTCCTCGGCATCGGTCGCGATCGCACTCGACGAGGCGCTCGAGAATGGGCGGATCAAGGAGGGAATGAACGTTCTCCTCGTCGCCTTTGGTGCCGGCTTCACGTGGGCGTCGATGGTGCTGCGCTTCTAGCATGGACATCGTGCTCCTGTTTCCCGGCCAGGGATCGCAAAAGCCCGGCATGGGAAAGGATCTCGCCGAGGCGTTTCCCGAGGCGCGCGCGGTCTTCGATCGCGCCGACGACGTGTTAGGCGCGCCCCTCAGCCGCCTCTGCTTCGAGGGACCCGCCGAAGAGCTCACCCTCACGCACAAGGCGCAGCCCGCGCTGCTCGCGCACGGCGCGGCGCTCTGGGCGGTCGCCCGCGAGCGCATCGCCAGCCGCGTGCGCGCCGCCGCCGGTCATTCCCTCGGTGAGTTCACGGCGCACCATTCCGCCTCGACGCTGCCCCTCGACGGCGCGCTGCGCATCGTTAGGCGACGCGGTGAGCTGATGTACGAGACGGGGCTGAGTCGGCCCGGCACCATGGCGGCCATCCTCGGCGACCTGCGCGAGCCAATCGAAGACGTCTGCGCGCGCGCGACTCGGGAGGCCGGACTCGTCGTACCCGCGAACTACAATGCCCCCGGTCAGGTCGTGTTGAGCGGCGAGCTCGATGGCGTCGAACGAGCGATGGCACTCGCGAAAGAGGCGGGGGCGAAGCGCGCCATGCGCCTCAATGTGAGCGGAGCATTTCACTCGCCGCTGATGCAGAGCGCCGAGCCCGGCCTCACGGAGATTCTCACGGTGACGCCGATGGCCGATCCGCGCTTTCCCGTCTACGCCAACGTCGATGCGACCGCGGTGACGACCGCGGCGAGCGCGCGCGAACATCTCATACGCCAGCTCACGAGTCCCGTTCGTTGGACCGAGGAAGTCCAGGCGCTTGTACGCGATTTTCCGAACGCGCTCTTCGTCGAGATGGGCCCGGGCACCGTGCTCGTTGGACTCGTTCGCAAGATCGCGCCGTCGGTGAAGACTGCCTCGTGCGGAACGGTTGCCGAGGTTGAGCAGCTCCTGGGATTGGTGGCCTCTTGAAGATCGATCTCTCGGGACGCGCGGCGCTCGTCACGGGAAGTACTCGTGGCATCGGTCGCGCCATCGCCGAGACGCTCGCGCTGTGCGGCGCGAAGGTCGCCATTGTCGGGCGCGACAGGGGTCGTGCGGCGGAGGTCGCGGCGCAGCTCCCGGGCGATTCCGCGAAGGGATTTGGCTGCGATGTCGGTCAGATCGACTCGGTGACGCAGCTCGTCACCGATGTCGAGCACGAGCTCGGGTCCGTCGACATTCTCGTGAACAATGCCGGGATCACGCGCGACAACCTGTTGATGCGGCTGAAGGATGACGACTGGGATGCGGTCGTCGACGCGAATCTGCGCGGCGCCTTCGTCGCCATTCGCGCGGCGGCGCGCGGGATGATGAAGCGTCGCTGGGGACGCGTCATCAACATCGCCAGCATCGTCGGAATCGTCGGCAACAAGGGTCAGGCCAATTACGCCGCGAGCAAGGCGGGACTCATCGGTCTCACGAAGTCGGTGGCGAAGGAGCTGGCGTCGCGGAACATCCTCGCTAACGTCGTCGCCCCTGGGTTCATCGACACCGATATGACACAGGCGATGACGCCGGAGGCGCGCACCACGCTCGCCAAACAAATCCCGCTCGAGCGTCTGGGGACACCAAACGACATCGCCGGAATTGTCGCGTTTCTCGCATCCGATCAGGCTTCGTACATCACAGGACAAGTTTTCGTAATAGACGGTGGGATGGTCATGTGACATCCCCCTTCATTTCACAGTAGATTTCCCGTAACCACCGTCAAAACCGCAGAGGAGAGGACGCACGCCCATGGCCGACAACAACGCGCAGAAAGTCCGCGACATCATCGAGAAGGAGCTCGGCGTCGAGCGCGAGAAGCTCTCCGATGACGCGAGCTTCATCGAGGACCTCGGTGCGGACAGCCTCGACATCGTGGAGCTGGTCATGGAGTTCGAGAAGGAGTTCAACATCGACATTCCCGACGAAGACGCCGAGAAGCTCAAGACCGTCGGCGATGCGATCAAGTACCTCAACGACAAGGTCGGCGTCTGATGAAGCGTCGGGTCGTCGTCACCGGTCTTGGGGCGATTACGCCCGTCGGCAACGACGTGGCGGCGACCTGGCGTGCGATCATCGACGGCGTACCGGGCGCGGCGCCGATCACGAAGTTCGATGCGTCGAAGTTCCCCGTCCGCTTCGCGTGTGAGGTGAAGGGCTTCGATCCGTTGCAGTACATGGATCGCAAGGAGACGAAGCGAGCCGACGCGTACGCGCAGTACGCCATCGCCGGCTCGGCGCAGGCGATGGCGGACGCGGGCCTCACCGATCCCGGGATGTACGATCCCGATCGCGTCGGTGTCATCCTCGGCAGCGGCATTGGTGGTCTGAAGAGCTTCGAGGAGCAGCACGACATCTACCGCGAGCGCGGGCCGAGCAAGATCAGTCCGTTCTTCATTCCGATGTTCATCGCCGACATCGCCGCCGGTCTGGTCTCGATGCGGTTCAACGCCAAGGGACCGAATTACGCGACGATTTCCGCGTGCGCGACGAGCGCGCACGCCATCGGCGACGCGTTCCGCACGATTCAATACGGCGACGCCGACGTCGTGATCACGGGCGGATCGGAAGCGACGGTGACGCCGATGGCGATCGGCGGTTTCGCGAACATGAAAGCCCTCTCCGAGCGAAACGACGCGCCGGAAACGGCGTCGCGGCCGTTCGACCAAACGCGCGACGGCTTCGTGATGGGCGAAGGCGCCGGCGTCGTGATCCTCGAGGACTACGACCACGCGAAGCGCCGCGGAGCGCACATCTACGCCGAGATCGTCGGCTATGGCGCTACTGGCGACGCCTACCATCTGACCGCGCCGGCACCGGATGGCGAGGGCGCGCAGCGCGCCATGCGCCGCGCGATGGCCGACGCGAGGCTCGAGCCGACCGACATCGACTACATCAACGCCCACGGCACCTCGACGCCGGCGAACGATCTGAACGAAACCAAAGCGATCAAGGCGGTCTTCGGCGATGTGGCGAGTGAAGTCAATGTCAGCTCCACCAAGTCGATGACCGGCCACATGCTCGGCGCGGCCGGCGCGGTGGAGTTCATCATCTGCACACTCGCGGTGCGCGATTGCGTCGTGCCGCCGACGATCAACTACGAGCATCCGGACCCCGAGCTCGATCTGAACTACACACCGAACCGTGCGGTGCGCCGCGACGTGGAGGTCGCCCTCAGCAACAGCTTCGGCTTCGGGGGCCACAACGTCACGCTCGCGGTCCGGCGCTTCCGGGGCTGAGGGCGCCATGCCAGCCGCCGTCGCGATCGATCGCGCCCTGCTCAGCGATCCTGCTCTCGGCCGGATTGCCGACCGCGTCGAGCGCGGCGAGCGCCTAACGGTCGAGGACGGTGTGGCGCTCTTCGAGTCTCCCGACATCGTCGGCGTCGGAGCGCTCGCCGATGCGGTGAACCGCGCCAAGCACGGCGACCGCGTGATGTTCGCCGCGAATCAGCACATCAATCCGACGAACATCTGCACGTTGCGAAAGACCTGTGTGTTCTGTTCCTACGCGAGATTGCCCAAGGAGGACGGAGCCTATCGCTACACGTTGGAGCAAGTGCTGGAAGAGGCGGCGACCGCCAACAGCACACTGACGCGCGAGTTCCACATCGTCGGCGGGCTCGATATGAAAGCGGGGCTCGCGTATTACAGCGAGATGTTTCGCGCGCTGAAGGCGAACTTCCCGCACGTCCACATCAAAGCGCTCACCGCCGTCGAGATCGCGCACATCGCTCGCATCGAGAAGATGAGCGTTCGTGAAACACTGATCGCCTTGCGCGAGGCCGGGCTCGACACGATGCCGGGTGGCGGCGCCGAAGTGTTCAGCGCTGGCGTCAGAGCCACGATCGCCGACAAGAAGCTCGCCGGTGAGCAGTGGATCGACGTGCACCGCGAGGCGCATCGACTGGGCATCCGAAGTAACTGCACGATGCTCTACGGCCACGTCGAGACGTATGCCGACCGCATCGCGCATCTCGCGACGCTCCGCGACCTGCAGGACGAGACCGGCGGCTTCCTCGCCTACATTCCGCTCGCATACCATCCCGATAACAACGAGCTCGGCCACGCCTTGCATCGCGAGGGCACGGCGACGAGCGGCTTCGACGACCTGAAGAATCTGGCCGTCGGGCGACTCTTTCTCGACAACATCGAACACATCAAGACGCACTGGGTGATGGTCACCCCGTTCATTTCGCAAACGTCGTTGCACTTCGGCGTGAACGACATGGAAGGGACGATGGTACGTGAGAAGATCTATCACGAAGCGGGCGCGCACACGGCGCAGGCGATGACCTTGGACGCGATTCTCCGCCTCATTCGCGGAGCGGGGAAGGTGCCCGTCGAGCGCGACTCGTTCTATCGCGTCGTACGCACCTTCGACGGCGGCCCGTCGCCCGATGGGATCACGCCGCACGAGGGCGCCACGGTGGCGGCCTAGCATGCCATCGCCTAACGGGCCGTTGCGCGTCGGACGCATCCCATACATCAACTGCTATCCCGTGTACGGTGCCGTCGATCGCGACGCGGTGCGGTTGAACGCCACGCTCGTCGACGGCGTGCCCACCGAGCTCAATCGGCTGATGGCCGCCGGGAATCTCGACGTGAGCGTCGTCTCCGCCGTCGAGTATGCGCGCGAAGCCAAGCGCTACCTGTTGCTCCCCGACCTCGCGATCTCCTGCGACGGGCCTGTCCGGAGTGTTTTGCTCTTCTCGAAGCAGCCGGCGACGGAGCTGGAGGGTCGCCGCGTCCTCGTGAGCCGGAGCTCGATGACGAGCGTCGCTTTGCTCGAGCTCTTGTTCGAGCACGTCTGGGATGCGCATCCGCAATTCGTGCCGTCGAACGCCGAGATCACGGACGTCGAAGGCTTCGGCGACGAGGAGCACGACGCCCGCCTCGTCATCGGCGACGCCGCGCTCCTGCTCGGCTCGCGCCTCCGCGCGCACCGCCGTGTTCCCGCCGGCTATCAGCACGCGTACGACCTCGGCGACGAATGGAAGCGGTGGACCGGCTTGCCCTTCGTCTTTGCCGTGTGGGTCGCGCAGCGCGCGACGCCGGTCGCGGACGCGTTAGGCGTTCACGCGAGCCTCATTCAGTCGCGCGACTGGGGCCTCGCCCATCTCGAGATCCTGGCCGAGCAGGCCTCGGCCAGAACCGGCGTCGACCGCCGCAGCTGCGTCGAGTATCTCTCCGGTCTCGACTACGGGCTTTCGTATCATCACCTCGCTGGCCTGACAGAGTTCTTCCGTCGTCTCGTGCTGGCTGGTCGTGTGCCTAACGGCTCGTTGGCCTTTCTTCCCGCTGCGTAACGCTCAAGGGCTCCGCGCCATGGACCTTCTCGACTTCTACACCAACGCGCCGCTCCTCGAGCTCGGCGCCGAGGCGGATCGGGTGCGACGAGAGAAGCACCCACGCAACGTCGTCACGTTCATCGTCGATCGAAACATCAATTACACGAACGTCTGCGTCGCCGACTGTGGCTTCTGCGCCTTCTATCGCCGGCCGAAGCACGCCGAGGGCTGGACCCTGTCCTACGAGGACATCGGCCGGAAGATCGACGAAGCCAAAGAGCTCGGCGCCGTGCAGATCCTGATGCAGGGCGGCCACAATCCCTACATCCCCTTCGAGTGGTATCTGGATCTGCTCAAGTACATCAAGACCTACCACCCGATTCACATCCACGGCTTCAGCCCATCCGAGGTCGACTTCTTCGCGAAGACGTTCCGCTTGGACGCGCGCGACGTCATTCGCGAGCTGATGAAGGCCGGACTCGATTCGATCCCCGGTGGCGGCGGCGAGATCCTCGTCCAGCGCGTCCGCGACCTCGTCGCGAAGAAGAAGGCGGGTGCCGATCGCTGGCTCGAGATCATGGAGCTCGCGCACCAGGAAGGGATGAAGACTTCGGTCACGATGATGTACGGCATCGGCGAGACGCTCGCCGAACGTCTCGAGCACCTCCAGCGGGTGCGTGAGGTGCAGTCCCGCACGGGGGGCTTCACGGCGTTCATCTGCTGGCCGCTCCAGCCGGAGAACACACCGTCGATGCGCGATCAACCCAAGACCGACGCCATCGACTACCTCCGCACCATCGCTGTCGCCCGCATCGTGCTCGACAACGTCCCGAACCTCCAGGCGAGCTGGGTAACGATGGGGATGAAGATCGGGCAGCTCGCGCTCCGCTTCGGCTGCAATGATTTCGGATCGCTCATGATCGAGGAGAACGTCGTCTCGGCGGCAAATACTACATATCGCACGACGACGGACGAAATGGAGCGCCTGATTCGCGACGCGGGCTTCACGCCGGCGCGCCGTCGTCAGGACTACTCCATAATTCCCAGCGCCGCCGCGTGAACTCTCTTGTCATCCCGAGCGCAGCGAGGGATCTGCTCTTGATCGGCGAGTCGAGCCGGAGCGCGCGCGAGCAGCGCGCGCGATGACCTGCCGCGTTGGCATCGGGTATGATTCGCACCGCTTTGCTGACGGCGGACCACTGAAGCTCGGCGGCGTCGACATCGCTTTCGATCGTCATCTCGTCGGTCACTCCGACGGTGACGCGGTTGCGCACGCGATCACGGACGCCGTTCTCGGTGCAGCGGGCGCCGGCGACATCGGCGAGCTGTTCTCGGATCGAGACCCCGCCAATCGAGGTCGCGATTCGCTCGAGATGCTCGCCGTCGCCGTTAGTCGCGTGCGTGGAGCGGGCTACCGCGTGTCGCAGGTCGACATCACCGTCGTCGCCGAGTCACCGCGCATCGCACCGTATCGTGAGGCGATGCGAGCTGGACTCGCCCGCGTGCTGTGTGTTCTTCCCGCGGCGGTGAGCATCAAGGGGAAGACCAACGAAGGCATGGGCTGGATAGGGCGTGGCGAGGGCATCGCGTGCCTCGCCGTCGCAACCCTCGCACCTAACGACTCGGCACGGTAAGCAGTGGATTCGCTGCTCACCTGGCTCACCTCGGTGCCGCTCGGCACCCTGTACGCCGCGCTCGCCGTCGCGGCCGCGGTGGAGAACATCTTTCCGCCCGTCCCCGCCGACACCGTCGTGGCGCTGGGCAGCTTTCTCGCCGCGCGCGGCCGCGGGAATGTGCTTGCCGCATTTCTCGCGACATGGTTAGGCAACGTGACGAGCGCGATGATCATGTACGGCATTGGCCGTCGGTATGGCGCCGAGCGACTCGAGCGCCGATTGTTGGGCGACAAAACACCGCAAGCCGAGCAGCGCCTGCAAAGCCTGTACGGTCGCTATGGCGTCATCGCTCTCTTTGCGAGTCGGTTCATTCCCGGGGTGCGCGCCATCGTGCCGCCGTTCGCAGGGGCGCTTCGCGTTCCGCCCGTTCGCACCGCGCTTGCCCTCGCCGGCGCATCCGCCATTTGGTACGGCACCGTGAGCTATCTTGGATTCACTCTCGGTGGCAATTGGCCGCGTGTCGTGCAGCTGATCTCCGACTACGGACGCGCGCTCGCGCTCGCTGCCGCCGCTCTCCTTCTCCTCGGCGCGGTGACATGGTGGACACGCCGAAAAAAGACCAGCGAACCCTGATCGACCAGAGCACGCTGCGTCCCTTTCTGCTGGAGCGCTTCCTGGATTTTCTCGCGCTCGAGCAGGGAGCTTCACCGCGGACGTCCGAAGCCTATCAACGCGACGTCGAGCGCCTCGCGCTGTATGTCATCTCGAAGAGCGCTCGTACGCCGAGCGATATTTCCAGCCGCGTGCTACGCGAGTTCGTCTATCATCTCAAGGACCTGGGGCTCGCACCCGCATCGATTCGGCGCAACGTCTCCTCGGTGCGCACGTACTTTCGATTCCTGCTCGCGGACGGACACGTCGTGCGCGATCCGAGTGAGCGTCTCGAGACGCCGAAGCGCTGGCGCTCGCTGCCGGACGTCCTCAGTGTCGACGAAGTCGCGCGGCTCCTCACGGCGCCGAGCCTGGACGAGCCCTTCACCTTTCGCGATCGCGCGCTGCTCGAGCTCGCGTACGGCGCCGGTCTTCGCGTCTCCGAATGGATTACCCTCGGCGTGCGCGATGTCCTCTTCGAGGATGGGCTCGTGCGCGTCTTCGGGAAGGGGAGCAAGGAGCGGCTGGTTCCGATCGGGCGATCCGCGATCGGCGCCGTGGCGATCTATCTTCGAGAGCTTCGGCCGCGTCTCGAGCGCGGTGAAGGGAAGGGCATGCTGATCCTCAACGCCCGTGGGCGACCTCTCTCGCGCATGGGTGCCTGGAAGATTCTCAAGCACCACGTCGAGAAAGCGCGAATCACGAAGCACGTGTCGCCGCACACGCTGCGTCATTCCTTCGCCACGCACCTTCTCGAGGGTGGCGCTGATCTCCGCGCCGTTCAGGAGATGCTCGGCCACGCCGACATCTCGACGACGCAGATTTACACCCACGTCGACCGCGAGTATCTCAGAGCGGTCCACAAGCAGTATCATCCGAGGGCTTGAGGTCTCGTATGCTCCTCGTCATCGACAATTACGACTCCTTCACCTACAACCTGGTGCAGTACCTCGGCGAGCTCGGTGCCGACGTCGACGTGCGACGGAACGACGCCATCACCGTCGACGAGATCGGCGAGCTCGCCCCTTCGGCGATCGTGCTTTCGCCCGGCCCGTGCGCGCCGGCCCAGGCGGGAATCAGCGTCGAGGCCATCCGTCGATGGGGCAGCAGTATCCCGATTCTGGGTGTCTGCCTGGGTCACCAGGCGATCGGTGAAGCCTACGGCGGCCGCGTCGTGCGCGCCGATCGCGTTATGCATGGGAAGACCTCACAGGTGGAGCACGACGGCAAGGGCGTCTTCGTGGGGCTGCCCTCGCCACTCGAGGTCATGCGCTATCACTCGCTCGTTGTGGAACGAAGTTCGCTTCCTGACTCGCTCGAGGTGGTCGCCCGCGCCGCGGGGGACCCGAACGAGATTCACGGCGTCCGTCACCGCAAGCATCCGGTGTATGGCGTCCAGTTCCACCCGGAGTCAGTGATGACGCAGCAGGGCAAAGCGCTCCTTAAAAACTTCCTGGAGCTCGCGCATTGAGCTTCCGCGCGTGCCTCGCGCCGCTGCTCTTCGCCGGCGCGATCGCAGGCGCGCGAGTGCATGCTCAACAGGTCACCGTTTCGAGCGTCGGGC
Source organism: Gemmatimonadaceae bacterium (assembly GCA_036557635.1). Taxonomy (GTDB): domain Bacteria; phylum Gemmatimonadota; class Gemmatimonadetes; order Gemmatimonadales; family Gemmatimonadaceae; genus AG2. The sequence continues at coordinate 29,263 of DATBHD010000290.1, forward strand.
CGGGACCGGTAGGTCCGCGTCTCATCGCGGCGCTCGCCGCGCCCCACGATCTCATTCGCCCGGCGCCGATCCCCGCGCTCCTTTCGCGCGACTCCGCGTACACGCGCACGGTCATCATCCTGCATCGCGACGTGGTGATCGAAGGTCGCGTGCACGGGGACGTCATCGTCGTCGGTGGCGATGCGTTCATGCATCCCGGCGCGATCGTGGACGGACGCGTCGTCGCCATCGGCGGTGGTGTTTACCAATCGCTGCTCGCCATCGTTCGCGACGGAACCGAGAGCAATCGCGATTTCACGTACGACGCCCACTCCAGCGGGGCGACGTACGTGCTCGTGTATCGTCCACTGCGACTGCAGCCGTCGCCGCCGGTCTCGTTCCCCGGAGTTTATGGAATTCGAATCCCGTCGTACGATCGGTCCGACGGACTATCGCTTCCATTCGGTCCGACGATCTCGCTCGACACGGGGCGCTACGAGCTCACGCCGACGGTGACCTATCGCTCCAACCTTGGCGCGTTCGACCCGGCGCTCGACGCGGAGCTCACCCTGGGACGACGAGTACGCGCGCACGCCTTTCTCGGCCGAGCAACGCTGACGAACGACGATTGGATCTGGTCCGATCTCGTGAATTCCGCCGCAACAATTTTCCGCGGTCTCGACACGCGCAACTACTACCGCGCGGATCGCGCCGAAGTCGTGGTGCATCGTCTCTTCGAGAGCGCGCGCACGGTGTTCGAACCATTCCTCGGCGCGCGCGCCGAGCGCGATCGATCGGTCGGACCGGACTCGCTCGCGACGGGTGGACCATGGAGCATCTTCGACCGAACCTCGGTCAACGCGATGCTTCGACCGAACCCACCGATTGTCCCTGGTGACTTGAGCTCGGCGCTCCTCGGCGCCCGATTCTTGTGGGAGAACCAACGCGTGCGCGCGACGTTCGATCTCACCAACGAAGGCGCGGCGTTCAACGTTGGCTCGCTGCGCTTCGTGCAGTCGACGCTGGATGGCGAGATTCGCTTCCCGACCTTCGGGAGCCAGCAATTCTCGTGGACCACGCACGTCGTCTACACCTTTGGCGACACCGCACCGCCGCAGCGCTGGGGCTACCTCGGCGGCTCGGGCACGCTCATCACACTCCCGCTACTCTCGCTCGGCGGGGACCGAGTAGTCTACTTCGAGAGCGACTACGAAGTCCCCATCGAACGTCTTGATCTTCCGTTGCTTGGCGCGCCGACGCTCGCGCTGCGCCACATCATCGGCTCCGCCGGGGTTGGCGCGCTTCCGGCCTTCGAGCAGAATCTTGCCTTACGCGTGTCGCTGAGCTTCCTGCGAGCTGACATCGCCGTCGATCCGGTGCGCCGGAGCTGGAAGTTTGGTTACGGTTTGTCCGCCGCTCGGTGACCCGGATGTCATCCCGAGGAGCGCAGCAACGCGGGATCTGCTTTTCGGCGTCGGCGTCGTACTCCTCTCGCGCGCACGTATTTGCCTTCGACCGCGCCCCCAAATACATTGCCCGTCGTGATTGACGCGGCCCCTTTTCGCCCCGAGCGCCGCGCGTGAAGACGCTCGCCGTGATCCCAGCCAGACTGGGTGCGAGCCGCCTCCCCCGAAAACCTCTTCGCCTCCTCGCTGGTCTGCCGCTCGTCGTGCGAGTTTGGCAGCGCGTCGAGAGCATGCGCATCGCCGATCGATGTGTGATCGCCACCGATAGCGACGAGGTCGCCGATGCCGTTCGACTGCACGGCGCGGAAGCGCTGCTGACGTCGCCCGACCATCCATCCGGCACCGATCGCGTGGCGGAAGTCGCTGCGCGACCCGAGTTTCGCGCGTTCGACGCGATCGTCAACGTGCAGGGCGACGAGCCGTTCGTCACCGAGTCGTCGCTCCGCGGAGCAGTGAACCAAGTCACGTCCGGCAACTTTCCCCTCGGTACCGCGGCAGCGCGCGCACCGGCGACGATACTGGTCCAGCCCAGCGTCGTGAAAGTCGTCGCTGCCGATGACGGTCGGGCAATGTATTTTTCGCGGGCGGCCATTCCGTTCCTGCGCGACGCGGCGGAAGCACACCTGCGCGACACACGCGTTTGGCAGCACATCGGCGTCTATGCCTACACCCGCGACGCGCTCGCTCGATGGGTCTCGCTTCCGCCACATCCGCTCGAGCAGATCGAGCGCCTGGAACAACTCCGCCCTCTCGCTGCGGGATTGGCGATCGGGGTCGCGCTCATCGACGAACGACCAGCCGTCGGCGTCGACACACTCGATGACCTGGCACGAGCAAACGCTGACTGGCAAGATCTCAACGGACGGAGCTAATGAACTCGACGCGACAACAGACGACGAAATACGTGTTCGTAACGGGAGGCGTCGTTTCCTCCCTCGGCAAGGGCATCGCCTCCGCCTCACTCGGACGATTGCTGGTCGAGCGAGGACTGCGCGTGACCATGCTCAAGTTCGATCCGTATCTCAACGTCGATCCGGGCACCATGTCGCCCTTCCAGCATGGCGAGGTGTTCGTCACCGACGACGGCGCCGAAACTGACCTCGACCTCGGCCACTACGAGCGTTTTATTGACCGGTCCCTCTCCCAGGCGAACAACGTCACCACGGGGCGCATCTACCTCAACGTCATCACGAAGGAGCGCCGCGGCGAGTATCTCGGTTCCACGGTACAGGTCATTCCGCACATCACCGACGAGATCAAAGCCGCGATACGCCGGCTGGCGCCCGAGAACGACGTCGTCGTCGTGGAAGTTGGCGGTACCGTCGGCGACATCGAGTCGCAGCCATTCCTCGAAGCGATCCGTCAATTCCGCCACGACGTCGGACGCGAAAACGCGATATTCATTCACCTGACGTTGGTGCCCTACATCGCGGCGGCAGGCGAGTTGAAAACAAAGCCGACGCAGCACTCCGTGCGAGAGCTCATGGAGATCGGAATCCAGCCCGATCTTCTCATCGTCCGCACCGAGCGCCCGATCTCCGACGAGATCAAGCGCAAGATCGGCTTGTTCTGCAACGTCGAGTTCGGCGCGGTGATCGAGAGTCCCGACGTGCGCACGATCTACGAGATACCACTGGTCTTCCACGAGCAGGGGCTCGACGCGAAAGTCGTACAGAAGCTCGGCCTCGACACGCTGGATCCCAACCTGTCGAAGTGGCGCGAGCTCGTTCAGCGGGTGCTCACACCACATCAGCAAGTTCGTATCGCCGTCGTCGGCAAATACACCGAGTACGCCGACAGCTACAAGAGCGTGCTCGAGGCGTTGATCCACGGCGGCATCGCCAACGACGTCGGCGTGAACGTCACCTGGATCTCGAGCGAGGCCTTCACCGATCCCGGCACCGCGACGACGCTCCTCGCCGGCTACGACGGCCTCCTCGTCCCGGGCGGCTTCGGTGTCCGCGGCGTCGAGGGCATGGTCGAAGCCATTCGCGCGGCGCGCGAGACGGGGCTTCCATTCTTCGGCATCTGTCTCGGCATGCAGACCGCGATCATCGAGTTCGCGCGCAACGTCTGCCATCTCGAGGACAGCCACTCCTCGGAGTTCGCGCCCGAGTGCGATAACGCCGTCATCTCGCTCATGGAGTCGCAGCAGCACGTCACCGACATGGGCGGCACGATGCGGCTCGGCGCCTATCCGTGCCGCCTCGCGCGCGGTTCGCGCGCCGCCGAAGTCTACGGCGTTCCCGAGGTGAGCGAGCGACACCGCCATCGGTATGAAGTCTCTAATCGCTACCGCGATCTGTTCGTGCAACACGGCATGCGGTTGAGTGGACTCTCGCCAGATGGCCAGCTCGTCGAGATCATCGAGCTCGTGTCGCATCCGTGGTTCATCGGCTGCCAGTTCCATCCCGAGCTGCAGTCGCGTCCGACGCGCCCGCATCCGCTCTTTGCCGGCTTCATCGCCGCGGCGGCGAAGGTGAGTCGCCGGCGTGAAAGCCGCGCCGGCGAACGGCCGCTCGTCGAAGCGGCGGACTGACTCGGCAATGGTCCGCTTTCCCACCGATGCGCTGTTTCTCATCGCTGGCCCATGCGTGCTCGAGACCGACTCGCTGAATCTGCGCGTCGCCGAGCACCTCGCGCGCCTCGCCGAGCGCGTTCCCGGCGGAATCATCTACAAGGCGAGCTTCGACAAGGCGAACCGCTCGAACAGGGACGCCGCGCGCGGTCCCGGCCTCGACGAGGGGCTCGAGGCGCTCGCGCGCGTGCGTGACGACACGGGCCTGCCCGTCCTCACGGACGTGCATCTTCCCGAGCAATGCACCGCCGCCGCCCAGGTCGTCGACGTCCTGCAAATCCCGGCGTTTCTCTGCCGCCAGACCGATCTACTCGTCGCCGCGGGCGCAACGGGAAAGCCGGTGAATATCAAGAAGGGCCAGTGGATGCATCCGGAGGGAATGAAGGGCGCCGTCGACAAGGTCCGCGCCGCCGCGTTAGGCGCCTCACGCTCGACGCTCAACGCCCAACGCTCCACGCCCAACGCCCAACGCTCCACGCAGATCGCTCTCACCGAGCGCGGCACCTTCTTCGGCTACGGCGATCTCGTCGTCGACATGCGTTCCTTCACCCGCATGCGCGCGGCATGCGACGTCCCCGTCATCTTCGACGCCACGCATAGTGTCCAGCAGCCGGGGAAGGGTGTCGGTGGCACAAGTGGCGGCGCACGCGAGTTCATTCCGGCGCTCGCACAGGCCGCCATTGCTGCCGGCGCCGACGGGCTGTTCATGGAAACCCACCCCGATCCGGACCACGCGCCGAGCGACGGCCCGAACATGATCCCTCTCGACAAGCTCGACTCGCTCGTCGAGCGCCTGGTCATACTCTGGGAGCTCGCGCGCCGGTGACGGCCACCACCACACTCCATCCCGCGAACGCCCGCGCGATCCGTCTCGTCGGCATCGACGTCGACGGTGTGCTCACCGACGGTGGGATTTACCTCGGCGCCGTCGACGGCAAACCGCTCGAGTTCAAGCGTTACGACATTCAGGACGGCCTCGGCATTCACTTTCTGCGCAAGGCGGGCATCCGCGTCGCCATCGTCACCGGACGCGTCTCCGATAGCGTTAGGCTCCGCGCGTCGGAGCTCGAGATCGAGGACGTCGCGCAGGATGCGTATGCGCGCAAGCTGCCCGCCTTGCGACGGATCCTCGAGCGCCACAAGATCGCGCCGGAGCACACGGCTTTCATCGGCGATGACTTTCCCGACCTGGCAATTCTGCGGACCGTCGGGTTGCCGGTTGCCGTCGCGAACGCCATTCCCGAAGTGGTGAGCGTTTGCCGTCTGACGCTCTCCAGAAGCGGCGGCCGCGGCGCCGTGCGTGAGTTCGCCGAGCTGCTGCTCAAAGCGCGTGGCGAATGGGAAGCGCTCTACGAGGCATACGTCGCCGAACGAGCCACAGATGGCAAGGATCGACGGCGCGGTCGTCCCGCTCGGCGCGCGTCGCCTGGAAGGGACCGCCGATGAAGCACGAGGAGATCGTCGACCGCGGTCGCCGCGTATTGCGCCTCGAGAAGGAGGCACTTGCCACGCTCGAGGGCAAACTCGGCGAGGAGTTCGCCTGCGCGGTCGAGCTCATGCACACCTGCAAGGGACGTCTCATTGTCTGCGGCGTGGGCAAGTCCGGTCTCATCGGTCGCAAGATCGCCGCGACTCTCACGTCGACCGGAACGCCGGCCACGTTTCTCCATCCGGTCGACAGCGTCCACGGCGACCTCGGCATGGTCGGCAACAACGATGTAGCCATCCTCATCTCGAAGAGTGGCGAATCCGATGAGCTACTCGCCCTGGTTGCGCACCTGAAGGGCTTCGGCGTCCGCATCATCGCCATTACCGGAGACGTCCGCTCCGCGCTCGCCAGGCACTGCGATGTCGTTCTCGACGCGAGCGTCAAGGAGGAGGCCTGCCCCCACGATCTGGCTCCGACGACCAGTACGACTGCCGCGCTTGCCCTCGGCGACGCGCTCGCCGTCGCCCTGCTCCAGGAAAAGGGATTCCGCCGCGAGGATTTCGCCCGGATTCATCCAGGCGGCGCGCTCGGCCGCTCGCTCGTAACCAAAGTCGACGAGATCATGCTCCGCGACCAACTCCCGATCCTCCGAGACGGAGACACGATGCGGGAGGCGGTCGTCATGATTGCGAGGCGCCGAGGCATTGCCATCGTCGTCGACGCACGAAAGCGCGTCGATGGGGTATTGACCGCGGGAGATCTCAGCCGGCTCGTCGAGCAGGCCGGCAACTTCCTGTCCGCCGCCGTTCGCGATGTCATGACACGCAGTCCCAAACTGGCTCGCGCGGGTGAGCTCGCGAGCGCCGTCGTCTATCGCATGGAGCAGCACGGAATCATGGTGATGCCCGTTGTGAACGACAATGAGGAGCTGGTGGGCGTCGTGCACCTGCACGACCTGATGCGAGCGCGCGTCGTATGAGTCCGGTGGAGCGCGTTAGGCATCTTGCCGCCTGCCTCGTCATCGCGTGCGCTGTCTCGGGAGCGGGCGCCTGCACCGAGACCAAGGGTCCGCCGGTAAGCCCGCAGTCTGACGCCGACACCGCCGAGCAAATCGGCTTTGGCGTGCGGACCCTGCTCACCGCCAACGGCGTCCAGAAGGGCGAGCTCCTCGCGGACACCATGTACGTCTTCAACGACCAGACGAAATTCGACTTCCGCAATGCGCGCGTGAAGTTCAACACCGAGACCGGCGCACCGAACGGAACGATGCGCGCCGATAGAGGCCTCTACGACACGCGCACCTCGATCCTCGAGGGCTTCGGCAACGTCGTCGTCACGACGTTGGACGGCAAAATGCTCACGTCACCCCATCTCAAGTTCAATCAGCTCGCGAACGAGGTTACCAGCGACACCTCGTTCCGGCTCAAGGCGGGGGATCGCGAACAGCGCGGAATCGGCTTCTCCGCGGATCCGGATCTCAAGCATTTCCGTTGCTTCCGAGCGTGTGGGGGTAGCGCTCCGATCACCTTGCCGGGCACGTAATGCCGCGAGCGTTGGTCATTGCGGCCATTGTGTGCGCGACCGTCGTCTCCTCCGCACAGGCGCAGGATCGCACACGCTGCACGACCAAACCTACGAACGACACACGTAGCTATGGCGTGAAGCTCCCGAGCGGGGAGTACAACACGTTCGTCGGCGGGGGACTCGTCGTTGTTTGCCCAAGCCGTGGCATAACGCTCAAAGCCGACAGTGCGGAGCTCTACGGCGACGAGAAGCGCAATTTTCTGGTAGGCCACGTGAGCTACGACGAGCCGCGCCTGAGTCTCACCTCCGATTTCCTCACCTACTACACAGCGGAAGAGCGCATCGTTGCCCAGGGCAACGTGCATGGCCGACTCCCGAGTGGATCGACCCTCACGGGCCCACTCGTCGATTACAAACGCGCCGTCCCGCGCATTCGTACGCGCCCCCAAACGACCGCGACCGGTCGTCCGACGGTGACCATCGTGCAGCGCGACACGTCGGGAAAGGAGCAGCCCCCGATCAACGTCGTCGCCAACACCATCTTCATGGACGGCGATAGCTTGATCTATGGCTCGGGGTCCGTGCAGATCACGCGCCCCGAGATCAACTCCACGAGCGACTCATCGTTCATCAACACGGGCACCGAGATCATGCAGCTGCTGGGCAATCCGGTCGTGAACGGAACGAAAAGTCGCCCATTTCGCCTCGTGGGTGAGCGCATCGATCTGTTCTCCAAGAACAAGAAGCTCCAGCGGGTGCTGTCTCGCTCCAAGGCGCAGGCGAATAGCCAGGACCTCACCCTTCGCGCGGACACGATCGACCTGCGCATCCGAGAGGACTCGCTCGAGCGAGCGTATGCGTGGGGCGCGAGCCGCGCCCACGCGAATTCGCCGACGCAAAACATGGTCGCCGATTCGCTCGACGTGCAGATGCCGAGTCAGCGCGTTCGCGAAGTGCACGCGCTGCACAAGGCGTTCGCGGAGGGTCGTGCGGATTCGACGTCGTTCCGCGCCGATACCACCAACTGGCTCCGCGGCGACACCATCGTCGCGTACTTTGACACGATTCCCCCCGTCGATACGACCAAGGGGCCCGCGATTCGCAAACTCGTATCGACCGACAGCGCCGAAGCCTTCTACAACCTCGCCCCCCAAGACACCGCGCTGCACCGGCCGGCCATCAACTACGTCAAGGGGCGAGTGATCACGATCTCCTTCGAGGAGCAGAAGGTCTCGCGGATCGCGGTCGATGGGAAAGTGGCGGGCATCTACCTCGAGCCTTCCGCCGACACCACGGGTCGCGCGAACGCGCGACCGGGGCAGCGAAATCCCGCTCGCCCGCCCACGCGGCCCGTGCCCACTCCCGGAGTCCGTCGGCCGTGAGCGACATCGACCTCCCGAGTCGCATTCGCGCGCTCCTCGATCAGGCTCAGCACGGCGACCGCTCGCTCGCGCTCGCGCTCCATGCGCTGATCATGGCCGCCGACGCGCAGGGGTCCTCCGATTTCAATCAGGCAGCGATCATCTACCGCGACGATCACCTCGCCGCGATGCGCGCGTCTGGACGCGACGCGGAGCGTGAAGCCGGCCGCCTGAGCCTCGACGAAGTGAGGAAACACCTCGCGGCGTCCGTGCTCCCGCGCCTGGTATCCGTAGGCGTGATCGTCCTGCCGCCGAAGGGGCTCAACGCACCGGATGCGCGCATTCAGATTACGCAGGCCTACTGGCGCGACCCGACGGTTCGTCGCGAGCTGGCCGCGATTCTACGGCGAACCGGCGAGCACCTTACCCCGACGAGCGCGCAGCCAGCGGCAGCGGCGACGAGCGTGCTCGAGGCATCTGGTCTCGTAAAGATCTACCGTCGCCGGAAAGTTGTGAACGACGTGGCCCTTCGATTGCAACAGGGGGAGATTGTCGGATTGCTGGGCCCGAATGGGGCGGGGAAGACCACGACATTCTACATGATCGTCGGGTTGATCCAGCCCTTTGCCGGCCGCATCAGCATGGATGGAGTAGACATCACAACCATGCCGATGTACAAGCGGGCACGGCGTGGAGTGGGGTATCTTTCGCAGGAGCCCTCCATCTTTCGAAAGCTGTCGGTGGAGGACAACATCCTGGCGATTCTCGAGACGTTACCCATCTCCAATGCCGAGCGGCGGAAACGCCTCGAAACGCTGCTGGACGAGCTGAGCATCAAGCACCTTCGACAGAGCAAAGCATTCGCTCTGTCCGGCGGCGAACGCCGACGACTGGAGATCACCCGCGCCCTCGTCTCCCGTCCCAAATTCATGATGTTGGACGAGCCCTTCGCGGGCGTCGATCCAATCGCCGTGCACGACATTCAGAGCATCGTCGCCAATCTGCGTCACCGCGGAATCGGAGTGCTGATCAGCGATCATAACGTTGAGCAAACCCTGGACATTGTCGACCGAGCGTACATCATGTTTGATGGTCAGGTCAAGGTGTCGGGGACGGTTCGCGAGCTCGTGTTCGACGACACGGTCGCGGACATTTATCTCGGCCCGACGCTGACCGCGCGGCTGCGTGCGCGATTCTCGAGCACCGACGGCAATGGTCATGGCGACGGCTCGACTGGGGGCTCCGGCGCTCCCGTGACACCGATTGGACCGCCGCCATTCAATGGTCACGGAGGTTCCGAAGTACAATGAAAGCTGGTCTCCAGCAGAGCACGCAGCTCAAGCAGGAACTGAAGATCAATCCACGCCTGTATCAGGCGATGGACCTGCTGTACATGCCGCTCCTGGACCTCCAGCAGCACCTCAAGCAGGAGCTGTTGAACAATCCCTTCCTCGAGATGGTCGAGATGGAGGAAGAGGAGGAGGAAGAGGAGGAAAGTCCCGAAGCGGAAACGCCCGCGGAGCAGGACAAGGCGAACGACGAAATCGATTGGGAGGAAATTCTCCTCGACGGCTTCGACGCCGGCGGCCGCCGCGAGGAACACGAGGAGCGCGAGTACTACGAGCCGGTCACCGTCGACACGCGCGATCTGTCGGATCACCTCCGGGATCAGATCGCCTTGCTGGAGTTGTCTCCTCGCCAGCAACTCCTCGCCGAAGAATTCATCGGCAACATCAACGAAGACGGCTATCTCGCCTGCCCGCTGAACGACATCCAGATTAGCATCAACGAAACCGTCGCCAAGGTCGCGGAGGAGATCAACCCGGATCTCGAGGAGCTGCCGACCTACACGCTGCCCGAAGTCGAGCAGATGCTCGATGTGATTCAGACCCTCGATCCGCCCGGCGTCGGCGCCCGCGATCTGCGCGAATGTCTCATGCTCCAACTGCGCGAAGCCGGTCTCGAGCAGTCGGTGCCCTTCCGCCTCGTCCGCGACTGCTTCGATGAGCTGATCAACCACCGCTGGAGCGAGATCTCCAAGCGCTTCGGCATCAGCCCCGCCGACGTGCAGCGCGCCGCCGACGAGATCAAGAAGCTCGACCCGAAGCCCGGGCTGATGTATAGCAGTGCGAGCGATAACTACATCATCCCCGATCTGATCGTCGAGAAGATCGATGGGCGGTATCACGTCTTCCTGAACGACGCGAATCTCCCACGCTTGAAGTTGAGCAAAGCCTACCAGGAGATCGCGCGCGACAAGAAGAAGTTCGAGGGGGAGAGCAAGGAGTTCATTTCGAACAAGCTCAACTCGGCGAACTGGATGATCCAGGCCATCGAGCAGCGGCGTCAGACGATGTTGAAGGTCATGAACTACATCGTCGACCGGCAGCGCGACTTCTTCGAGAAGGGCGTCCAATACCTCAAGCCGCTCACGTTGCGCGAAGTGGCTGAGGTCATCAACATGCACGAGTCCACGGTCAGCCGCGTCACCAACGAGAAGTACGTGCAAACGCCACGCGGCGTCTTGCCGCTCAAATTCTTCTTCTCGTCCGGTCTCTCGACCACCGCCGGCGAAGACGTCTCGGCGCGCGGTATCAAGGCACAGATCGAGAAGCTCGTTTCCGAGGAAGATCCCAAGCACCCGCTCACCGATCAGGCAATCGTGAACATCCTGAAGGAGAGCGGCGTCCAGATCGCGCGTCGCACCGTGGCGAAATACCGCGACCAGTTGGGCGTTCTGTCCGCTCGAATGCGGAAGCGCGTGTGAGTTCGTCGCTGCGCGAGCACGGCATCGTGAGCACAGCCATCTCCGCGCCCCTCGCCCCGCACCCCGCGCCCCCGATCGACGTTTCTGTCCTCGTCCCGGCCAAGGACGAGGCGGAGAACCTGCCGCTCT
>DATBHD010000291.1:0-3482 GCA_036557635.1 Gemmatimonadaceae bacterium
CATGAACGCGTCGACGCCGCAGTGGCTGAACTGCTTGTTCAAGTGGAACGTGTAATACGCCCAAACCTGGGCCAGATCGGCATCGATACGCACCTCCGGATCGAAAATTCGCTCGTTCCAGACGTCACCGGCTTTTGCGCCCGCGATGGCCGCGGCAAACCGTGCCGGCGTCGTGCCAAGTCTCATTATCGGTCTAGTTTGAAGACGTCGTTGGTCGGAGAGCTTGTTCCCTTCTGCGCATCGAGATTCTTGTCGAATACGGCTTGCTGCTCGGGTTTGAGCCCGTCGCGGACTGCTTTCTGATACTTGGTCGCGAGCGCCCGCACCTTGATCACAACCTGCATGCGGGCAGCACCATCCTTGGTTCCGCCGTGCAGGCCCGCTTCCTCTTTGATGTAGGCGCCGCGTAGGCTGTCCACGCGGTGTCGCTGGTCGGAGGCAAGCGTTATCGCCTTGGGATGAGTAAGCCAACGGTCAAACACCGCTCCAGCAGCCTTCGTCTGCTCGCTCTCTGATTGTGCGAAGGCCGCGGCGGGCGTTGTGGCGAGAAGGGCGATCATCGCGGCGTACCCGAGAATGCGATTCATGCCGAGTGCTCCAATTGAGTGAGAGTTACGACGCTTACTGCGACCGCATGGCACACACCGGATCCACGTTCAGCGCACGCGCAGAGGGGACGAGCACGGCGGTCATGGCGGCGATGAGCACCCCGCATATGCCGGCACTGAACGACGGCAGATCGAGAGGATCGATCTGATAGAGAAAGTGTGACAGTAGCTTCGCCGCCACCGCGCCACCCACGAGGCCGAGGGCGAGACCGGCCGCGAGCGCACTGCTGAACTCACGCAATACCAAGCGCAGCACGTCGAACGACTGCGCGCCAAGCGCCATGCGCACGCCGATCTCAGAGCGGCGGCGCTCCATGGCGTACGCCACGGTGCCGTAGATGCCGACGCCCGAGACGACCAACGCAACGAAGGCGAAGACGGAGAGCAGCACGGCGCCGACGCGCTGCGGCATCAGGACGGCGTTGACCTGATCGCGCACCACGCGCGGACGCATGAGTTTCCAGGCCGGCGCCATGCTCGTCACGGCATTCTGCACAGCACGCAGGGCGACGTGCGGCTCATCGGCGCGGACCACGAACATCAATGTGCCACGCACTTCCTCCTGCGCCAGCGGTGCGAACGCGAACGCCACACTCCGGTCCTGAAGCGAGACGTACTTCGTGTCGCGGACCACACCCACCACGGTGTACGTGCGATCGTCGAGGAAGTTGATCTGCTTTCCGATTGGCGACTCGCCAGGAAAGAACGACTGCGCGGCTGACTCGTTCAGTACGACGACGCGCGACGCGTCCGTCCGATCCTCGCCCCCGAAACCGCGGCCCTGCACAACCGGCACGCCGAGCACGCGGAAGTAGTCGGGCGACACGCTGGCGAGATACAGCATTACGGTGCGACGCGCCGCAGCGGGGACAGTTCCGGCTGCGCCGGGCGCGAACGGCAATGCTCGGCTCGGCCCGAGCGGCAGATGTGACGTGGCCGCCGCCGACTGGATACCCGGCGAGGCACGGACGACGCGCAGTACTTCGTCGGCGAGGCGCGCGTTGTCGGCTTGACGGCCATCGAGCTGCGGCTGCACACTCACCGCCGCGAGGTGCGACGGATCGAATCCCAGATCGGTCTCGAGCCCGCGTCGCAGGCTCCGAACCATGAGCGCCGCGGCGACGAGCAACACGAGGGAGATCGCGACCTGGAGCGCGAGCAACGCGCCGCGTCCGGGACTGGACGCCGAGGCGAACGCCTCGTCGCGGATCACCGACACCACGTTCACCCGGGACCCGTGCAGGGCCGGGAGCAAGCCGAACGCGACCGCCGTGAGCACTGACAGGCCAGCGGTGAAGGCGAGGACACGCCCGTTCACGCCGAGATGAAGCTGCTCGATGGTGACACCACCCGGCAACGCGAATGCCGACAGGAGACGAAGCGCGAGCTCGCCGGCGATTAGTCCCGCAATTCCCCCGGCCGTGGCGAGGAGAACACTCTCCGTCATCAGCTCGCGCGCGAGCCGACCCGATCCCGCTCCGAGCGCCGCACGCACGCCGATCTCCTTCGCGCGTTCCTTGCCGCGTACAAAGAGCAGGTTCGCGATGTTCAGGCACGCCAGCAGCAGCGTCGCGGCGACGACGCTGAAGAGCAGACGCATGAAGCGCAGCAGGTCTGCGCGATCACGAAGCGACGTCGCGCCTTGGTTGATCGGGACGACGATGAAGTGGCCGCGAGCCCCCAGCACCTCGGCAGCACTCGACACGACGGAGTTCACGTCGCGCTCTGCAGTTGCGATTGATGCGCCTGGCCTGAGGCGACCGATAATCGTGAAGACACGCACGTCGGTGGACGCGTCGAGAATATTTAGACGCGACATCAGACCGCCGAGTTGGAGTGACGGCACGAGCGAGACAGGAAGCCACAAGTCAGGCGGCGATACGAGGCTGGTTCCATCGAATCGTTCAGCGGCGACGCCGACGACGCTGACCGTCTGTCCGGCAACCTTGATCGGTCTGCCGAGAATGGCGGCATTCGCCCCGAACCGGGTCGTCCACAGGCGATGGCTGATGACCGCGACGCGACTCGCGGCGGAAGCCGTGTCGCCCGGCCCCAGGAGCCGACCGCGCCCCGCCCGCACGCCGAGAATTCGGAAATAGTTATCCGTAACGAGGGCCGCGGTGTGTTCCTCCACGGCATCCGCGTCGGCGACCCACACAGAGGTCGTGAAGATGGCCGCCGATTCCTGAATGCCGGTGTCGCGTTCGCGGATCGTCCGGAATGTCGAGAACGCGCTGGCGCCGTAAGGATTGCGCGTCGCGCTTTCGAACAGTGTGACGAGGCGGTCGACATGCTCGAGTGCAAGCGGCCTCAGGACGACGGCGTCGATGAGGCTGAACACTGCCGTATTCGCTCCGATGCCCAAAGCGAGCGTCCCAACGACGGCAAGAAAAAAGGTGGGACGTCTCACCAGCGACCGCAGAGCGTAGCGCACATCCGAGCGCACATTGCCGATCATGCGGAGTCCTCCGAAGGATGGCCTACGCTCCGGTTGGACACGCGGACGCGCGAGACTGTTCGCCTAGCGCCTAGTTCTAGGCCGCCGATTGCTTCGCGCCGTTTTGCATCACCGTCGCGAGAATGTTGTAAGTCTCGATCCACGCTCCGCGGACTTCCGGTGTGAACCCTTCACCCAAGCCCTGCGCCAGTGTCCACAGGAGCGCCGTCGCCACCGTGTCGTAGTGCGCGTCAGTCACACCATACCCCGCGTGACGATTACCCAGCGCTTCCACTGCGGGGACCAACTCATCGAGCCGCGTCAAACCGCGCACGGCAACCGTGATCATCTGCATCAACTTCTTCCGCTGCTCCGCCATGTCCGTCTGGGTGAACAGCCGACGGAGCGACGGATCCAGCTCGAACAGCCGTTGATAG
>DATBHD010000292.1:0-14896 GCA_036557635.1 Gemmatimonadaceae bacterium
CTCGGTCCGGACCCTCGGGCGGCACCCGGTCAAATGGGACCCACTGTCCCGGAGCCGATCGGAGATCCCTTGGACGATGAGATATTCCTAACGCCCACTCGAGCGGTGTTCGCGTGCCCTTGCTGTCGTTGCATGATCGACACGCAATCGCAACGTTCTCGATCGAATGCGCTCCGCCTCGACTCAGCGGGATGATGTGTTCGAGCGTTTTATCCTGTTCGAACGCCTTTCCGCAGTAGATGCAATAGTGTGCGACGGCGAACAGTCGTCTCACCACTGCGGGCGTAAGCGAGCCGTCCCGCGCCACTGCGGCCACCTTGCCTTCTCTCTCTTTTCTATTCCAGCGCCGAGCGATCTCCTTGTCGCGGAAACCCTGGTCGGTGTGATAGCGAGCGCGATAGCGCGGCGTACATCGCTTAACGCCTTCTGCATCGCAGCGAGCGTTGAGGAGCGACCTCAGGAGCGCGAGCAGCTCGCGCCCTAGTTTCGTGCGCTTTCGATTGTCGGCCCACTCCGCGCGTGTCGGCACTCCCAATCGACGCCGCTTCTCAGTCTTCCTGCACGCATTGCATTTGCCGCGGCGGCCTTTGCGCGGACCGCCACCGAAGCCGAATGAACTAATCGGCTTTGTTTGCATGCAGGTGTTGCAAGCCTTGGTATCAGTCATCGCGCTGTCGCGATCGCATCCTCGAGCGCCTCGGCGAAGTTTCGATCCCAGAACTGGAGGGCCGCGCGCATCGCGATCTCGTCGAAGTGCAGCTGGGGCTTGATCGGCACGGAGCGCTCGAACGCATACAGCACGCGCGTGTCTCTCGGCCCAGAGCCTGTGCGCTGCACGATGAACGTCCCCTTGGCTGACTGAACGAGAAAGACTTTGTTCGCATCCGCGCTGACGGTGAGCACACCCTTGCGCACGCGCGCGCGCAGCACGCGTCCGCTGCGACTCTGGATCGAATCCATCAGTCGTTTCACCGAGAGTGGATCGCCACGCTTGATGATCAGCTCCCTGTTGTTCTCGCGGAGGATTGGCACCGCGAGCGATCGGCCGCCTTGCGACGTCTTCGCGCCGCCGTCCTCGAACTTCGCGAGGAAGTTGCGCGCCGGATTCACGCGCACCGTCGCTTCGAGCTTCGTCTTCGTCGCGAAGTCTTCACCTGGTGTGCGATAGATGCTCTGCGTGATAAAGGTCGGCTGCCGGAGGGTGAACTCGCTTGGCAGTGCGTGCTGGATTGCGGCCTGCGCGTCATTGGCCGTGGCGTTCAACGCGCGCGAGTATGCGTACGGCAACTGGCTATTGAGGCCGCTGATCATGCCGGCGAGGCCAGATCGGTTATCGGTGGTGACATCAAGCTCGATCATGCTTGGCGGTGCCCCGACACGAGTTGATGAAAAAAGATACGCGCACGATCGCGAATGCTGGTCGCCGGCATCGCGTTCGCGATGGCGACCTGCCCATCGCGGCGCGTCCAGACCTGCCAGTACATCGGCCGATCGATCGATTCGGGGAGTTCGTACATGCCGATCAGGTAGTCGACGAATGACTCATCACCGAAATCCTCGAGCAGCTGCGCGCGGATATTTCCCGGCCGGAGTCGCGTCGCCCACCATTCGGCGCTGCACTGCCGGCAGCGCATCGTGAGCACATCGGCGTCGATTTCGTCAGCGCGGCGGAGGCACCGACGATTCGGGCATCGCAGAACCGGCTCGAGCGAGAGGAGCTGTGGTGCCCGAATCGCTGCGGCCATCACGAGATATTGATCGCGACGTTTTCGTGGCCGCCGGTCAGCGACTTCCCGTCAGCGTCCGCCGGGAGATGTCCGCTGATATTGACGATCGCGACCTGTCCACCGGACTGCGCGTCTTTGATCGCGTCGATGGCGCGTTGAATCGCGGCCTTTTCGCGATCGTTGCGGCCGTCCGTCCCGAGCTGCTGCTCGAGCTGTGCGATTGCCTCGTCGCCCTTGACGGTGCCGGCGTTGGTGTAATCTCCGGTCTGGTACGACATCGTGCGTCTCTCCTGGTCGGTTGTGGATGCTGACTAGCGATTCAAGGTTCTGAGCGTTTCGACGTGGACGAGATAGGCGTGCTTCACTTCCTGCTTTGTCTTCCCGGTGCGCTCGGCGCCGCACGTGCACTTCACTGTCCACTCGAAGTGGCGCTGCTCGCTCACGTAGTAGACGCGGCGCGTGTAGTCCGGCTTGTGTGTCGACGGAACGGCCGGCGCGGTGTTCATCGTTGCACGGCTGGGAGCTTGAGCGGATCGACGGTCGTGTCCGGACACTCGCTCGGCAGATTGCCCTTCTCGCCGTTCACGATCGCGACGGCCGTGTTTGTCGATCGATACGTGACTGGAATTCCGGTCATTGGGTTGTGCGCGCGATCGTATTGCACGGTGTAGATGCAGCCCTTGAGACCTTTCGTCGCATCCGTGCGCGAGGTCACGAGCTCGAGCCCATGCTCGGTCAAGCGCACGCCGAAGAACGGCTGCGTCGACACCGGCAGCGGCGGACCGATCTCGACCTCCCCAGAATCGCGCACGATCTTGCCGTCGCTGCGCGCCCAGATCGCGATCGCGTACGTCCCGCCCGGCGCGATGGCGATGATCTTCGCCAGCTGGCCCTTCGTGGCGCTGTCCGGCTTGATCACGATGGATCCGGACGGCCGCGTGACCCACGTGACTTTGGAGCTCGGCGATCGACGGCCGGTGACGTCGTACGCGGTCGCGGTGGCCACGACGGTGTCGTACACCGCGGCCTTCGGCGGCACGACGACGGCCAGCTTCTGCGACCAGGCGAGCGGCGCGATGAGGAGCAAGAGCAAGAGGCCGAAGGCGATGGATACCGCTTTGCGAGTGGAGCGCATGAGAGATCTCTCAGGGTCGGTAGTAGAGTGAGCCATCGATGACCTGCGCGAATTGGTGCGCGACGAGCCAGCGCTCGGCGTCGGAGCGATCGCCGGATCCGTACGGGATGTGACAGCGCAGGCAGTGCGCGGCGAACTCGCGCTGGGCATCCGAGAAGCGGCCGCCAATCGACCGCTTCGCTTCCCACCACACGGCCATCGGCCGCTCGGTGTGGACGAAGTACGTGTCGGGCAGCCCGGGGGTTTGCTTCGACGCGCGCGCCTGCGAGAGGTTGTAGGCGGCGAAGCGACAGACGCGGAACCGCTTCACGATCTCCGCTTGCTCCTCCTTCTCGAGCACCAGGTCACGGCGATCGACGCCGGTGTTCGACGTGAGCGATTCGGGCGCGAAGCGCGGGTCTGCGCGCAGCGTGGCCGCCGCTTTCTCGCGCGGAATGCCCCGCGCGATCATCCCCGCGAGCGCGATGTCGAATGGCGTGAGCGCCGTCATCCGAAGGAAATCCTCGGATCGCCGACGCGCTGGCGCATGCGCTCGGTCATTGATCGCTGCTCCTGTTCCGCGGCGTCGGCGATCGCGGCAAAGTACTCCGATTCGGTGAACACGCCCTTCGCCATGAGCAGTCTCGAGATGGCGAGGCTGTCGACCAAGCACGAATTCACGCCGGTGCGCAGGTGCTTCGGGTCCGCGCCGGCGTCGTGCAATCCGGAGATCTCAATGTCGAGCGCGATCGCCGACTGCACGGCGTGCAGCGCGTCCAGGTACCGCTGATAATTGCGTTTGTCTTCCGGCGTCACAGCGAGACCTCCGAAGTGAGTTCGAATTGCTGTCGTCGTTCGACGGGAATGCAGTGCGTGAGGCGATGCGCGCGCAGTTGCTCGAGCTGCGCGTCGTCGACGTTCGTGAGCACGAGCTTCGCCCGCGGGCCTTCACGCGGATCGGTCTGCACCGAGAGAAACGCATCGCGAATCGACCGGCACACGCGGTCGTCCAAGTGACCAGCGTGGCCGAGGTCGATCGCGATCTCGCGCACACCCCGAGCGGAGCGCGACACGGACGCGGTTCGGGATCGACGCATCCGGATCCGGCGATCGCGGGACGGAGAGGACAAAGCGCTCAGACATGCTCGAGCGCCTCGGCCGCCATGTTCTCCGCGATCGCGCCGGCGGATTCGAGCTGCCGGTGCATCTCCGCGCGGCGCTCGTCGCTGAGCGGGGCGGTGAAGGCGATCCGCGATGGCCGACCGGATCCGGCGCGTGCGCCGATGCACTGCGTGACGCGACTGCGGAGCATCCACGGCTCGTCGAACTCGAGCTCGGGCGTGAATGCGCACGGCGCCGCGCAGTGGCAGAGCAGCCGCTCGAATCGCTCGAGGGCGATGTACTGCCCGTCGGTCGAGAGCACCGGCGCCGACGTGCGTGGATCGATCCGCGGCCGCCAGCGCTCGAGCCAGCGCGCTTCGGTGCCACACCGCGCGCACCAGAGCGGATTCTTGAGCTCGGGCGTGACGTCGCTCGAATGCCGACGTGTCCACTCCCAGGCGAGCGAGCGAAGATCGGCGACCTTCGGGAAATACTTCTCGGTCTCGATCGTGATCTTCACCGCGGCGCGCAGCGCGTCGGCGGTGAGGCCGTGGAGTCCGTCGCAGTAGATCGCCGCGGTGCCTTCGGGATTGTTCTTCATCCCGGGCGCTGACGGGAAAGCGGTGTGAAGCCGCTGGAGCTCCTGGAGCACGAGGAGCTTGGTGATCGGCTCAGCCATGTGAACCTCCCGACGCGACCTTGGCGCGCTCCTCGTCCATCAGGCGATTGAGCACGTCATGGCCATGCTGATAGCTGTCGTCTTCGCGCGCGCGCGCGCCCGCGCGCGAGGGTTTCGGGTCCGGCTCGATGCCAGCGCGCTCCAAGAACGCGCGGAAGTGTTTGAGCCGCGGCGTACGTGTCGCGCCGTTGCCGACGTAATCGCGAAGCGCTTCACCAAGCTGCGCCGGCGTGAGTGGCGCGTGGCCCGGCATCGCGTCGAGCGTGGCGGCCATCTCGGCCAACCACGAGTCCGCGAGGCCGCCCGCTTGCACGACGCTGCGCACAACAGCCGTCAGCGCGTTCCGGTCCGCGTCGCTCGTCAGCCGCGCAGCAATCGCCGCTTCGCCCGAGGAGGAGGAAGTAGTTTCTCCCTCTGAACTCTGTCCTCTGTCCTCTGTCCTCTCGCGCGAACGCGCGTCCGCGCGATTCGCGCGCGCGCGAGGCGATGATTTTGCTAGCGGATCTGCTAGCGTGTTGCTAGCAACTTTGCTAGCAGAATGCTCCGGATCTGCTAGCGGCTCGCTAGCAAAATCCTCCGCCGATGCTAGCAGCGCGCTAGCGGTGTCGGGGCATGGCACGAGAAAGCCGACCGCGACCAGCTCGGCCAGGTGGAACCGGCCTTTCGTGCCGATCTTGCCGGCGAGCAACTTCGCGTCGTTCTGCAGCGGATGGCCCATCTGCGACGCGAGAATCCAGAGCTTCATGAGCTGCGCCTGTGCGGCCTCGGGCAGCGCCATGAACTCCTGATCGTCGAGCAGCGCGCTGTACAGCTTGATCCACGGCGGCCGCCGATCCTTGTAGTGTTGGAATTTGCTAAAGCCCTTGATCGCGAGGAACTTCACGGCGCGACCTCCCAGAGCGTGCTCCGCGTCCGCTCGGCATCCTCGACGGTCATCCGGTGCTCGGCCGCCCAATACGTGCGCCAGCAGTGGCCGCAGTGATCGCATTCGTAGAACGCGTAATAGCCGGTCTCTGTGTCGATCGACGTGAAGGCCTCAGCGTATGGGATGTTGCGACAGCGATTGCAGCGATCAGGGTGTGCGAGCAGCTTGAGTTGTGGTGTCGCCTCGACGGCCACGAGCTGCTCCGGCGGTATCGGCCGCGGCATCGGGGGCAGCACCTTGTCGCTCTTGCTCGCGTTACAGTCTCTGCATGCCGCGACGAGGTTCTCGATCTTGTCGGATCCGCCACGACTGGCCGGATAGACGTGATCGACCTGGAGCTCGACGCCGGGCGCCGAGCGGCCGCAGTAGCGGCATGTGAACCGATCGCGCGTGAGAACCGCGAAACGAACGCGACGCGACACGCTCATGCGACAGCTCCTTCGAGATCGGTGCGACGGCCGCGGCCGCGTTGGTGGGCGAGCGTTTGATTCGCCGCCTGCGCGTCACGCTGACGGCACTTCGTGCACTTCTTCTTGCGATGCGTGAGCACCGTGTCGCACCCGGGCGTGATGCACGTCCGCTCCCAGCCTGGTCCGCGGACCGCCGCCGTCGGCGGGCGACGAATGCGCGACGGATCTGGAATTGAGTCGAGCCACGCCTTCGCGCGCGCGAGTGCACGCCGGCGATTGCGCAGTCGCGTCTTTCGCTCGCAGGGATGGAGGCATTTCGTGCACACCGTCCACGGCTTGCCCGCGTGTCCTTTGTGAACCGGTCGCCAGCGCGTCGACTTCCCGCATCGCGTGCACGGCCGCGCGGTCCGCGGCGCCGCGACGGCCTGCAGTCGATCGCGCTCGAGCTCGCGCTTCTGCTCTCGATAGCGCGTCCGGTACTTTTTGTGGTATCGGTTGT
The DNA here is from genome assembly GCA_036557635.1 of Gemmatimonadaceae bacterium. Lineage (GTDB taxonomy): Bacteria > Gemmatimonadota > Gemmatimonadetes > Gemmatimonadales > Gemmatimonadaceae > AG2. The sequence goes on from DATBHD010000292.1 coordinate 6,456, forward strand.
AGCGGCTGTTCGGGTTCGCCGCGTGGCGATCGACGTAGCGCTTCTTCTGGGCGCGCACCTTCTCCGGATTCGCCTTCCGCCAGGCACGCTTGTATTCGTTGCGCCGGCGGCGGACCTCTTCATTGTCGCGATAGTACGCGCGCGACTTCTCGATGCGTTCGTCGTGATGACGCGCTTCCGATGCGCGAACCGCTTCGCGCGTCGCGACTCGTGCACAACGCGCGCATCGGATCGCCTTGCCGACCTGGCCGTAGACGCGCGCGGGACAATCCCGGCAGATGCCGCGCGTCCGTCGCTCGCATCGCTCGCACGTGAGCTTCGTCTTTCCGAATTCGACGACGTCGACGCGAATGCGGCCGCCGCAGGTGCTCGAGCCCTGTCGTCGGGGGCACGTCGCCGCGGTCTGCATTTCCTCGTCGAGACGTTTGGCGCGTCGCGCTCGCGCATATCCGCGATGGCGCTCGCGCAAGCGAACGTGGAACGGGCATGCGCAACCGCGCCCGCCAGCGCCGGAGCACTGATTCATTCCGCCGCCTCGTACGCGTCGAGCGCCCCGAGCAGATCGACCAGCTTCTTCCGCCGTGCCTCGAGTGCATCGAGGTCCGCCTGAATGCCCGCGCGCGCATCCGCGAAGCGAGATGGCGCCGGATCCGTCCGTCGCTGAGGCCGAGGACTGTTCGCCGGCGATGCGGACTTCTTCGCGCTTCTCCTTCGCGGGCTTGGCTGCTTTGTCTTTCGCGTTGCAGTCGTCGCACCAGCGCCGGAGTCGGCCGCCGACGTATGGAAACTCGAACTCTCGCTTACAGCCGTTGCAGGTAGACGTGATCGTGCGCGTTTTCATGTCGTCGTCGTCAGATGGCGGGAGGATCGAGCGCGGGAGCTCGGCGGGAGCTGGCGGCGCGGATGACTGGAGCGGCGTGTACGGGGCGTCGGGCAGCGGCTCGCCGCGCACGCCAGCAACGAGTCGCTCGATCGCGACCTCGAGCACGCGCTCAGGTTGACCTTCGGTGCGCACAGCGTTGAGCGCCGAGTGATAGGCGCGGACGAGCACCGGCGGCGCCTTGGCGCCGCAGTCGATGCACAGCACGTTGAACGGCTTAATCGGCCGTTCGCAGGCAGCGCAAAGCGTCGGTCGCCGGCTTGGCGGCAGATCGCTCGCGACTTCGGCGGGCGCGTCGAGGAGCGTATTCACGCTGTCTCGACGCGCTCAGCGAGGGTGATTTACTGGGTGACTTTCTGGGGGAGTTCTGCCGGAATCTGAGGCAACTCGCGCCGCGTTGAGCCGCTCAATTCGGCCTCGCGCGCCCGATTTACGACTGTTAATCGGGAAGTTGATGGTTCGAGTCCATCCGCCCCAGTTCGTTGCAGCGTAATGAGTTAGCATGTGTGTCTTTTCTCAGTTGGCCAGTGCAACTGGGTGAGAAAGTGGGTGACTCGTTTCGAATTTCGGTCCGAGGAACGCGCGCAGCTTCTTCGCGTCCTCGACGAGGAACGTCGTGATCTCCGATCGCTCGTAGAGATCCGACACATCGCCAGCGGCGTGGCCCATGTAGAGCTTTCGCCGCGTGCGCAGAATGCCGGCCTGCTCCATCCATCGCATGTAGGTACGACGCAGATCGTACGGTGTGATCGCGCCGTCGAATCGCGTGCGGAAGTTCTTCTCGAACCGATCGCGCGAGAGCTGCGGCACCGTCGGCGCGCGGACGAGCGGCACGTCACGCACCCGCGCGTCGCGCTTCGTGCCCTTGATGTGGACGCGATCGCTCTGCGTCTCCCATCGACCCCAGAGCTCCTTCGATCCCATGCCGGTCGTGACCATCGACCAGGCGATCGCGTCGACTTTGTTCTCGGCCGCGTTCGGGAAGTACTCGAGCATATCATCGACGGTGAGCAGTCGCCGGAGCGGCGCCTTCGGTACACTCCGGGGCTCGACGGCCGCGCACGCGACATAGACCGGATGCGACTTCTTCAGCGTTGCGCGCGTGAACGCTCGCGCCGCGTCGCGGGCCAGGTTGAATGACCGCGGATGCTTCTTGCCGTAGCTGGCGCGCAGCTCCTCGAGGACGCGCGGCAGATCCGCGATGCGGGCCGTCGCATTGTGCTTCTCGAAGAGGCGCTGCGCCGTCTCGAGATTGCCGACGTGCTTTGGCGAATAGTCGTCGCGCGCGTCCTCGATCCACTTGACCATGGCGGTCTTGATCTCCGGCAGCGCGTCGCCGACCGGAAGCTCGCCGAGGGCCCGGCGGCGATTCGCGTCATAGACCTGCATCGGCGTGAGCTTGCCGTCGCGCAGCGCACGCAGGACGTCGAGTCGCCCCTCCTCGTACAGTTCCGTGAGCGCGCGATTGATCTTCCGGAGCATCGCCGGCGCCGTCGTGCCGCTTCGGCGCTTGATCCGGCCGACGCCCTTGAAGATGCGATCGATCATCAGCGTATCCGGCGTCATCGAACGCGCCGGAGTTTGGGTTGCGCGTCGACGCCCGAGCGTCGCACCAGCTCGTCGAGGACAAGGCCCCACACGAACCGCTGTCGCTGGCCGACGTAAAAGCACGGCAGGTCCATGTCCCGGAGCGTATTCTCGCTCACGCCAAGCGCGAGGCAGACGTGCGGGATCTCGAGAATCGCGTCGCGCGGATACGTGACGATCTCGCGAGGCTCCGTCTTGATCGGCGTTGTCATAGTGCGCCGCCGTGGTGCGCGCGGAGAATGCGTTCCGCTTCCTGCAGCAGCGTCCAGTCTTCGTTGCGACCGCCGGCGTCCGGATGTGCGCGAGCTCGCGCGCGGCGAATGCTGTCCCGGGCGCAGTCGGGCGACTCGAGCGTCGCCCGCGTGTAGTCCGTCAGCGAACCCTCATAGTTGCCGAGGCGGGCCAGCAGATGAACCGCCTGGGTCGTGTTGAGCGTCGGTGTCGTCGCGCCGGCGTTGGGCAGCGCCTTGAATCCAGCGCGTAAGAGCGCCGACTGGACGCCGTAGCGCTCCGCGCGACGCAGATCCTCGAGCACGACGGCGATCGCGTAGAGGTTGTCCTGCCACCAGGCGAAGGTGTCGCACGGGTATGCCTGGCGCTGGCCGTCGCGATCGAGGAACGAGAGGATCACCGCCGGACCAGGTCGCGCATCGGCGCGCAGTTGCCCGTCCTGGCGGAGATCGCCGAGTTGGATCTCGCACGCGATTTGCACCTTCCGCGCGCCCAGGTGCTTCAGCTCGCGCTCGAGCAGATCGATCGTGCGCGCCCACTGCGTCTTGAAGGGCGCACGCTTTCGATAGCTGGTCTTCTTGCCAGGCCAGACCGGCGGGAGCTCGGTGACGGAGTACTCGAGCGCCATCAGCCGCGGCCTCCGTCCGGATCCGGCTCGATCAGTGGAATACTCGTCACGCATTGGCTGCATACCCGACCCGGCGCGCCGGCAACGGACTCGACGACGAGTAGCGTATCGCTCTCCGCCTGGCACGCGTCACAGGTCCCAGACTCCTGCTGCGCGCCCAGCAGCACGGCGACGCGCTCGATCGCGGCGACATAGATCGCCTCCTCGGCGACATCGTCTTCCTCGATGTAGTCGCCCAGGTGCTCGGCGATCGCGTCGCGCAGCAGTTCGTAGCTCCCCTGCCAGTCGTGCGCCTCGCCGTCGGCCGAGTACTTCTCGAGCTCCTCGGCGATGGACTCGATCGAGGTATATGCAGTCTCGACCGGCGCCCACGGCGCGCTGATCCAGACACTGGCGCGGAGATCCGCCACCACCTTGCGCAGCGCCATCGCGAACACCTTCGCGAGATTTTTTTCGGTCCTCATGCGCGCACCTTCGGCGGATCGGTATCGAGTGACGCGAGCAGCGCCGCGGCGAACCACTCCTCGCTCAGATTGATCCGGCACCGAATGGCGTACGTGCGCCCCTGGCGCCACGTCGTCCAGAGGCCGAGCGCCCCGGTGTCCGTCGCGACGGTGGACGGCGCGCCGAGCGTGACCCGCGCATCGCGCACGCGATACGTGAATGACCAATCGAGCGGCTCGCGATCGTACGATTTCATCGCGGACCTCGCGGCGGTGCGTCACACGTCACAAACGTGAAGCGGAGCTCAACCTCGTCGCCCGCGAACGCCTGCGCCTTGCGCGCCGCGTCGAGGTCGGTCTCGGCGTAGCGGACGAGACGATCGTCCGCAGGCCGATCATCTCGTCGAGCGTGCGGCAGCGACTCTCGAGCGCCTGTCCCGCCTGGAGTTTGGCGATCATGTCGGGCGTGATAAACAGCATCACGCCGTCCTTGCCGTCGCGATCTGTGATCGGAAGTGCGATCATCGCGCACCTCGCGTGAACTGATCGACGTCTGGACAATCTTGGAAATGCGAAATGCCTCTTCCCGGATACACGCTCGCTTCGCCGCCGCTCAGCATGTCGAGCTGTCCGACGTCCTTCGTCTCGCTCGGCCGCTTGCCGCCCTCGACGTCGGCGTGCACCGGCAGCATGCGCCCGGTCTTCGGATTGCTCACGAAGTACACGAACGCGGAGCACGTCGGCCCGTTGCACGGGCGGCCGCGAGTGCCGGCAGGAATCGCATACCAGGTTGGAGTCGCGGTCTTAGCCACGAGATGGCCTCCGCAGCGCGCGCTCGATGTCGCGCGTGACTTTGCTGAGCGTGATCAGCCGATGCGCGACACGAAGCTGGAAGGCCGGCAGCGCATCGATCACCGCGCGGCTGACCGCGCGATACGACTCGCGCTCCGCTTCGCTGATGTGATCCCAGTCGCCGGGCAATCCACCGCCCGGGCGCCGCTGATGGATATTGCGCGCAAACCATTCGACGTCATTCGCTTCGGTGTTGCCCTGGAGCTGATAGCCATCGTTGTGCAGATGGCACGCGAGCGAATCGACGACCGCGTGTTGCGCCTCGCGCGACACGAAGTCGAGGGCATCATCGAGGAAGGACGTATCGAGCCGAGTCTCACGCATGCGCCTTTTCCGGCTCGACGTTGACCGGATCGCAGACAACTTCCTTCGCGTCGGCGTCGAGCCGCACGCGAAAGGCGATGCCATCCGGGTAGTGGTGGATGACCTCACCGCGCTTGTCGGCGGCGTGCTTCAGGCGCGCGTTCCCGAGCACGCGCACGCGCTGACCGATGGCTGGACGTGTCTGCATCAGTCGTGAAGTGAACAATGAAAGCTGGGCTCCTTCCGCGTGCGCGTTCGCGAAGTGCGCGACCTCCGGCCGCCACGACCCCCACCGCCGCGCGATCGCGTCGAACTCCTCGAGATCGTGCGGGATGAGCGTGTACTTCGTGTCGCCCTTCGATGTCTCCTCGCGACCGAAGTGCGACAGCTCGTGATCGATCAGCGCGATCCGACGCGCGGGCTCGAGCACCAGCCACGTCATCCAATTCACTTCGATCAGCAGGTTCTTCTCGCTGTAGTGCCCGAGCTTCCCGCCGACCTTGCTGGCCTGCGCCCACACGTGCTTGCCGCGGTGCTTGATCTCCTTGCGGAACAGATAGCCGATCTCGGCCTCGCGCAGATGGACGTGCAGCGACTTCACGAGCACGCGGCCGATCGCCGCGGGCTGCTCGGCCTGGACGAAGCGCTTGCTATCGTCCCACGTCACGAGCAGCGCGTGGTCTTTGAACGCGGCTTGGAACGAGGGCATGAACTGCTCAAGCGTCGGCGGCAGCTTCGCCAGCGCCTTCGTCGATGCTTTCGGCGGCGGCGGTGGTTCCTTCTTTCGTCGCCCGGTCGCGAATCGTCGCGCCATCGCTCAGCCCTCCCACTTCGACGTCATGCGCTTTTCCTCTGTTCGGTGGTGGTGATGGCGGCGAGCTCCGTCACTGCCGTGGTGGATTTCGCGAGCTCCGATTCGCCCGCTTTGGCCAAGTACTCGGCGCCAAGAGCGACAAGCCGATCGCGATCGACGTCGCCCGCGAGGCTGCGCGTCGAGAGATTGTCCTTCACGCGCTCGTCGACGGAGCGCCGATTCATCGCGCGGACGAACGCCGCGGACGTTGGACTGATGCGCGCCGGGCGATCTTCGACCATGTGGAAGTTCAGCGCCCGGCGCTTGATCGCGCGCAGCTGCTTCTGATCGAGCGCGTGCGAGGTCTCCCGCGTGATGCCGCTGATCCGGAGGCGCACGATCGCGTCGTCGATCGGAACTGCAGATCCCTCGGTCGCCTCGAGGATCTTCGCGTCAACGTCCGCGGCGCCGAGCTCTGTCGCGTCGATGGGCGAGAGATCGACCGCGGGCCGCGCGGGCGCGACCTCGACGAACTGCAGATCCCTCGTCTCGAGATCAACCAGCACGAAGCCCTTCGGCGTCCGGATCTCCTGCCAGATGTTCGAGCTCGTGTAGTCGATCGAGCCTGAGTACGCGGCGTTGGGCGCGAGCTGCTCGAACTGGTGATAATGGCCGAACGCGCACCAGGTCCACGCATCGGCGCCGAGCTCGTCACGCGTAATCTCCACGGTCGAGACGCGATGCTCTGCCCCGCCCTGCTTCGCGCCCTGCACTTCTCCGTGCAGGCACAGCGCGTTGAAGCGCGCGCGCGAATCCGGCGAGAGCGGCGGCCGCACGAGCCCCGGTGCGTCAGGCACGGCGAGGACCGACAGATCGCGATCAGCGAAGTAGAACCGGACGGCGGCCCGATCGGCGACATGCACGCCGAACCGCTTCAGCGACAGCAGAATGCACTTGTCGCCGATGGTCTTACTGAGATCGTGATTGCCGGCCGCGACGACGATGATCGCGCGCGGCAGCGACTCCGTGAGGCGCGCGAACCCATCCTCGAGCGCGAGAATCGCGTTGGTCGACGGCCGCGGCGAGTGCACGAGATCGCCGGCGACGACAACAACATCGGGCGCGGTCTCGATCACGCAGTCGATCACGCGGGCGAACGTGACTTCGACGTCGAGCTCGCGCTGATTCACGCCGCCGGCGGCCATCCGCTCGTATTGGCGGAAGCCGAGATGCAGGTCGGCGAGATGGGCGAGCTTCATCGAACGTCCTTCAATTCGACGCGAATCGAGTTGCTTTCGCCGTACGTTGCGAAGTAGATCCAGCCGCTGCGCTGCATGGACGCGGTGAGCTGCTCGCGCATGTCGCCGAAGCGATTGCATTCCTGCGCGCGGCGTCGTGCCTCCGCGATCGCGTCGTCGCGCGAAGCGAATACGACGACCTCCGGATCGACATGCCGATCGCTGTGGAGGATGATGGCGACGGTCTGCATCAGAGCGGTTCCTCGCCTGCCTTCGCGAGCCGACGTTCCTCCATCAGCTCCTCGGCCATCGCGATGAACTGCGCGAGCCCGTCATCGCCGCTCTCCTTCGCCCACGCATAGCCGTCGCGAAGCTGCTGATCCGTGAGCTCGCCGAGCGGCTTGCCCTTGAGCGTCTTGCCGAACGGCAGGAGGAACGCGGCGGCGCGGCTCGGCGCCTTCGGCTCTTCAACCGTCACCGACGCGGAGTGATGCGCTGCCGCGTCTTCGTGAGCGACCAGCGGCGAGACTGCACTCTCTGCCGCTCGGGACGGTTGAGCTTCGATGCGATTCGCCGGGTCGAGCTCGACGGTGAAGTCTTCGCCGCGGTCGTGCGCCTCGCGCGCGTCCATCATCGCGATGACCGACGCGAGCCGCGGATTCTTCGGCAGCGTCTTGCAGTTGCGATGGACGCACGTCTTCTCGACGTACCAATCCGGGCAGACCTTCACCTTGTCCGGATTCCATTGCTTGCTCTTCGCGCGCACCTTCTCGACGTCGGCGATCGACAGCACGGTGATCTTCTTGAGCGTGCCGCTGGCGTTGAGGAACGCGATGCAGTAGCCGCCGATAATCGGCCCGCGCTTCGACGAATCGAGCACCGGCTTGTGCTTCACGAATGGGTTGTCGCCGAGATCGTAGTCGAAGACGTCGTGCTGATAGACCGCGTGCGCGTCGATGTGCCGCGCGGCGCCGGACCAGAGCACGAGCTCGATGTCGCCCTTGTAGTCGGTCCACGCCTGCAGGCGCTTCTCGTAGCGCTTGTCGTCGCCCTTGCCGACGCTGACGCTCACCGGCACGAGATGGATCGTCTTGCCGATCGTGAGCCCGGTCTGCACGGCCTGGCCGACCGCCTGGATGATGCTCGGCGGCGTGCATTCGAGGATCTCGGGTACGTTCGTCGCGCACCGGTGGACCTCGAGCATGACCTGGTTGAAGTCGACGCCGCGCGGAATGAACGGCGCGATCTGCGCGCGCGCCTCATCCGTGTTCAGGATTTCGGCCGTGCGCGAGCGGAGCACGTACGGCACGGCCGGACGCTCGACGCTGGACTCGACCGTCGCGACCGCGGTGGAACGAAGGGGGGCGCTCATTCGGTCCCCGCCCCGGCGATCGGCAGCTCGCCGTTTGGCTCGAACACCTTCGTCACGCGCCACTGCGTCTCGCGCCGCTCGGCGCCGACGGCCAGCATCGAGTCGAGGAGATTC
>DATBHD010000293.1:0-1595 GCA_036557635.1 Gemmatimonadaceae bacterium
CGCGTCGGCCAGCACGGTCTCCGCGCTATTCTTGCCGTACGCCCAATACCAGTCGTTGCTGCCGTAGACCGGCTGCGCGGGCAATCGCGGGTTCGAGCACATCGTGCGACAAAACGCTCGCAGCGCGGCGTACGCCGACTCGCCCGCGCGGCCGGCCCGCGAAACGACGTCGCACACCTCGAGCGCTCGGTCGCCGAGTTGGAGCGCAGCGCCACCGCTGCGAACATCGGCCCAGAGACTGATGCCCTGCGGGTCGACTTGCCAGAAACAGAACGCTTTCGCGCCGGTACGAACGCCGTACGCGTGCGTGAGCGATCCGTCGCTCGTGGCGACGTACCACGGCATGATGCGATCGACGGCCCAGCCCCGCCATTCGAGATCGCCGTATCCGCGCTCCCACGCGTCACCGAGGAGGAGGCGAACGTCGCTAAGCGGGCCGCGCCAGCGGAGATGAATCCGTTTGACCGCCGTCGCCGGTGCCGCGAGTGCGACGTGAACCGCGCCGCCGCGTAGCGTGGTCGCGACGCTCACGTCGTCTCGCGTCCACCGGTCGGCGACGCGCGTGAGTGCGAGCTCGCCGGTCGCGGTTTGAACGAAGACGGCGTCGGGTGGACGTTGGAGGTCGAGCAAACCTCGCGGTGCAGTTTGTTCGAACAGACGATTCACACTGGCAGTTCCCACCAGTGGAATTCCCGCGGCTGATATCGCCGCGGTGCCCAGGAACGCTCGGCGTGACGTCATTCTCGGTCTTCGGGTTTCCAATCGTTGCGCTGACGATCGCAATTTCGACGACTCACCCACGGGCGCAAGATGACACGGCGAACCCTTTCGGGCCTCTCGCTGTCCAAGCCTAAGAACCTTAGGTTATCTCGCACTGGCCCTGGCCCCGAGGAAGAAATGGAACTCGACCTCGTTCGCGGTACGCTCGATCTCCTCATCCTCAAGACCCTGTCCTGGGGCCCGATGCACGGCCTCGCCGTCCTTCGCTGGATCGAGCAGACGACGCGTGAGCAACTCCAGATCGAGGAAGGCGCGCTCTATCCCGCCCTCCACCGAATGGAAGACAAAGGCTGGCTCGATGCCGAGTGGGGCTACACCGAGCGAAAGCGGAAAGCAAAGTTCTACCGCCTCACCGCCAAGGGGCGTAAACACCTCGCCGACGAGATCGCGCGCTGGTCGCAGTACACCAACGTCGTCGGCCTCGTCGTGAACGCACGCGGCACGGGAAGCGCGCGGTGATCGGCGACAGTTGGAACCGCATCCGCCGTGTGTTCCGGCTTCCGGACACGCGACGTCGCCTGCGCGACGCGGTCGACGACGAGCTGCGCTTTCATCTGGAAGGTCGTATTGAAGACCTCATGGAGCGCGAGGGCCTCTCGCGCGCCGACGCCGAGCGCGAAGCGCGCCGTCGCTTCGGCGACTTCCAAGCTTACCGATACGAAACACGGTCGATCGACGACACCATGCTCGAGCGGAGAAACCGTATGGAGTTCTTCGATGCCATCAGCCGCGAGACGCGGCTAGCCGCGCGCAGTCTCGCGCGCACGCCGGCCTTCTCGTTCATCGTCGTCCTCACGCTCGCCCTCGGACTGGGC
>DATBHD010000294.1:0-11709 GCA_036557635.1 Gemmatimonadaceae bacterium
TACGCCACGCTTCCACTCCGAGGAAGGAACTACCTCACCGGTGTTGACCCGTGCCCGCCGGCGCCAGGCGAGTCCTCGAATTCGCGCCCCTCAGGGAAGGCCTACCAGTCCGCCACTCACCGCCTTGAGCTGCGCGTCGAGCTTTTGTTTCTCGGCGTCGAGCTGCGCGCGCGCGTCGGCGACACGTTTGTCGGCGCTCGCGCGGAGATCGGCGATGCGCGCCTTCACCGGCGCGGCCTTCTCGTCGACGAGACTGTCGACGCGCGCTCGCACCTTCGCTTCGGCCGCGGCCACCTGCGCACCGACCACGCTTCGCATTTGATCGGCGACGACGCGGTCGAGATTCGAGCTCACCGCGAGCTTCGGTGCCTTGAGCGTTCCCGTCACGTCCGCGTTCATCTGCAGAGCGGTAACGCCCGTGAGCACGCGCGCGACGAGCGACTCGATCGTGTTCAACTTCCTTGCCGCGCTGTCGGCCAACCACGCCAGCTTGTTCGACGCGAGCGTCCACTTTGCGGCAAGCTGGTCGCCGTCGAGCGTCAGCGAAAGCGTGCTCGCGCCTCGCCCCGGATCGACGCGATAGGGGAGTCCCGGAATCGGGAAGCCGGGCAGCTCGACGCCCGCCGCCTGAAGATTGAGCACATCGCGCGGCTTCGTCGTGCGATGATCGAGCATCCCCGTTAGGCGGAGCGAGTCCACTCCCGTGCCCGTCGCGGCGCGCCGCAGCGCGAACGTCGTCGGCTGACCCACCAGCGCGGGCTCGGTCGTGGCGTTGGTGACCGCCGCGACGTAGTTCCCCCGCGCCGGGCCGTCGCTGATCGCGACATTGAGGTCGGCGCGACGAAGCAGAAACCGTGGATACGACGCCGGCTTCACGAAGTGAACCGTCGTCCCCGCGGCGCGCAGCCGCTTCGGCCCTTCGGATTCCTTCGGCAGCAGGCCGGGCGGCATGTAGTGCTGCGCCAACTGAGTCCAGTATAGAGCTTCCTGAACTTTGTCGATCGTGACTTTGCCGAAGAGCGCCGAGCCGATGTCCGGCGCGTCGAACGACGGAAGCTTGATCAACCTGCGGGCGAACGCGTAGTCGGCCTTCCGTGCGTCGTCCAGCGAGCGCAGCGCGCCCTGCATGCTGTCCACGAGAACGCGCGAAGCATTGGCAAAACCCTCGACTCGTTTCCGGGCCGAATCCACCTGTGTCGCGACGCGGCGAATGTCGTTCACCGCCGTGCGCGCGCCGGCGATGCCGAGCGTGCGCACGTTCGTCCCTTGCAGCCGCGTGAGCAGCGCGCGCGACGAGTCGAGCGTCTCCTGCAATTTGAGATTCGTGTATCCCTTCTCGACGCTGCTGCGCGCCGAGTCGGCCCGGGACGCGAGTGCGAGCGCGGCCTTGACCGACCCGAGCTGCGTTGGGTCGAGCACGATGGACTTGATCGTGTCGATCGGTGTGAACGACAGGAGCGGCACGTCGAACTGCTTCGCCCACTGCTGCATCGCATGGAGCGCCGACGGCGCGAAGCCGCCCGCCGCCACGGGACGCGCGGGGGTGGCTCGCGCGGTGCCGGTGCGGACGTCGCCAATCGTCAGGCGGCTGACGACGAGCTTCTTCTCCGCCAACGGCGCCGGCTCGAGCTCGACGAAGAGCCGCTTCACCTCGACCAGATTCTTGTGCGGATCGAAGGGGTCGGCGATCGCGATTCCCGAAATCTCGATCGCGGTTTGCGTCAGATGGATTCCGAGGTCGGCGATGTCGACCTCGGTGCCTAACGCCTTGGTGCCCGCCTCCTCCATCGTGTTGCGCACGATGCGATCGGCGAAAAGGGTCCAAACGACCCCAACGAGGGCGAGTCCGAGCACGAGCGGGATGATCCCACGCCAGCGAAATATTGCGGCGCGCTTCCGCTTGGCGGTGTCACCGTTAGGCGCTGCCGCCGGCGGACCATAGGAGGGCGACGCGTCGCCGCTACGGACGGAACCAGCGGTAGACATTGTACAGTTGTGAGGCGGAGAGGACCTTGTAGAAGTGCGACTGCCGCACCCGCTCGCCCACCGTTGCCCGATAGCGAACGACCGCCCATCGGGACGCGAGCCAGATCGGAACGAACAGCAGCAGCCAGACGACGAAGCTGCCGAGAACGACGGTATTGTCGAAGCTCGTGAGCGCGAGCACCGGCGTATTGTCCCACGTCGTCCAGAGCGGTCGCAGCGACGTCGCGTCGATCAACAGCAAGCGCCCGACCCAGTTGAACAATGGGTCCAACATGAATCCCACCGGCACGAACACGCCCCACGCCAACATGCCCGCACCAAAGGACACGTTGAGCACGGCGAGCAGCAGCAGGATCAGCAGATTGTGTACATTCGCGATCGGCGTCAGCCCCAACGCCGCGCCGAGCGCGACGCCAAGGCCGATCTGCGACGGCGAACCGTCGGAGTGGAGCGTCTTGACGAGAGACTGGAGAAGCTTGAGGAGGGCCAGCATGCGTTGTTTTCGGCGCTACTACTTACTCCTTACTGTGTACTGTCGAACTGAGGGCTAGCGGTCGAGATCTGTTGCACGGTGCGCGAACGCCGAGTACGAAGTACCCGAGCGTTGGGATCTCGACCGGTAGCCCTCAGTACAGCAGTAAGGAGTAGCGAGGCGCTTGTTACCGCAAGGCTTGAACAACGGGAAGCTTCGCCGCTCGCCGCGCCGGGAAGAATCCACCGGCGACGCCCATGACGACCGCGAAGATCAATCCCGCGAGCAAGAGCCCCGGCGTGACCCGGAAATTGAACGCGATCTCGCTGAAGCTCGACCAGTTGGTCGTGCTCGCGACGAATCCGTTCACCGGCAACGCGATGAGACAGCCGATCACCCCACCGATCGCCGCGATGATCGCCGACTCGACGAGGAAGCTCGCCAGCACGCTGCGTGGATGAAAGCCTAACGTCAGCAACACGGCGATCTCCGGCGTGCGTCCGGCGACGGCGGCGTACATCGTGTTCACTGCCCCGAACACGGCGCCGACCGCCATGATGCTCGTGATCACGATCGCGAGGAACTCGAGAATGTCGCCGAGGAGCTGCGATTGCTGCACGTAGAATGTCGACTCGCGATGCACGTCGACCTGAAGGCGCTTGTCCGCCTCGAGCGCCCGCTTCGCTTCCTCGAAGGCGGCGGGATCTTTCAGCCGGAATGAGACGGACTGGAAGGCTTCCCCACGAAACACGGGCATGAATTGCTCGTTCTCGCCCCAGATCTCCGACTCGAACGCGGAGCCGCCGGCGCTGAACTGGCAAACGATGTCCCAGTTGCGGCCGGCGAAGCGCAGCCTGTCGCCGACCGCGGCGTGATCGTATCGGCCGACGACTTTGCTCCCGATGCAGATCTCGGCGCGGCCGGACGTCGGGCGGTGGCCGTCGACGACACGGACGTTGGCACGGACGTCCCACGCCTTCTCGCTGATGCCGCGTACGACGACATTGCCGACCTTGGTGCTGTCGCCGCCGACCCTAACGAGCGGGACGAGCACGTAGACTTCGGGACTCACGAGCGGGTGCCCGTCGCCGGCGAGGGCCACGTGGGGTGACGTCGCGATGAGATTGGCGGTCGGGCGGTCGATGCCGCTCGAGAGCTCGGAGTCGGCGCCGCGGCGCAGCACGAGCGCGTTGCTGTCCGAGCCGGTGCGCGCCAGCGCGGCGCGGAAGCCGTTCGCGAGCGCCAGCATGCCGATGAACACGGCGACGACGAGCGCGATCCCGACGGCCGTGAACGCCGTCGACGCCGGCCGTTGCAGCACGCTCCGCCAGTTGTACACGAAGGGAATCTTCATTCGACTTGCCTCAACGCCGAGATGACGGGCAAACGCGCCGCGCGAATCGCCGGCACGACGCCGCTCGCGACCATGAGAACCAGCGCGACGGCCGAGCCCAGGGCCAGCGTACTCCCGGTGACATCGAAGCCAGGCAGGAAGCCGCCGCCGCTGAAATGCGTCGCCTTGTACAAGACCTTCGCCCCGCCCAGCCCGATCACCGCGCCGGTGATCGCGACGACCCCCGCCTCGAGCATCACGACACCAAAGAGCGTGCGGTCGCCGAACCCGATCGTTTTGAGCACGGCGACTTCGCGCGTGCGTTCGCGCGCGCTCATCATCATCGCGTTCGCCGTCACGAGGAGAATCGCGAAGACGACCGCCATGCCGATCGTGCCCATGAGTAAACTCACATTGCCCCACATCGTCGCGAAGCTGGCATTGAAGGCCTGCTCGGTGCCGGTCTTCGTCGGATATGAGGAATTTCTAAACTGATCGTCGATCGCCTTGGCGATCGGCGCGGCGCGATCGGTGCGATCGATCTTCACGATGTACCATCCCGCCTGCCCCGGCCGGCCGAGCCGCTCTTCCATGTACTCGTGGTGGAACATCACGACGTCTTCGCCGATCTGGGGATCGGTCGGCTTGTACACGGCGCGGATCGTGAACGTCCAATCGCCGGGAAAGATCGTGCCCTGCAGCGTGATGTTCTGACCCAACTTCCATCCAAACGCGTCCATCAGGCTCTTGCCCACCAGGGCCGCCGTCCGTTCGCGGAGAAAGGCCTGCTTCTGCTCCTCCGGCATCACCATCTCCGGATACATCTCGAGGTACGACTTCGGATCGATCGCAAACGTGGCGAAGAAGCGCTTCCCATCGCCGTAGCGCCCGCCGAACCAATTGGCCCACGTCACCGCCTCGACGCCCGGTTGCGCCTGGAGTCGATTGGCGTACGCGATCGGAAGCGTGAACACGATGCCCGTCGCGTTGGTCGATACGAGTCGGCGCGCGTTACCGAAGTTGGCCGCGCTGGCGATCGTCGTCGTCACGGTCTGCAGCGACGCGAAGAGGAAGAGCGCCAGCGCGACGCTGATGATCGTGAGGACCGTCCGCTTCTTGTGGCGGCCGAGATTGGCGAGAACCAGCGGTAGGTATTTCATCGTGGCATCCCCGCCGCTGCGGCGGCGTCCGAGCGCAGACTCGGCACGGCATCGCCGCGAATGAGATCACCCTTCTCGAGATGCAGGACCGTCGTCGCCCGCTCGGCCGCGTGGGCGTCGTGCGTCACGATGACGATCGTCTTCTTGAATTCGCTGTTCAAGCGCCGCAGCAGTGCGAGCACTTCCTGCGAGCTCTTCGCGTCGAGCTGCCCCGTCGGCTCGTCGAGCAGGATCACCGTCGGGTCGGCGACGATCGCGCGCGCGATGCTGACCCGCTGCTCCTGGCCGCCGGAGAGCTGCCGCGGATAGTGATCCATCCGGTCGTCGAGACCGACGACGCCTAACGCCAAGCGCACGCGCTCGTCACGCTCCTTCTTGGAGAGCCGGGTGAGGAGCAGCGGCAGCTCGACGTTCTGATAGGCGGTCAGGACCGGCAACAGATTGAATTGCTGAAACACGAAACCGACATGGCGCGCGCGCCACGGGGCGAGCTGGCTCGGCGTCATCGCGCTCACCATCGAGCCGGCGACGGTGATGGTGCCGCTGTTCGGCTTGTCGAGGCCGGCGATGAGATTGAGCAATGTGGACTTCCCCGAGCCCGACGGACCCATGAGCGCGAGGAAGCTCCCCTCGTCGACGTCGAGGGTGATGCCGTTGAAGACGTCGATGCGCTGCGTATCGCGCTGGAACGACTTGTAAACGTCGCGAATCTCCACCAGGGCCATGATGCCCCTCCCACCAGTGATTTAGTGTTTGCTCACCGACACGCGCATACCGGGGCGCGGCTGATCGACGCCGCCCGAGAGGAGCATCTCCCCCCCGGACAGCCCCTTGCGAATCTCCCGAAATCCGGCGCTCGTCGGGCCGGCCTCGACGACGCGCGACTCGAGCCGGCCTTCCCGCACCAGCCACACGAGCGACTGACCGTTCTCCTCGTGCACGACCGTCGCCGGCAGCCGAATGCGCGGCGGCCCGGCCGCCGCCGCTGGCGATCCGGCGAGCTTCGCCTCGGGCTCCAGAAAGTCGACGCGCGCGCCCATCTCGGGGAGCACGCGGGAGTCGGGTTTGTCGATGCCCACCTTGACCTGCACCGTCGCGCGCTGGCGGTCCGCCGTCGGCACGACCTGCCTAACGTGGCCCGCGAACGACGTGTCCGGATACGCGTCGAGCGTGATGCGCGCCGGCTGGCCACTGCGCAGCCGCGCGATGTACGCCTCGTTGACGTCGACCTCGACCTCGAGGCTCCTGAGATCCGCCATCGTCACCACCGCGCCGCGCGTCAACCCGCCCCCCACCGACGGCGCCACGACCTCGCCGACCTCTGCTTCCTTGCGCAAGACCGTGCCCGTGAACGGCGCGCGGATCTCGGTGTTCGCGAGATTCACACGCGCGAAACGCAGCGACGCCTCCGCCGCCGTTACGCGCGCGGCCGCCGCCTTCACGCGTGCCTCCGCGGTCGCGAGACGCGTCTCGGCGGCGTCGACCTCCTGCGGTGACACGAGCTGCCTGTTCTGCGCGCGGATGTCGCGCAATCGCTTGGCGTCGTTCTGCTGTTGATCGCGGTCCGCCACCGCCTCGACTTCCTGTGCGTGGCTCGTCGCGAGGTTCGCCGTCGCCTCCGCGACCTGCGCCTCGTAGTCGCCGTTCTCCAGTCGCGCGATCACTTCGCCTTCACGCACGAACGAGCCTTCGCTCACGCCGAGGAAGGCGAGGCGCCCCGGCACCTTGGACGATACCGAGGCGCGAGTGCGCGCGACGACGTACCCGTTCGCCGTCACGCTCGTCGCCGCGCCGCCAGGACCTCCCTTTGATCCGGGATCGGCCGATGCCATCGCGACGATGGTTTGCACCGCCGGCACCGATCGCTCGCGAAGGACGAACAACACCGCCGCCGCCAATCCGAACACGATCGTCGCGAAGATCGCGTTCCGCAGCACCGCGCGCCGGACACCGGGCGGCGGCGAGTCCCGGTCGATACGCAATTTGCCCAGGTCGGGGAGCGGTGTGGGGGCGCTCATAACGGCGAATGTAGGAACGGGTCGGGGGTCCGCTAGAGGGGAGTTACCCCAGCTTCTGTCGTCGCGCACGCTCCCGCTCCTCCCACCGGACTAGAAGCAGATCACTCGCTTCGCTCGGGATGACATCTGAGTCTTCACTCCTGCCCGCATTACGCGCATACTCTCCGCACTCTCACGCGAGTCGACCATGAGGAGTTTCATCCTTCTTCTCGTCCCGTCCGTGTTGCTCGCTCAGGCGCAGCCGACGCCGCCAAGCGTGAAGCCCGGATGGAAGTGGAGCATGGACACCGTGCGCACGGTCGTGAACGCCGTACGCGCCGGCCAGTCGCTGCAGCCTAACGTGTGGCCCAACGGCGCTCGCGTCGCCGTCCTGCTCTCCTTCGACGTCGACAACGAAACGGTCGCGCTGCGGTTCGGTGAGCCCAATCCGGGCTCGCTCTCGCAGGGGCAGTACGGGTCGCGCGAGGGGCTGCCTCGCGTTCTGCGGTTGCTCGATCGTTACAAGGTGCCGGCGACATTCTTCATTCCCTCCGTCAGTCTCGCCCTCGCGCCCGAAATGGCGTCGGCGATCAAGCAGAGCGGCCGCCACGAATTCGGCGTCCACGGCTGGATTCACGAAATGAACACGACGCTCCCGGACTCGGCCGAGCGCGCGCTCCTCACCAAGGCGATCGCCGAGCTGACGCAGCTCACTGGCACCAAGCCCACCGGATATCGCGCGCCGAGCTGGAACATGAGCCCGAATACGTTAGGCATCCTGCGCGATCTCGGCTTCCGCTATGAGAGCTCGCTCATGGCGGACGAAAAGCCGTACGAGCTGTTGCAAGACGGCACGCCGACCGGTCTGGTCGAGATTCCCGTCGAGTGGATTCTCGACGACGCGCCGCTCTTCGATCCCCGCGGCAACAGCTACAGCCCCCCGCGTGACGTCGCGCGCGTCTGGATGGACGAGTTCGACAAGGCGCTCGAGGAGGGGACGATGTTCGTTCTCACGATGCACCCGCACATCTCCGGGCACCGCTCGCGCATCGTCGCTCTCGAGCAGCTGCTCGCCCACATCGATTCCGTGGGCAAGGGCAAGGTCTGGTTCGCGACGCACGGTCAGGTTGCGGAATACGTTAGGCGAATGGCGAAGCTAGGTGATCCGAAGCCACGACTCGCGATTGCAAAGTGAGACCTTCATGACATGGTTGCTTCATTCCGCCCTGAGTGCCCGCACCGGATCTATTCGCGTCGCTCGCCGCGCGGGCGCGTAGCTCGCCGCGACGGCAACGACGAGGAACAACAACGGCACCGCGACAAACGTGACCGGATCCGTTGCCGACACCTCGTAGAGCAGCGATCCGAGCCACCGCGTGGCGAACAGCGCGCCGATGATGCCGCCGGCAACGCCCAGCGCCGCGACGCGCGCGGCACGTCCGACGATGAGACCGATCACCGCCGCGACCGATGCACCGAGCGCCATCCGAATCCCCATCTCCGTCGTGCGCTGGCCGACGAGATACGACATCACGCCGTAGATGCCGATGGCGCCGAGGAGCAGCGCCGCGATCGCGAATGCACCAACGAGCAGCACCGTGAATCGCGTTCCCCGAATCGAGCGAGAGACGACGGCGTCCATCGTTCGCACGTCGCTCACCGCGACCGTTCGGTCGAGATCGCGCACCGTCGCGCGAATGGCCGCCGCCAATGGCGCCGGATCGCTCGCGCTGCGCACCATCACCCACATCTCGCTCCCCGCGAAAGCAGTCCGCTGCGCCCACGGGAGGTAGATGCTCGTGCGCGCGGTGTCCCGAAGGCTGTCCTGCTTCGTGTCCGCCACGACGCCGATGATCGTCATGTAGGGAGCATCCCACGGCGGCGCGACACGCTTCCCGATCGGATCCTCGTTAGGCCAGTATCGCCGGGCGACGCTCTGGCTCACGATCGTCACCGGCGGCTGGCCCATCCGGTCGGCGGCCGAGAACGTCCGCCCACGCACGACCGGAATGCGCATGGTTTGGAAGTAGCCGGGCGACACCTGCTGGAGGTGGCCGATCGCCGGCAGCTCGTGCTTGTTGTCCTCGAACTGTCCCTGGACGCGAATGGCGATCCCCCACACCGCCTGCGCCATCGGCAGCTTGTCGGCGATGGCGACGTTCGTCACGCCGCGCATTCCCGCCAGGCGGTCGACGACGCCGTCGTAGAATGCGCTGACCTTCCCCGAGTCGGCATAACGGCCGTTAGGCGGCGTGAGCCGCGCGGCGATGACGTGACTGGCGTCGAAGCCAAGATTCACCGCCCGCAACGCGGCGAAGCTGCGCACCAGGAGAGTTGCGCCGACGACGAGCAGCACCGCCAGCGCCAGCTCGGTGGTCACGAGCACACTCGCCACGCGATGATGGTGGCGGCCATGACTCGTCCGCCGTCCCAGATCGACGGACGAGCCGGTCCGCGCCTGCTGCGTCGCGCGCAGCGCCGGGACGATACCGAACAGGAGGCCGGTGACCAGCGCGACGCCGAGCGTGAACAGGAGCACCGTGCCGCTCACGGAAATCTCGTCGGTCCGCGGAATGCCGGGCGGCATCACCGCCACCAGCCACCGCACGCCGGCGACGCTGAGCGCGACACCTAACGATCCACCGAGCACGGCGAGCAAGAGGCTTTCGGTCACGAGCTGGCGAATGAGTCGCGCGCGACCGCCGCCTAACGCGGCGCGCACGCTGAACTCCCGCTCCCGCGCCGTCGCGCGCGCCAGCAGGAGATTCGCGACGTTCACGCAGCCGACGAGCAGCACGAGCAACACGCACCCGAAGAGAATCCAGAGCAGGCGGCCGGTTGCGCCGACGACGTCGTCCCGCAGCGGCGCCGGCGCCGCGTCTCGCCGATAGTCGGGGCCGGGATCCCAGAGGGGATTGAGCGACCGCAACGACGGCCAGACCTCGCGGACCTCGCGCTGCGCCCGCGCGATCGACACGCCCGGCGCGACGCGCGCGATGATCTTCTTGTCCCACACCGCCCACGTCGCTCCGACATTCGCCGGATTGAACGCCAACGGCTGCCAGTACTGAGTCGTCGCGTTCGGGAAGTGGAAATCGCTGGGCATGACGCCGACGATCGTGTGCGGCACACCCTCGACGAGGATCTTCTTGCCGACGATGTTCTGCACCTCCCCGAAGTGCTGCCGCCAGATCGCCTCGCTGATCAAGAGGACGTTGTTCCTGCCGGGCTGCGCTTCGTCGTCGGTAAAGCCGCGACCGATGACCGGAGAAACACCGAGCGTCGGCAGGAGATCGGGGGTGATGGCCGCGCCCTCGACGCGCAACGCTTCCTGTCCATCGTCGATCGGGTGCGTCTGCTCGACCCAGGCGGCGAATCGGGAGAAGCTGCGCAGCCGGACCGCGAGGGCGAGAAACTCGCCGGCGGCGCCGGTGCCGACGCTCATCAGCTGTTCGGGGTGCGCATAGGGGAGCGGTCGCAGAACGACCGCGTGGATGACGGAGAAGATCGCGGCATTCGCGCCGATGCATAACGCGAGCGTCAGCGTCGTCGCGAGAGCGAAGCCCGGCGCCCGGCGCAGCGCGCGAAGGCCGAAGCGCACATCCTGGAGAAACTGCATGAAGTACTCCCGGCGCCCCTCGGCGGCCTGGCGGCGCTGGTCGTGCGACACGAGTGCCCGCCGCACGGCGTCGACGTCCCCGAATCGCGAAAGCGCGTCGCGGCGCGCCTCGTCAGGCATCATTCCGAGCGACCGATTCCGCTCGATGCGCATGGCGACGTGAAATGCGAGCTCGTCATCGACATCGGCGGCGATGTTCGGACGCACGAACCGCACATAGCGGCGCCACCGAGCTTCGCTCACGGGATCGCCGGCGCCGCGCGCAGCACACGCGTCACCGCCTGCGAATACCGGAGCCACACCGCGGCCTCGTTGCGCAAATGCTTACGTCCCGCGGCCGTGATCGTATAGAACCGCGCGCGGCGATTGTTCTCGGAGATCCCCCACTCCGACGACACCCACGTCCGGTCCTCGAGGCGGCGGAGAGCAGGATAGAGAGAGCCTTCCTCGATCCGGAGGACGTCGTCGGTCGTCTCCTCGATCCACCGCGCGATGGCGTAGCCGTGCGCGGCGCCGGGGAGGAGGGCTTTGAGGATGAGGATGCCGAGCGTGCCTTGGAGAAGGTCGCCGGAGTCGGGTCTGATCGTCACTGGTCGTCATTCCCTGGGCGGGTCTAGGGGATGACGGTAAGGAAAGTCGGTTCCCTTGTCAAGTCTATGGGAAGCTTGACGGCGGCGACCACGACGTGAACGGCGGGTACTGCGTGAACGGCGGAGACCGCGTAAACGGCGGGAACCGCGTAGGCGGCGGGTACCGCATGAACGGCGGAGACCGCGTGAATGGCGGCGACCGCGTAAACAGCGGGAACCGCATAAGTGGCGGTACGAATTCGGACTGGCGGGCGCTCCGCGCCCGCTTCTTTGCATCCGCCGTTCACGCAGTACCCGCCGTTCACGCGGTATCCGCCGTCAAGCTTCCCATAGACTTGACAAGGGGAACCCACTCTGCTTACTCTCGTCCCCTAGACCCGCCCAGGGAATGACGACCAATGACGATCAGACCCGACTCCGGCGACCTCCTCCAAGGCACGCTCGGCATCCTCATCCTCAAAGCCCTCCTCCCCGGCGCCGCGCACGGCTACGCCATCGCGCGGTGGATCGAGGAGACGACCGACGACGTCCTCCGGATCGAGGAAGGCTCTC
>DATBHD010000295.1:0-2764 GCA_036557635.1 Gemmatimonadaceae bacterium
ACGATCATGTCCCGGACGGTTCTGGGCAGCGATTCCTCCTTCGCGCCGATCTGCGCCAACGGAAAGAACATCGGCGGATAACGTTCGCCGTCCAGCCGAGTCTCCGACATGTCCTTCACCACGCCGACGATCGTGAACTTCCCGGCGATGGTTCGACCGAGCGGCGGTGCACTATCCAGGTTCAGCCGAACGAAATCTTCCGTGACGACGGCGACCAGTTGACTGCCCGCGCGATCCTCGGGTCCGATGAGCCGGCCTGCCACCAACTGCGCGCCGATCGTTTTAAAGTATGCTGAATCGACGGCGACCTCGGCATACCGCTGGCGCGCTCGGCCTCCTTTGTCCATTGTGATCGCGACGGAACGAGTGCCGCCGGCTACGGGTGTGCCCTGGGAATACGAAACCGACTGGACTCCCGGCGCGCCCTGCACACGTGCCATGAGCGCGTCGAAGAAGGCCTTGGCGGTAGCAGCCGTATACCGGTTGTACGCCAGCGAGATGTTCGCGACGAGCAGCTTCTCCGGACGGAAACCAGGATCGGCCGAGGCCACGCGCCAGAAGGTTTTGGCAACGAGACCGGCGCCGGTCAGAAACACCAATGCGACCGCAAGCTCTCCGACCACGAGCGCGCGCCGCGCGAAGGAATGACGTCTGCTCCCCGCGGCCTGAATGCCTCCGGCTGCAAGCGTGTGGTTGAGCGGAGCCCGCGATGCCGTGAGCGCCGGCACGAGACCGAACAACACCGCCGTGAGGATCGCGACGGCGGACGCATAGGCAACGAGCGCGCCGTTCACCCCGATCGCTTGCGCTTGCGCCGCGCTGCCGATCGATCCGGGGCTGATGTGAACGAACCAGCCGAGCGACGCGCGCACGAGCAGTAATCCTACGAGCGCACCTCCGAGTGACAACGCGACGCTCTCGATGAGCACGAATCGCACGATGCGACCGCGACTCGCGCCCAGCGCCCGTCGCAGCGCGAACTCGCGCTCGCGACGCGCCGCTCGCGCCAGCGCGAGATTGGCGATGTTGGCGCACGCGGTCAGCAGCAGCACGCCGACGGCGCCGAACAGAAGGAGGAGTGGCCGTCGCGTCTCGCCATGCCGCCGTTCGTGGAGCGTCATGACGACCGCTCTCTGGCCCGACGACGGGCGATTGTCCGGCGAGAGACGTGCCAGCACCGTCGCCAGCTCCGCGCGCACGGCATCGAGCGTCACACCGTCACGGAGGCGAGCCATCACCGAGTATCCGATGAACTCACCGCTGGGACCTGGTGGAAGCCGCACGGGCGCGACATGCAGCGGCAACCAGAACTGCTCCGGGCGGCCATATGTGAACGCGGCCGGCAACACACCGATCACGAGCCGTTGCACGCCGTTGAACGTCGCGTGTCGGCCGACGATGCCAGCGTCGGCGCTGAACCGCGTGCGCCAGAGCTGTTCGCTGAGCACCACGACTGGCGCACTCGACCGCGCCTCGCTCTCGTCGAAAGTGCGGCCGATCAGCGGCCGAACGCCGAGGATGGAGAAATACGTCGGCATCGCGGCCATACCATTGATGCGTTCAGGTCGACCGGCTTCGTTCAGCACCTGCTGCGTCTCTTCGTAGGCCGCGGAGGATTGCGCAGACGTCGTCATCCATCTCCAATCGTCGTACGCGACATCTTGCAATACGCGTCCGTCGCGCCCTCGAGGGCTCATTTGCGAGAGCGAGATCAGACGGTCTGAGTTCGGATACGGGAGCGGCCGCAGAACCACCGCGTTCACGAGTGCGAACACCACCGCGTTGGCGCCGATGCCGAGGGCGAGTGTCAGGATGACGGCGATGGCAAAGCCCGGCCTCTGAACGAGTCCGCGGAGCGCATACCGCACGTCAGTCGCGATGCTTTCCAGCAGCGACTCGAGGTGCCACACATCGCCCGCCGCTTCCCTCACCCGCGTGACGTTGCCGAACGCCCGCAACGCTTCCCGCTCGGCGTCTGCGCGCGCCATGCCGTGCGCGATCAGCTCGTCGGTTTTCTCATCGATGTGCGACTGGATCTCCTCTGAGAGATCATCGCGTCGACTGCGCCCGAACCAACGGAAGGGATTCATGGCACCTCACCAAAGGTCAGCACGAGCGAGATGCCCTTTAGCATCTGCTCATAGCTCGACACTTCCGCAGCGAGGTGTTTGCGGCCTTGCGCGGTGATTCGGTAGATCCGCACGCGCCGGTTGGTCGCGGACACGCCCCATTCTGCCTGCACGAGTTTGGCTTTGAGAAGGCGCTGCAGGGCCGGATAAAGCGACCCCTCTTCGACCTGGAGGAGCTCGTTCGACACTTGCCGGATGCGCTGGACCAGCGCGTAGCCGTGCAGTCGCTCGTTTTGCAGGAGGCGCAGCACCATCATCTCGAGCGCGCCCGGGAAGAGATCTCGCGGTTTTGGCTGTGTCATGGAGTCACGCGCCGGCGGCAGTGAACGGGATCGCACCGAGCCTGGGTTGCAGCAGGCCTAGAGTAAACTAGCCTCGCTCCAACGTCAAGACGCTCGGACGCTGCCCGTGCAATGGAACGCGGCGACCTGTGCGCACCGTACAGCTGGAGCGCGAGGCGCGCGCCGAATGCCCACTGAATCGAGAACCTTCAACTTGTCGATGAGACGCGTGGACTTTACTATGTAAAGTACTTCGCTAATCTCCGGCGGAGATCCGCAACTCAACGCCCCGCCAAACAGTCATAGCTCCAGATGACACATCCCTCCGGCGAATTCCTCGAGCTCCAGGCAGCC
>DATBHD010000296.1:0-5560 GCA_036557635.1 Gemmatimonadaceae bacterium
GAAACGTTCGCGTTGAGGCCAGTGATATCCGCGGGGGCGCCGGCCTCGGCGTCGAAGAAGACGTTGTGCGCCAGCGAGCCGAAGGCGAAGGTCACCTCGTCGCCGACATTCACGGTGAGTGTCGACGGCCCGAAGCTCAGCGACGGCGTCGCATCGATCGTCCGGGGGTCGCGCGGACCGGTCGACGGGCCGCCGCCTGAGCCGCCGCATGCGGCGAGGGTGGCCGCGGCCAGGGTCAAAACTGCGTATCTGATTCGTGCCATTGGTTTTCTCGAGCTCGTTTGTTTACGGCTTGGGTGCGCGGCGGCATCGTGTTGCGTTTCAGCGCCGCGGGAACGATGAGAAAACTCTCATGGGCACGCTCCGCCGTCTTGAACGAGACGGTTGTGAATTCTTGAACGATCCTGCTCGCGCGCGCTCGTGACGTCGCGCGATCTGTGAGGGCCGGTGTGTCTACACGATTGACTTGCGTCATACCGTTGCTCGATCGGCGCGCACAGCGCCGAATCGTCTCGGTGCACAATGAAGGGAACGTCGCCACCGCCCAGGCGCTCGACTGGCCCGGGGTTCTGCTCGAGGCCGGCCGCAATGACATCGTCGAAGTGGACGACCTCACGCTCGCGCATCACTACTTCGGGCTGAACACCGATGAGAGCCCGGTCACCATCGAGGTGAAGCAGCAGGGGGCCTACCGCGCAGTGCGCCTGGACCCGGGAACCGGGTGGCTCAATCCGGCGGGTCATGGATTCTCGGTGCGCGTTCCCGGCTCGCGCTCGAACGCGTACGTGCGCATCTCGATCGATCCGCTGCGCTTCGATCGGCTCGTGAGCATGAACGAGGATGGTGCGACGCCGGTTGTTCTGCGCCCGGCTTACGGCCTCGGCGGCGCGCAGATGGGGCATGTCGTCGGCGCGCTCGCGACCGAGGCGGGCGCCGGCACTCCCAGCGGACTCGCATTCGTCGATATGCTGACGACGGCGCTCGGCCTGCAGCTGATGCAGCAGGCGGGCGTCGCGACGCCGCTGCCGGCACGCGTGCGCGGCGGCCTGGCGCCGGCCGCGCGACGCCGTGTGCTCGAGCTGATGGACGCGCGGCCGGATGCGCACCTAACGATTGACGACCTCGCGCGCGAAGCGGGCCTGTCGCCGGCACACTTCGCGCGCGCGTTCAAGGAGTCGGTTGGCCGCGCCCCCCACCAGCATCTGATGGCGCTCAGGCTGGAGAGCGCGCGTCGTCTCCTCGATTTGCCCAACGCCGTGCTCTCCGATGTCGCCCTCCAAACCGGCTTCGCCGATCAGGCGCATTTCACGCGTTTCTTCAAGCGACAGTATGGAGTGACGCCGGGGATGCTGTTGAAGGGAAGGCGCCGGACCCGCGCTGGTTGAGCGTCGCCGGCGGCCGGATGGTCGTCAGGGATCGAAGGTGCCGAAGACCTCCCCGTTGCGTACCGTGGCGCCGTCCGTCGGCGCCGCGTTCGACCCGAGGCCCAGCGTGCCGCCGATTCGGCTCGCGATCCAGCTGACCGCGGTGCCCGGCCGGAGCGCCCACCGCGGGTCGAAACCCTGTGCGCCCGACAGGTCGGGCATGATCAGCTCGTACCCGGTAGCGGTGAGGTCGGCGTAGGTCGACGTCATCGCGACGCTGACCACCGTGTTGAGGCCCTGTTGATACGTGATTGCCGTTAGGCGATCGTAATCCTGCTGCCGATCGAAGATGGCGCGCAAGCGCAACGATGGCGTCGTCGAGACCAGGCTCAACGCCGGCACCGTCGCGGGCGCGCCGAGAGTTAGTGTCTGATCAACTGGCGACCGGAAATACACGGCCGCCGAACGAATGATGTTCGAGACCGTGGGACTCGCGGTCACGTTCATTACTTGCATATCGCCCTCGCGAAGCCGTGCCTGCGGGACGGCGTAGAAGGTTCGGGTCGCGGCGAACGCCGAGCTGGTGAGAAACGAGATCTGGTTCTTGCTGTACGGCGTCGACAGCTGCGTCAGGAGCTGGGCCCCTTCCGGACCCAAACCGGCGATCGTGACATTCGCCACCGCCGGCGCGAACGCTTCGCTCGAGCCAAAGTCCAGCACCGGCAGCGTCGCGCTGTCCGGCTGCTCGGGACTCCGGCGAAGGATGATGCGCGAGAGGACGTTCGCTCCGTTCGCCTGCGTGACGAGCGTCGCGAGAATGTCCTGCGGTCCGCTCGCGAGCCCGGGGAGCGAGAAGCTGTTCCCCTGCGCCGGGAAGGCGAAATCGCGCGTGCCGAAGCCCGCGTTCACGTTCACGACGTCGTTCGTGCCGAGCCCCGAGACGGTGCCGAGCAGCGTTTTGGACACCGGCGGACCGCAGACCACCGGATTGGTGTCGCCGACGGTCGCGAGCTCGTTCGGCGCGCCGTACTCGACATCGAGCGTCGTTAGGCTGCCCTCGAACTCGCGCGCCGTCGCGATCGCGCCCCGATCGTTCGTGAAGGTGTGGCGGAAGGTGACATGATTGCCGACGAGTGTGGGCTGAGCCTGCGCCCATGCGCCATTCCCGTCTTGAAAGGCGACCCAGTCGGGCGCCGAGCCTGGGCAATAGGCGACATCGACCAGCGTCGGCTGCGGGTATGTCACAATCGGTGACGTCACCTTGTCGCTGTTGCAGCCGGCGAGGATTGACAGCGTGAGTATGAGTTCGACGAACTTCGCGCGTTTGATGATCATGTTGGGAGAGCGCGGGAGCGCACCACGGACTTCGGATAGCTGCATGACGCGCCTGAACCTCGTCGCTCGGGGCGCTGCCGTATAGAACGGATTCCGGGCGCGATTTTGAACATTTCTGCTGTCACCCTATCGGAGTGAGTCCCATTCGTCTTCTCATGCTGTGCGGGAGTCTTCGCGCGAGCTCGTCGAACGCTTCCGTGCTCGAGGCACTGGCGCTCGTGCTCGGTGACGGCCACGAGCTCACTCGTTATGCCGGACTCGCCGACCTGCCGGCGTTCAACCCCGATCTGGACGTCGAGCCGCCGCACCCCGCGGTGCGTGCGTTGCGTGAACAGATTGCCGCCGCCGACGCACTGATCGTCTCGTGCCCGGAGTACGCCCATGGCGTTCCGGGCGCGCTCAAAAACGCCTTCGACTGGCTGGTGAGCGGTGTCGAGATCTATGGCAAGCCGGTGGTGCTTCTGAATCCTTCGCCGCGGTCGCTGTTCGCCCATGCGCAGCTTGCGGAAACGCTCCGCACGATGGGCGCGACGCTGCCGGACGCGGCATGCGTGACGTTGTCGATCGCCGGCCGCGGGCTCGATGCGGCGGGAATCGCCGCCGACGCGAATCTTGCAGCGCTGTTGCGTGGGGCGGTCGATGCACTCCTCAGCAACCTGCCGTCGCGTTAGGCCACTTCAGCCGTCCCTACGGACGACGTCGCGATCATCGCTAACACGGTGACCGAGGAGCTCACCGTCGACGGCGAGCCGCTGACGCTTCGCGCAGCCGAGAAGTATCTTGTCGCGATGCGCTGGCCCCTTCCCTCACCGCGCGCCGTCGTTCGATGCTTTCTGTGCCTAACGGCGATCAGCGCCGCCGGCATGGCTCAGCCGCCGCGTTCCGATAGCATTCCACTTCCCGAGCACCCGCGACCCGACTTCCAGCGCGCGGAGTGGATGAATCTGAATGGCCGGTGGCGCTTCGCGTTCGACGCACGCGATGCCGGCGTCCGCGCCGGCTGGCCTAATGGCGCGCTGCCGCCGGGCCACGACATCCTCGTCCCCTTTTCGTGGGGCGCGCCTCTCTCCGGTGTGCCGGACAGCGCCGCCATCGGCTGGTACGCTCGTGACCTGCGCGTACCCGAGAGCTGGCGTGGCCGCCGTGTCTTTCTCGTGTTCGGCGCTTCGGACTGGCGCACTACGGCGTGGATTGACGGAGAGAAGCTCGGCGAGCATCAGGGCGGCTACACGCCATTCTCCTTCGAGCTGAAGCAGCTTCGCTTCGCGAAGCTGCTGCGTCTCGTCGTGAGGGTCGACGACACGCCGCACCCATTCAAGCTCGAGGGCAAGCAGGGCTACGGCGCCGCGCACGGGATGTGGCAGACCGTCTACCTCGAGGCGCGCGGCAGCGATCCGCTTGCGGCGGTGCACTTCACGCCGCGCGCCGATCTCGCCGGCGTGGGCGTGGACGCGCGACTGCTCGAGCCGGCGCCGAGCGATCTGACGCTGAGGCTGACCTTCGTCAATCGCGAAGGCCAGCCAACCGTCACGCAGCGCATTCCGCGTGGAGCAACCACCGCTCACGCCGACGTCCCGCTGCCTAACGCGCACCGCTGGTCGCTCGAGGATCCTTTTCTGCACGAGGTGACGGCGAGCGTCGAGGCGCCGGGCGTCGTCACCGATCGCGTACAGACTTACTTCGGCATGCGGACGATCAGCGTCGTCAATCTGCCGGGTACGAGCTTCCCGTACGTAGCGATCAACGGCACGCCGGTGTTTCTGCAGCTCGCGCTCGATCAGGCGTACCACCCGCGAGGTTATTACACCTTCCCCACCGACAGCGTGCTGCGCGACGAGATCCTGCGCGCGCGACGCATCGGCCTGAACGGACTTCGGGAGCACATCAAGATCGAGGCGCCACGGAAGCTGTACTGGGCGGACAAGCTCGGCGTCCTGATCATGGCCGACGTGCCGAACTGGTGGGGACCGCCGGATTCGGCCGCGTTCCGCGAACACGAGGTCGCGCTCCGCGGAATGATCGACCGCGACTACAATCACCCGGCGGTGTTCGCCTGGGTGATGTTCAACGAGACCTGGGGCCTAACGACGCAGCGGGAGGGGCGCGAGCGGTACACGCCCGAGGCGCAGCACAAGGCAGCGAGCGTGTACCGGCTGGCCAGGTCGCTCGACGCGACGCGACTCGTCGAGGACAATTCGGTGTGCTGTCACCGCGGACACACCGAGACCGATCTCGACTCCTGGCACGAGTACCTGCCGGGGTGGGAATGGCAGCACCATCTCGACGTGATCAGCGACAGCACCTTCCCCGGCTCGACGTGGAACTTCGAGCCCGGCTGGCGAGAGGGGCATCAGCCGATGCTCAACTCCGAGTTCGGGAACGTGTGGGGCTATGAGGGCAGCACCGGCGACGTCGACTGGAGCTGGGACTATCATCGCGCCGTGAACGCCTTTCGCAGCCATCCCAAGCTCGCCGGCTGGCTCTACACCGAGCACCACGACGTGATCAACGAGTGGAACGGCTATTGGCGCTTCGACCGAACTCCGAAGGAGACCGGGTTCGGCGGCATCGCTGCCGGGATGTCGCTCCGCGATTTGCATACGCCGCTCTATGTCGCGGTCGGCGATCCGGAGCTGAGCCGCGCGGTGGCGCCGGGCGCCGCGATCGACGTGCCGCTGTACGCGTCGTTCCTGAGCGGAAGCACTGCATTTGGCGATTCACTCACGCTCCGCGCGGACGTGAGCGGCTGGAACAGCCTCGGCGAATACCGGCACTACGCGTCGTCGGCGCGACGCATCGCGTACAGGCCGTGGATGTCGGCGCCGCTGTCGCCGCTGCAGGTGACGGCGCCTAACGAGCCG
>DATBHD010000297.1:0-4458 GCA_036557635.1 Gemmatimonadaceae bacterium
GCGGAAGGCGTACTTGATGTCCGCGGCGACGCTCTCGAGCCAGGGGAGTCCGCGCTGGTCGTGGACCGCCTCGGCGGCTACGGTGAGCCCGCCCGCGTCGAGCAGTGCCTGGCGCCGAGCATCGTTAGGTGACATGCCGCGCCGGATGTTCTCGGCAGTCGCCATGTTGAGATGAGCCTGCAGCTCCTCGCGAAGATCGGCGTCGTCGCTCTCGCGCCGGCTGACGGTGCCCGTGAAGCGCGCGAGCGCGGCGCGGAGTGATCCAAAGATGCTCATGGTGCCTCCCTCTTGGGCGCGAAGAAGGCGGAGATCAGATCAGCGGTCTGCTGCCATTCGCGGGTTTCGCGCGCGAGCTGCTTCCGCCCGGCGGCGGTGAGCGCATAGAACTTGGCGCGGCGATTGTTCTCGGATTGCCGCCACTCCGCCGCGATGAACCCCTCTTGCTCGAGCTTGAGGAGGGCGGGGTAGAGCGTCCCGTAGTTGAGCGTGAGCCGGTTCTTGCTGACCTCCTCGATCCGGCGGGCGATGCCATAGCCGTGGAGGGGGCCGAGACCCTCGAGCGTCTTGAGGATCATCAGGGCGAGTGTGCCCTGCTGGACTTCGAGCTTCTGCGGCATGAGCCGTCCTATGGGTTTCCCATATCACGGTACGCTCGCGCCGATCGCGGCGCAAGTCCGTCCTATGGGTTAGCCATACGGAGGCCCGCGAAGCGGGTTTCAGCCCATCACCGCGTGCGCCGCGTTGTCGACGATGCCGTCCGCCCCCTTCTCGTGCGCGCAGTGCGCGCAGCAGAAGAAGGTCCCGTTGGCCTCCACCCCGTGGCCGATGATCTTGCAGCCGCAGTGGCTGCACACCGGCGCGAGTTTCTGGATCGCGCACTCGAAGCTGTCGAAGGTGTGCGAGACCCCCGCGGCGATTACCTCGAACGAGAGGTAGTAATCGTTGCCGCACACTTCACACGTCGCCATGAGCCCTCTCCGCGAGTTTCACTCAACATGTGTTGGACGGTGAGTGATTGGTAGGGCGTGGTGCATGCGGTCGAGGTCGGTGGGCGGACTCAGCCCTCACGCCTAACGATGGCACACGCGTCGGCCGGGCATCCGGGAATTCCGGGCTGGTTTGGTCACTCTGTAGTTGTGAACGGCAGGACGCAGATGAACGCAGATGACGCAGATGAACACAGATACGAAGAGCGGTAACGCTTTTTTGAAAAAGATCGTGACCTCTCTTACTCTCATCTGCGGCCATCAGCGTCATCTGCGTTCATCTGATCCTGCCGTTCACAACTACAGAGTGACTTCAGCAGAGTGACTTCAGCTAGTGTGTAGTGGGACGTCGGAGTCCATCGAGCGCCCAGGATCTATGCGCCGAGCCCGAGAAACCTCCGCAAACGCTCCGCCTCATCGATCGCCCGCGCCTCACCGTATACGGGCTGCGCCTGAAGCCAGAGTTGACGGCTCTCGGCGAGCCACAGCCGGAGCTGGAACATCGGATCGTTGTCGTTGTCCCGGGTGCGCACGATCTCCACGGCGCGCGCGTCGGCCAGTGGGAAGCGCGCCGTGATCCCGGTCAACGGCCAGAATCGACGCACGCGCAGCGTCCCGGTTCCCGCGGCCTGGTCGAGCTCCGTCTGCGTCGCGCGCGGACCGAGCGTCGAGAACAGTCCGCCGGCGAGGTGCGCAAGTCCGATCGCGATCATCGCCAGCCGCTCCCACGGCCCGAAGCTACGCCAGTCGGCCGACCAGAAGGGCGTGGAGAGGACGAAGGCTCCGGTCATCACGAACACCAGGCCGAGGAACCACAGCCCGTGTGGTGTGTCCCTGACGACGATTCGTGAACCGGTTTCGGAGATTCGCATGATGAGCCCTCGGCGGCGTCAGCCTACAGACGATCGACCATGCGTTGGGTCGCGTGGTCACGATGTGCATCGCGAAGGTCGCCGGGAAAGTGCATCTTTGGCCCGTGCGCTTCGCCACCCTCTTGCTACTTCTCAGCGCGCTCCGAGCGTCTCTCGCGCAGACGCAGGCTGGTGCAGGGGCGGCGTCGGCTCTCTCGGCGGCGCGGCGGGGCGTCGCGACCGTCGTCCAGCAGGCGCCCGCGATCGACGGGCGCCTCGACGAAAGCGTCTGGGCTGGCGCCGCGGTCTATGACGGGTTCGTTCAGCGCGAGCTGCGTGAAGGTGAGCCCGTCAGCGAACGCACGGTCGTTCGCATTCTCGCCGATGGTGAGGCGCTGTATATCGGCGCCTGGCTCTTCGATCGTGACGCAAGCGGCATCGTGCCCGGCGAGAAGATCCGCGACGGCGCGCTCGATAACAGCGATTACTTCGCAGTCATTCTCGACACCTATCTCGATCGGCAGAATGGGTTCGTCTTCGCGACGACGCCGGCCGGGATCGAATATGACGGACAGGTCGTGAAGGAGGGGGAAGGCGGCGGCATTACGGTCACCGGCCAGACGCGCGCGCAGTCCGGCTCGATGGGCGGATTCAACCTGAATTGGGATGGAAGCTGGATGGTGCGCACGTCGAGCGATTCCGCCGGATGGTACGCCGAGCTGCGCATTCCCTTCTCGACGCTTCGCTATGGGTCGAGCGCGACGCAGTCGTGGGGCTTGAATCTCGCGCGCGGTATTCGCCGCAAGGGCGAGGACGCGTACTGGTCGTTCATTCCGCGGCAGTTCAATCTGTATCGATTGTCGCGCGCCGGGACGCTCGAAGGCGTTCGCGTACCCGGCCAGCGCCTGGCGACGATAACGCCCTATGTGCTCGGCGGCACGCGGCGCGACTTCGCTGTCGATCCGCGCGCGCGCGCGACGACCGAGGTGGGCGGCGACGCCAAGTACGGCGTGACGCCGAGCCTAACGCTGGACCTGACGTACAACACTGATTTCGCGCAGGTCGAAGTCGACGAGCAACGGACGAATCTCACTCGGTTCTCGCTCTTCTTTCCCGAGAAGCGCCCCTTCTTTCTCGAGAACGCGGGCATCTTCTCGGCGGGAACGCCGCAGGCCGTCGACCTGTTCTTCACGCGCCGCATCGGCATCGACACGCTCGGCAACCCGGTACCGATTCAGGGGGGAGGTCGCCTAACGGGGCACGCCGGAGGATTCACCCTCGGGGCACTCGAGATCCTCACCGACGAGCTGACTGGGCGCCAGCCGGCGAACAGCTACTCCGTCGCTCGTGTCGTGCGCGAGCTTCCGTCCCGGTCGCGCGTCGGACTCCTGGCCGTCGAGCGCGTCGCGACGAAGAACACCGCCGACCGGAATGGGACCTACGCGATCGACGGACGCGCCGGCGCGGGTGATGCCTGGACGCTCGACTGGTGGGGCGCGAAGACGTCGACGCCGTCGCGCCGCGGGGACGATCTGGGCTACAGTCTTCGCGGCGCCTACTCGACGGCGGTCTGGAACAACAGCCTTCGCGTCGTCTCGGTCGGGAGCAACCTCAATCCGGAAGTCGGATTTCTCAATCGCGCCGGGGGCTACCGCTACTATGAAGCCACCGTGATGCGATTCGTGCGGAACGCCCAGTGGAAGTGGCTCAAGGACTGGGATCCGCATGTGAGCTACCGGGGCTACTACGGCTTGGACGGCTCGTGGCAGAACGGCCAGGTGCACTTCGATCTCACCGAGCTCGAGTTGGGGGACGGCGGCAAGTTTGGTCCCGAGGTGAATGTGTTTCACGAGGGCCTAACGACGCCATTCGCGATCTCGCCGAACGTCACGCTGCCGGTGGGCTCGTACGACTACACGGTCTATGGCCTCGATTGGACGCTGAACCCGAGCGCCCCCTTCTCGTTCGTGCTGCGCGCCGACGTCGGGCCGTTCTACAACGGGACGCGCAACGGCGGGAATGTCACCTTCACTTATCGACGGGGCGCGGTGCTCTCGACGTCGCTGCTGCTCGACTACAACGACGTGCGGCTGGATCAGGGCTCGTTCACGCGCCGCTTGATCGGGACGCGCGTTGCGTACTTCTTCACGCCGCGGGTGTTCGCGCAGACGCTGGTCCAGTTCAACAATCAGGACCGTGTGTGGACGGCGAACGCGCGCTTTGGCTGGCTCGGCACCGCGGGAACGGGGCTGTTCGTCGTCTTCAATGACGGCGAGGAGGCGGATGGGTATTTCCGCTGGGTGCGGCCGCAGACGCGATCGTTCATCGTGAAGTTCACGCGGCAGATCGGGACGCAAGGCTGAGTCTGAGTACCCGTCTCCGTCGCGCGCCCGTTCCTCAACGTTGGCCGCGGCCTCCGATGTCGATTCCGTCATTCCTCGTTCGTATAGGAGCCGAGAACTCCAACGAGGAGCCATTCGACATGAGCCGGATCACCGCCTTCCTTCACCTCACCCTCGACGGCGTCATGCAGGCACCGGGGCGCTATGACGAGGATCCCCGCGACGACTTCGCCTACGGCGGCTGGGCGATGCCCTACAACGATCCCGACCAGGCCAAGG
>DATBHD010000298.1:0-20985 GCA_036557635.1 Gemmatimonadaceae bacterium
CGGCGGCGTGCTACGTTCCGGCGCGTCGAGCGGCGCGAGTTGATCCCGTTGTGGCGTTGAAGAGTTGAATCGTCGCGAGGTTTTCGAGCTCCGCGTGGTGTGATGGCCGGCGGGGATCCTCGAGCACATCTCTTGAGCTCCGTGTACTGTGATCGCGGGCCGGGGCCTCCGGGGGTTATGGCAATACTGGGATCATCGGGGGGAATTTCGGGAAAAGGTCTCAAGCGGTGATCCGTGTCCCAGGAATTCCGGACTCTCGAGGTGCCGCGGGCTTGGAGAGCTGTGGGGGGGGACGCGAATGGGGCGAATTGCGAGCGAATCCAAACTTGCGCATCTGGGCATCGATCGCGCGCCGCCACTCCGAATTTGGTGTGCCCGGATCGAGATGTTCGCGCCCAATGAAGGTTCTTCGCTTGTCGAATTTCAACCAAGAACACGATAGACGAGAACCGGTGCGACGGAGTCGTTACGCCACTCGGTTGGATTCGCTCAGTTTCGCGGCATTCGCGTCCCAAGCACTCTGGACTCTTTCGGTGCCGTAGGCTCACGGCTGATCACCTTGCTTTCCCGAAATTCCACGAAGAACCCAGTATTGCCATATGCCCCGGAGCGACCCGGTTGTTACTATCGAGCGCCCGGAACGCTGCGTCGCTCCTGCCAAAGAGCGCACGGATGCAGCTCGGGATAACTAGATCAACCCGCCCGGCACAATTCCCTTGTCGCCAAATCGCGATCGCACGCGATCGACGACGCGAGCGACCGTTCGATCGCGCTCGGTCTCCACGAACCGGCTGTCGAGCGCGTCGAAAAGCGTGAGCTGATCCGCGGACGAGTCGACGGCGAGCGACGAGAGCGCGACACCGAGCAATCGAGCCGGCACGCGACGGGCCGCGCGGAGCCTGCGCAGAAGGCCTTTCGCCACCGACAACATGACACGATCGGCGATCACCGGCCGGTCGAGCGTGCGGCTTGCCTGACGAGTTCGAAAATCCCAATCACGGATCTTCACGCGAATCGTGCGCGCGGCCATGCCGTCGCCGCGCAGATCGGCCGCGGCGCGGGTCAACAGCGCCAGCAGCTCACGCGCGAGCTCCGCGTCGTCGTCGATGTCGACGGAGAAGGTCTCGTCGCGACTGATGCTCTTCGCATCGAGGTTCGACTCGACGTGCGCGCGATCGATTCCGCGCGCGCGATCGAGCAGCCACGCCGCCTCGCGCTTGCCGAGCCACTGCGCGAGCGTCGACAGGTCGTACTGCAGGACGTCGGGCACCGTGCGCATGCCGAGGCGCGCCAGCCGCTCCTGGAATCGTGGACCGATCATCGGAATCTCGGCCAGCGTGATGCCACGCATGAATTCCGCTTCGCTTCCGGCGGGAACGACGTGCACCCCCGTCGCCTGATTCTCCGGGCGCGGCTTCGCGTGCTCGACGGCGAGCTTCGCGATGAGCTTCGACGTCCCACCGCCGAGTGACACGGAGATGCCGGTCTCGTCGATCACATCGCGCCGAATGCGCGCCGCCGTGTCCCCGAGGTTCTCGTGATGGTAGAGCGCCTCCGTTCCGCCGAGGTCGAGATACCACTCGTCGATACTCGCGCCCTCGACGGCCGGCGCGTGTCGCTCCAACACCGCGCGAATCTCCCGGTGCTTCTCCGAGCACGCCTTGCGTGGCACCGGGACGCACACGGCGTCCGGGCAGAGGCGCAGCGCTCGCGAGATCGGCATCGCTGACCGAACGCCGAATTTTCGCGTCTCGTACGACGCCGAGCAGACGACGCCGCGGCTCTCGCGCGTTCCGCCGACGATGAGCAAAGGCTCACGACCCGCGCCATCCGGATCGACGAGCCGCGCGACGGCGACGAAAAATGCGTCGGCGTCGGCGAGAAGAATTCGCCGATGCTCGGCCACGCTCACCAGGCCCCGCGCTCTCCCGCCAGCTCGATGACGCGCCCCAGCCGATCGGCCGCGTGGCGCCAATTGGTCTCGACGGCGTGCTCGGCGTCGTCGCGACGTCCTTCGGATATGGCGGCGACGATGATGTCGTGCTCGGCGACGGAGGAGCGAATGTCACCGGTGAGCATGCTGATGTACATGCGGATGTAGCGCTCGGCCTGCGGCTTCACCGCCTCGTAGAGCGCCAGCAGTCGCGGCCCCGCCCCCGACTCGACGATGCAGCGATGAAAACGATCGTCGGCGTCGTACAGCTGCTCGTGATCGATCGGCGATGTGCGTCCCGCGCGATGGAATTCGGAGTTCGCGTCCTGCAGCGCTTTCGTGAGCACGACCCTCGCGTCCGCACACATCGAGGCAGCGTGATGCGCGGCGATTCCCTCGAGCGCGCCGACGACCGTCAGCAGCTCGTGGACGTCGTCGCGCGTGAGGGGCGCGACCGTCAGACGCGATTGCTGTGCGCCGAGCGTATCGATGACGTAGCCTTCCTGCAACAGCCGCTGGAGCGCTTCGCGCACCGGTGTGCGACTCACCCCCAACCGAGTGGCGATCTCCGTCTCGACGATACGGCTCCCCGGAGCGAGCAGTCCGCCGACGATCAGCGCGCGCAGACGCGCGTAGACCTGATCAGGCCGCGAACCGTGCGGCGCATCGATCGGAGTGTCCTCCGTGAGGGTGGAGGCACTCCGTCCGCGCGTCGAGGAGCGAGCGCTCTTCGTTGCGGGATGCGTGGGATCTGCCGGAGAGGCAGACTCGGTCGGCTTCCGCTTCGTGCTCATCCTGGCTGCAATATAGGCCATTCGGCTCGCTTCATGAGTCAGGAGTTGTTCTCGGTCCAATGGAACGGACGGTATATTCAGCCCTTCCTGCATGCCTTTTCCATTCACGCGCGGGGGCGCACTGCCTGACGAGTACAGGTCATGAGCTGGGCGCTCGACGAATTCTTCGCTAGCGTCGAGGAGGAATTTGGCGTGTCCATCACGGACGCCGAACAACTCGACACGCCTGGCGCGGTGATCGACTTCGTCGCCGCGGCGACTCCTTCCCAGGATGGCATGGACGACGAGGAGCATCGCGACCACGTCGCCGCCGTCGTCGGCGAGCTGATGGCGCGTACCCTCGGAATCACGCGCTATCGCGAGGATTGGCGGTTCGTGGAAGACCTCAAGGTCAGGTAGAGCAGGCGAAGGCGTGAACAGCTTTGTCGTTCACTGAAAGTTGGCTTCCTCCAGCTCGTCCCGGAGCTTGATGTAGCTCGCGAACCGATCGGCGTTCACGTCGCCGCGCTGCACGGCCTCCTTCACGGCACACCCTGGCTCGGCGATGTGCGTGCAGTCCGTGAAGCGGCAGTTCGTCGCGAATGGGCGCAGCTCCGGGAAGCAGCTGTCCAGATGCTCCGCGGTGAGCGCCCACATGCCCACCTCGCGCAGGCCCGGCGTGTCGACGACATAGCCGCCGCGCTCGTCAGGCAGCGGGATCATCGTCGCACCGACGGTCGTGTGACGACCCTTGTTCACCGATGCACTGATCTCGCCGACGCGGAGCGAAAGCCCCGGAAACAACGCGTTCAGGAGCGATGATTTTCCAACGCCCGAAGGCCCGGTGAAGACCGATACGCGTCCGTCGAGCATCGCGCGCACGGACTCGAGGCCGTCACCGCGCTTCGTGCTCGTGAAGTGGACGGGATATCCCGCGTGGGCATACGCCGCGAAGCGCTCCTGCGCATTTCGATCGGGAACGAGATCGACCTTGTTCACGATGATGTGAGCCGCCAGCTCGTTCGCTTCGGCGATCACGAGAAAGCGGTCGAGCATTCGCACGTGCGGCTCGGGTTTGGCCGCCGCGAAGACGACCACGACCTGGTCCACGTTGGCGGCGACGATCCGCTCCCCGTACGCGCCGCCCGGAGCGCGACGCGCCAAGCGCGAACGACGCGGCAGAATCTCGCAGATCGCCCACGCTCCGCCGCGCGCATCGGGCTCGACCAGCACGTCGTCACCGACGGCGAGCTTCAACCGGTCGGCATCGCCATCGCGACGCGTCGAATCGCCGGACGCTTCGCGCTTGAGCCGGCCACGCAGCCTCGCTTCGACGAGAGACGCGTCGTCGATGCGCACGCGCCAACTGCCGCCGCTGCCGCTCAACACGACGCCGCGCCGCGCGTCGTCGCTCACTCTGAATTCTCCTCGTTTCCATCCTCGCGCATCGCGTCCCACCACCGACGGCGCGACTCGCCGCTCTGGCGCGCCGCGATCAGTGCATCGAGCGCGGACTTCACCTCCGAGAGCGGCCACGCGCCGACGGCCGCGCGCGCGCCCTCCTCGCTCGCCGCGTTCGCGAGATAGTCCGTCTCGACGTGTCCCTCCGGAGTCTGCGCGCCGATGCGCGCCCACTTCACGAACAACAGGTATGCCGCGAAGGGCGCCGCGGCGTCGCCGGTCCGCTCGGTGACGATCTCCGCGCTGTACGAGAATCCGTCGCTCCCCTCGAAGGCGGCCGGCCGATCGTGCACGGCCATGTACCCGCCGAGCGTATTGGCGTCACCCTTCGAGTGATCGGGCGGAATGAAGCGAGCCATCGACGCGCGGCGAGGCGATTCGTTAGGCAGACTTGCGATGGTTGCTGCGGTTCAACATCTCGCGGAGCACGTTACCCGTAATGAACGCGACGTTCGCGGGGCGTTCGGCGAGGCGGCGCATGAGATAGGGATACCACTGCGTTCCGAAGGGAACGTACACCCTCATGCCATACCCCTCCCTAACGAGCCGCTCCTGGAGGTCGCGCCGGACGCCGTAGAGCATCTGAAACTCGAAGCGGTTCGCCGCGACGTCGTTCTCGCGCGCGAACCGCTTCGCTTCGGTGACCATTGCCGGATCGTGGGTGGCGATTCCCGGGAAGTTGCCGTGCCGCAGCAATGCGTGCATGCACTTCACGTAGTTCGCGTCGACGTCCGCTTTCTCCGGATAGGCGACGCTCGCCGGCTCCTTGTAGGCACCCTTGCAGAGCCGCACGCGACAGCCGAGCTGGATCGCGTACTCCACGTCGGTGAAGGTGCGATAGAGATAGCTCTGAAGCACGATGCCGACGTGATTGCGGAACAGCGGGTACAGTCGGTGCTCGAACAGATGCAGCGTGCGATCGGTGTACTCGCTCGACTCCATGTCCACACGGACGAACATGCCGTATTCCTGCGCGCGGGCGAGCACGTCGTGCATGAGGCTCACGCACAGATCTTCCGAGATATCGAGCCCCATCGCCGTCAGCTTGAGCGAGACGTTCGCGTCGAGGCGCTGCTCATGCATCCGAGCGAGAATCTCGAGATAGGCGTCGCGCGTGACGCGTGCCTCGCGCTCATTCGTGACGCTCTCACCGAGGAGATCCA
The DNA here is from genome assembly GCA_036557635.1 of Gemmatimonadaceae bacterium. Lineage (GTDB taxonomy): Bacteria > Gemmatimonadota > Gemmatimonadetes > Gemmatimonadales > Gemmatimonadaceae > AG2. The sequence continues at coordinate 5,331 of DATBHD010000298.1, forward strand.
GCGACGCCGAGATGCCGCGGCCGTTCAGCGCGCGCACCGCGGCGAGCGCCGTGTCGAGCGTTTCACCGGCAACGAAACGCGAAGCGAAGCGCTTCGCGAGGCGATTGTTCCGCACGAACTGAAAGACGCGCGGTCGATTGGAGAGATAGAGAAGCGCGGAACGGAACATCAGGAAATTGGCCGCAGCGTTGCCGAGACGGGCTGCACGATGCGCAGTACGGGAAACACCGGGCCGTTGGCCCAGGGATCGAGCACGTTCCAGTCGACGAATCCATCGTCGCTCGAAGGCTCCAGAAGATACATGGCGAGAATGCCCAGCGGCTGAGCGGTGCGCACGATGAACGTGCCGGCCGCGAGCGCGCGCGCAGCGGGATCGCCCCACGAGCCGACGAGACGCCGCTCGTGATGCTTCTGGAAGGCTTGCGCGGCCGTGCTCGTCGAGTCGACGGTGAACGCCGCCACGCGTCCTTCGACCGACTGGCCCAGCTCCTCGACGAGGACGCCGTGCATAACGAGCCTCCGCACGACCGAATCGCCGACGTCGCGCGGAAGCGCGTATGCCCACGGCATCGGCACCGAGAGCGACGGCGTGAACCGGTCGTAGATCGGCATGTCGATCGTGCGCACGCCGCCGGTTCGCTTGACGCCCCGCGGAAGGCCGGCCTCGTAGCGCACACTGTCTCCGGTGCGCACGATGTCCTCGACGCGAACCGGACCGGACCGAATGGTCGCGATCGTCGAGCGAATCGGCACGGCGGGCGCCGAGCGCAGGTCGTTCCCCCACCCCGTCGCTTTCGTATCCGCCAGGCGCGACAGATCGACGATGTCGTCGGCGTTCTCCGCGGTCCACGAGAGAATCTCGGACACGAAGTCGTACGTCGACGCAACCCGGCGCGCGAAGGGATCGTGCGAGTACGCTTCGCTCAGAATGGAAATACGACCGCGCAGACCGTAGTAGTTCGTTCCGAACCGCGGACGCGAATCGTACGTCTCCCAGGCCGTGGGCTCGCCCTGCTCGCGCGGGAAATTGCCATAGTCGAACACCTCGAAGCCGTGGACGTCCCGCATCCGCTGGCGTAGCTCGACGAGCATCGTGTCGCGCGTGAACGGCAGCGTGATCAGCGCCGCGGGATTGAGCGTCGCCGCGTACGTGAGCGCGTAGCCGTGGTAGCTGCCGTCGGTCGTATGCAGATCGACGAAGACGTCCGGATCCCAGGCGCGGAACATCGCCAATGACGCGACCGTCTCCGGCGCTTCCGCCTTGATGTAGTCTCGATTCAGATCGAGTCCCTGCGCGTTCGCGCGAATGCCGACGAGCGCGGGTCCGTTCTGTTCCGTGCGGTTGCGTTCCTGTGGCGCGAATCGCTCGTTGCCATCGGCATTGTAAATCGGCACGGCAACGAGGATGATCGAGTCGAGCACGTTCGCGTGATTGTCGAACAGCAGATCGCGCAGGATCGACTGGAGCGCCTCTTTGCCCTCGACTTCACCGGCGTGAATGTTCGCTTGCACGTAGACGATCGGCCGCTGCATTTGCTTGGCTTCGCTCGCTGTCGTGACGAGCGGCCGCGACGCGACGACGTATGGGATGTCGCGGCCCTCGCTCGTCTTCCCGATCGAGCCGACGTGGATCTTCGCGCCGAACGCTTTGAGCGAATCGATGAACTGCACCACGTCAGCGTAGCGCGACGTCTCGGTGAAGTGCGAGCGTTCCGCCCGTGTGAGCGGCCGCGCGGCGGCGAGGTTGCCTGGATATCTGCTGCGGGCGGGGGCCCTTGCCGGTGGTCCCGATGCGTGAGAGCACGCGGCCGCGGCGAGCAGGCACAGTATTCCCTTTTTTGTCATTCCGAGCGTTTTCCTGTCATCCCGAGCGAAAGCGCTTGCCTCGAGGAGCGAAAGCGACGAGGGAGGGGAGGGGTCGGCTGGTCACGATTTACTCGTGAGGCTGTCCAAGAGACAGGAAGTGTAGCCGAACGCATCGGCCGCGGTCCAGTGACCCGCGCGCAACGCTCTAAAGCCTAGGTGGCTCGTCCGCCGTGCAGCACCGCGCCGCGCGCTCGTGTCTGCGCGGCGGTAGCGGCATCCGCGCCGTGCTCGATATCGAGCCGGACGTTGCGCTGAAACATCGTGAAATCGGCATCGCGAAGTCCCGCTCGGGCGAGCGAGAGAACTACATCGGATGCCACGCCAACGGGGACACCACGCGAGACGAGATCGGTCGCGACGGTGAGCGGCAACGTCACGTGAGCACGGCCGGCGTGCTGGGACACCGTGCGGAGTTGCGCCAGGTTGCGCATCGGGAGTCCGGCGTGCAGTGCGTTGGCGCCGGCATTGAGCTCGTCGATGCTCGCGCTCGGTCCGAGCGCGGAACGCGCCGTACGGAGATCCGCAAAGAGTCCGCGCACCGCCGTGACGATTCGTTCGCCGCTGGCGCCCCGCTTCGCGCCCTCGAGCGCCTTGTCGATCAGTGGCTCGGTCGGGAGACGAGCCTTCCGCGCCGAATCGACGACCACGTTCACCGCAACTCTCGTGGTGGAGTCGAGCTTCGCGAGTCTCCCGTCGCCACGGAGCTGCGCTCGAGCGACCTGAGCCAACGACAGGGCGACGCACCACGCGCCGACGACGCTCCTGCCGGCGCGCATTCTCCAGCTCACCGAGTCAGGTCTCCCCCTTCGACGACGAGCGCGGAGTTGGGCATCCCGAAGTCGTCGTCGAGCAAACGCGGCGCTGTCGGGTCCGCGACCCAGACGCTGTCGTCGACGACGAACGAGTAGCGATGATGCCCTTCCGGAACGGCCGCGGTCACCGACCACACGCCGCCGCCGCGATGCTGAGCGCTGTACTCGGCGTGCGACGCATCCCAATCGTTGAAGTCACCCACGACCTGAACTTTTCGCGCCGTCGGAGCGACGAGGACGAACTGCACCGGGTGCTTCGGCCTGGAGCGAAGGCTTCCGCCACGGTCGGTCGTGTCACCACTGCCGCTCGCGACCGAGGCGCGTCGCGTGCCGATGGCATGTCCGAGAGAGAGCGTGATCGCGAGCAACAGTACGGCGGCAACAGCCGAAATAAGCGGCCTGATGGTAATCGTTCGCGGACGTAGCACACGAGTCCATGCCCGATACCGATGTCGCGGCATCGAGCGGACGGCCGTCATGACATTTCGATCGAACTCTTCATCGAATCGCACGGGTCGTCGCAGCTCCGCGACGACTCGTTGAATCCAGCTTTCAGGAATGCCTCGCATCGTTCACCTCAGAACGTCCATGCTCCTCACGCACCTCGCGACCACCCCGTACGTCACTCAGTAACTCGCGCAATCGATCGCAAGCGCGCATGACTCTCATCTTCAGTGCCGAAACGCCGGCACCGGTCAATCGCGAGATCTCATCGTAGCCCATCTCCTCGACGTACTTGAGCAGAAAGGCCTCTCGCTGCTCGGGGCGCAATTGGCTCAGCGCGCGATCGATCTCCTCACGCCAGGCGCTGCGCTCGGCGGGATGCTCTTCGGCTGCTTCGTGCAGCGCCAGATCATCACTCACGAACGTGCGCGAGCGGCGGCCACGCCGCGCGCCAACTGTTCGGCAACGATTTACCAGAATGCGAAACAACCACGCGCCAAACCGTTCGGGATCCTCGCAACGGGCGAGAGACCGATACGCGCGCGTAAACGCATCCTGAAGAGCCTCTTCCGCATCTTCACGATTGCCGAGCATGTGCAGTGCGTATCGCGCGTAGCGATCGCGATATCGTTCCACGAGCTCGGCGTACAGCTCGGCGTCACCACGGAGCACGCGTGCGACTATCTGCGCGTCCGAGCTACCATCCATGGGTAACGGACCTTGTGGCGGGTATCGTGGTCACAGGAAGAGAGGCCAGGGGCTGGGAATAGCGGCCCGGGGTCGCTAACCCCCCAGCCCGTTCCCTTGTCTACACTACAGGCCGCCCTTCGGTTGGATAGAACGTTCGACCGGTTCTCGCCATGTCGACGAGCACGTCGGACGGGACGAAGCGCGGTGGATACCGGTTGTTCAGGTCTTGAAGTTGACGGACGACCGTGGCGGCGCCAAGCGTGTCAACATATCTGAATGGTCCACCCCGAAAGGGCGGGAAACCGATCCCGAACACGGCGCCGACGTCGCCGTCGCGAACGTTGCGAAGAATACCCTCCTGGAGGCAGAGCGAGGCCTCGTTGACCATCGCCAGCACGCAGCGACGGACCATCTCCTCCGCTGGAATGTCGACATGCTGCCCGGCGTTCGCGCGCGCACCGGCACCGATGATCTGATAGATCGAGTTGTCGACCTCCCCCTTTTTGCCGTTCGCGTCGTACCGGTAGAACCCGGAGCGGCCCTTTCTTCCCAGCCGCCCGGCGCTCACGACGCGTCGCATCGCTTCCGACGGTGTCATTCGGATTCCAAGAGCATCGGCGAGAACGAGGCCGACTTTGCCGCCCACATCGATTCCCACCTCGTCGAGCAGCGTGATCGGCCCGACCGGAAATCCAAAATCCACCAGCGCTTTGTCGATGGCATCGATCGACGCGCCCTCGTCGAGCAGGCGGCCTGCCTCGTTCATGTACGCCGATAGCGTGCGCGTGGTGTAGAAGCCAGGGCCGTCGTTCACGACGATTACGGTCTTGCCGAGGTTCTTCCCGTACGCCACCGCCGTAACCGTTGCTTCTTTCGTCGTGCGCGGGGTCGCGATCACCTCGAGGAGCGGCATCTTCGGCACGGGCGAGAAGAAGTGCATGCCGAGCACCTGCTGCGGACGTCTCGCCGCCTCCGCGATGCGGCTGATCGGGATCGTGCTGGTGTTGGAGGCATAGATCGCGTCATCCGGCATCAGCGGTTCCACCTCGCGCAACACGCGGTGCTTGAGCTCCAGGTCCTCGAACACCGCCTCGATCACGAGATCGACGTTGCCGAAGCCGGTGTATTCGGTCGTGCCGCCCGTGAGCGCCATCATGTCGTCGAACTGCGAACGCGTGATTTGCTTCTTCGTGTAGCGCTCCCTTGCCACTTCGCGCACCGCGGCGAGCCCCTTGCCGACGCGCGCCGTGTCGGTGTCCTTGAGCCTGACGAGCGTGCCCTGCTGCACGGCGACGGCGGTGATCCCCGCGCCCATGAATCCGGCGCCGAGGACGCCAAGCTTGTCGACGTGATGCGCCGGCGGCGCCGGCGCGGGGACGCCGACGTCCTTCTTGAGGGAATTCGTGGCGAAGAAGAGAAAGATGAGTTGACGCGAAACTTCCGTCACCGCCAGCTCGCCGAAGCGCCGCGACTCCTCGCGGTAGCCCGCGTCCTCGCCGTGCTCGTAGCCGAGCCGGACGACGTCGAGCGCGGCGAGGGGCGCCGGATACTGCCCGTGCGTTTGTTTCATCACGCTCTGGCGCGCCCGCTTGAACACGAGCGAGCGCCCGAGCCGATTCCGCTCGATGAGCAGTCCTTCAGCGCCGCGATCGACGCGCCCCTTCGATCGCTGCCGGGTGCCCGCGGCGAGCTCGCGCGCGCGCTCGAGTGCGACGTCGCGCAGAATCGCCGGATGCACGACGTCGTCGACGAGCCCCATTTTGAGCGCCTTCTTCGGCCGCACGTTGCGCCCGCGGAGAATCATGTCGAGCGCGTTAGGCAGGCCGATGAGACGCGGCAGCCGTTGTGTACCGCCCGTTCCGGGAATCAACCCGAGCTGAACCTCCGGCAAGCCGAGGACTGTCTTCGGGTGCTCGGTCGCGACGCGCCACGAGCAGGCGAGCGCCGTCTCGAGTCCACCCCCCAGGCACGCGCCGTGAATCGCGACGACGACTGGCACACGCAGCCACTCGATCCGGGCGAGCAGTTTCTGCCCGGTGTAGCTGGCCTGCTCGCCCTCCTCCGATGTCCTGACCTTGAGCAACTGCTCGATGTCGGCGCCGGCGATGAAATTGTCGGCCTTGCCCGAGATCAGGACCGCCGCGCCGATCGACGTATCGCGCTCGATGTCGTCGAGCATCGCCCGCAGCTCCTCAGCGAGGCCGAGGCTGAGCGTGTTGACGGGCGCGTCAATGACGTCGAGCGTGATGATGCCGACGCCGGAGTCGCGGGTGAGGGTGAGGGACGGCACGAGGTTCCCTAGCCCCTCTCCACAACCATCGCATGACCCATCCCGCCGGCGGCGCACACGGTCATGAGGCCAAACTGCCCATCGCGACGACGAAGCTCGTTCACGAGCGTCGTGAGGATGCGTCCGCCGGTCGCGCCGAACGGGTGACCGATCGAGATCGATCCGCCCATGACGTTGAGACGGTCCGGATCGACCTCGCCGACCGGCTTCGCGAAACCCGCCCTCTGCGCCCACTCGAGCGAGAGGAATCCCGCGAGGTTCGAGAGCACCTGGGCGGCGAACGCTTCGTGCATCTCGACGAGATCCATGTCGGCGAGCGAGAGGCCGGCGCGTTTCAAGGCAACCGGCGCCGCGAGCACCGGGCCCATCAGCAATTGCTCGCCCGGATCCAGCGCCGCGTACGAGTACGATCGAACGAACGCGAGGGGCTCGTAGCCTAACGATCTCGCGCGCTCTTCGCTCATCAGGAGCACGGCGCTCGCGCCATCGGTGAGCGGCGACGAGTTGCCGGCGGTTACCGAGCCGTACTTTCGATCGAACACCGGCTTGAGTGCCGCGAGCTGCTCGAGCGATGAATCGGTGCGAATGCCATTGTCCGAAGTGAGCGCCTTGTCGAGTCCCGGCGGCAGGTAGACGGGGACGATCTCAGCCGTTAGGCGGCAATCCTTCGTTCCCTCCGCGGCGCGCTGGTGCGAGCGCAGCGCGAATTCGTCCTGCGCCTCGCGCGTGATGTGGTTGATCTTCGCCATCTTCTCGGCCGATTCACCCATCGATTCGCCGGTCGTCGGCTCGGCGATGGCCGGCGTGATCGGAACGAGGTCCCGCGGCCGGAACGAGCCGAGAATCTTCAGGCGCTGTGCGCCGCTCTTCGCCTTGCTGAACGCGACGAGCTTCTCCGACATCCCCCGCGAGTGCAGAATCGGGACGTTCGACAGCGACTCCGCGCCGCCGGCGACGATCACGTCGTGGTGGCCGAGGACGATCTGATCCGCCGCGTCGGTGATCGCCTGGTTCGCCGAGGCGCAGGCGCGGCTCACCGTGTACGCCTCCGTGCCCTTCGGCAACATCGGCATCAGGGCGATCTCGCGCGCGATATTCGGCTCCACTACCGATTGAACGACGGTGCCGTACACGACGGCCTCGACGTTCCTGCCGTCGAGGTTCGTACGCTGCAGGAGCTCCGCGACGGCAAGCTTTCCGAGCTCGATCGCGGTGAAGCTCTTGAGTGCCGTGCCCGCCTTGGCGAACGGCGTACGCACACCGGCTACGATCGCGACTCGGCGTCCGTTCGTTCCGAGCGTTGCCATACTCGGAACATAGGTGTAGTTGGTAGGTGCCACTAGCGGTGTTCCTCTCGATGCGACCGATTGAACGCAGCCGAACCCACTCCGGGAGGATGATCTGACGACAGCCGCCGCCAAGCGCGACGACTCGCCAATCGAGCTGCGCCGTCAACAGCTCGCTGCCCTCGGGCGCGACGAGTTCGAAGTGCTTGTCGTCGGCGGCGGCATCACCGGCTGCGGCATCGCACGCGACGCTGCCTTACGCGGACTCCGCGTTGCGCTCGTCGAGAAGGACGATTTCGCCAGTGGCACGTCGAGTCGCTCGTCGCGACTCGTGCATGGCGGGCTGCGGTACCTCGAGCACGGATATCTCCATCTCGTGTTCGAGGCGAGCGGCGAACGACGTCGACTCTTGCGACTGGCGCCGCACCTCGTTCGCCCGCTCGAGTTTTTATGGCCCGTGTACGCCGGAGCGCGGGTGCCGCAGTGGAAGCTCAATGCCGGACTCACGCTCTACGACGCGTTGGCGCTCTTCCGCAATGTCGGCGCGCATCGCCGCCTCAGCGTGCGCCAGATCGCGGCGCGCGAGCCGGATCTGAAACGCGAAGGGCTCCGCGGTGGCGCGCGCTACTTCGACGCGGAGACGGACGACACGCGCCTAACGCTTGCCAACGCAGTCGGAGCGCGCGAAGCCGGCGCAGTCGTTCTCAACCACGCCGCCGTCGTCGATCTCGTCGCCGACAACACGGCGGGGCGCGGCGCGCGGGTTCACGATACCCTTGGTGGTGCCCGGATCGACGTCCGCGCGAAGGTCATCGTCAACGCCACCGGTCCGTGGAGCGACGAGGTGCAACGGTTCGACGATGCCACGGCCACGCGTCCCAAGGTGCGCGGCAGCAAGGGGGTACACATCGCCGTCGCGCGCGAGCGCGTGGGGAATCACGGCGCGCTGACGTTGCTCTCACCTAACGACGGACGCGTCATGTTCGTCCTGCCGTCGGACCGTTTGACGGTCATCGGTACCACGGACACGTTCACCGACGCGCCCCCCGACGACGTGCGCGCGAGCGAGCGCGACGTCGTATATCTATTGGATGCCGCGAATACGTTCTTCCCGGCGGCGCATCTCGGACGAGACGATGTGATCAGCGCCTGGGCGGGCATCCGACCGCTGATCGCCGCCGGCGCCGAAAAGGCCGATCCGGGTGGTGCTTCGCGCGAGCACGCGATCTCGGCCAGCGCGAGCGGCGTCGTCAGCATCACCGGTGGGAAGCTCACCACCTATCGCATCATGGCCGCCGACGTCGTGGACGTCGTGGCCGCGCGACTCCACAGACGCGTCACGCGGCGCCCGCCGACGCGCGACACGCCGCTGCCGGGCGGTGACCTCGCGTACATCGACGAAGCGGTCGCTGCCGCCGAACGCGCGACGGCAGACGCCGAGTTGGCCGATCATCTGGTTCGATCGTATGGCAGCCGATGGTCGTACGTCGCCGACGAGATCTCGGCGCCTCGGAGCGGGGGCGCGGAACGCCTCGCGGGACTTCCGTACACGATCGGTGAGATGCGCTACGGAGTGCGGCAGGAGATGGCATGCACGATCGCGGACTTGTTTCTTCGCCGCACGCATCTCGGATTCGAGACTCGCGATCACGGAATGAACAGCGCCGCCACCGTCGCCCGGGCAGTAGCGGACCTGCTCGGCTGGAACGATCGCGATATCGCCGCCGCCATCGCGGCGTACGAGCGCGACGTGAAGCGGATGTTCGCGATCGATCCGTAGGTTGCCTATCGGGCAAGACATGCGTCGAGTGGCGTACCCCTCACCCTTCCCCACTCGACGATGTCGCTCCCTGCCCCCGCGCACGATCTTCCACCGTCCGACGCGAGCTCGCCGGAGCACCGTCGTTGGTCTACCGTCCTCGCGTCACGCGCGCCATACATCGCCGCCGCCATCGCGCTCGTCGCCGGCTTCGTCGCGCTGAATACGCTCCTCGGCGGATTCTACGATGACGCGTTCTATGTGGTGCTCGCGAAGTCGCTCGCCACGGGACACGGGTATCGCAACCTCAATCTCCCGGGAACGCCATTCGCCACGCACTACCCGCCCGGCTATCCTCTGTTTCTCGCCCTGCTCTGGTGGATCGGGCCGGCCTTTCCCGCCAACGTCGTACTGTTCAAACTTGCTAACGTCTTGCTGCTCGCCGTCGCCGCCGCGTTCGCCTATCGCCTCGGCCGGGAGCGGATGCAACTCGGCATCGGTACCGCGCTCGTCGCCGTGGTCGCCGGGACGGCGACCACACCGGCGCTCTACCTGAGTAGCATGGTGCTGTCGGAGACGATGTTCCTGGCCCTCGCAATCGCCTTCTTGCTGTGGGCGGAGGCAAAGCTCGCGCCCGAGAAGGCCGATTTCCGTACGGCGATTCTCCTTGGCGTCTGTGCGGGTTTGCTCATGCTCGTGCGCACGCAGGCGATCGCGCTCGTCGCCGCCGTGGCGCTCGTGTACGCCCTGAGGCGCGGGTGGCGCGACTGCGCGGCGAGCGTCGGCGCGGCGGCAATCGTGGTGCTCCCATGGCTGCTCTGGGTCGCCGCCCACGACGCGGATATCCCGGCGATGATGCGCGGAGACTACGGCTCGTACTTCGCCTGGTTCGTCGACGGCATTCGCGAGCGCGGCCCGCGCATTCTGTTCGAGGCGGTTCGGCGCAACGTACCCGACATGGTCAGTCTCATCGCGTATCGACTCCGGGTGAACGAGCTGCCCGGTGTCGTCGCCTCGCTATGCGTCTGCCTGCTCGGTGCCTGCGGCGTGGCGCGACTGGCCCGCCGGGCGCCGGTGACGCTCGCATTTCTCCTCGGCTATCTCGGCATCGCCGCGCTGTGGCCCTTCCCGCCGGTGCGGTTTCTACTCGGCGTCTGGGTGCTCATCATGCTGTTGCTCGCATCGGGCGCCGAGATGCTGCTCGACGACCGCACGCCTAACGTCGCCTGGCATCGCCGCGATGTGCGTCTCGCGAAGCGCTGGATTGGCGCCGTTGCCGCCGCCGTGCTCGTGATCGGAGCCGTCGCGTACAACATTCGCGGCTACGCGCGAAGCGCGTGGGCAACGACGGAGGTCGAGAGCACGCGCTGGATCGCGCCGAAAATCGCGTGGATCGGGTCGCGAACCGACGCGTCGGCGGTGATCGCGAGCGACCACGACGAAGGGGCGATCTATCTCTACACCGGCCGCCGCACGGTGCCGGTCACGACCTTCACCGCGGCCGAGTTCATTGCGCCTCGATCGTTCGCCGCCGATTCCACGGCCCTCCGCTGGCTCACGCTTCACTTTCAGGCGAACTATCTCACGCTGTCGTCCGTGCGGTTGCGGCCGGCGGCGGCCGCCATCAGTTCGGCCGCGACACCGCTGCACGATGGCGCGCATCAAATCGTGCCGTGGGCGTTCGCGGTGCGTCAGCCTACTCGCCCCGCATCGCGATGAGCGGATCGACGCGCGCCGCCCGCCGCGCCGGGATGTAACTGGCCAGCGCCGCGACGGCGACGAGGAGTACGAGAACGATGACGAAGGTCAACGGGTCGACCGCGCTCACGCCGAAGAGAAGCGACTGAAGCACGCGCGTCACGAGCAGTGCCGCGACGACGCCGCACAGCACGCCGCCCAGCGTCAGCACGAGCCCCTGCCTAACGACCATCGACGCGATGCGGGTGCCGGTGGCGCCGAGCGCGACGCGAACGCCCAGCTCGTGCGTCCGCTGGCTCACCGCGTAAGCGATCACGCCGTACAATCCGACCGCGGCGAGTGCCAGCGCGACGAGAGAAAAGAGGGCGACGAGCGTCGCGTAGAATCGCTGCGGGCCGACCGACGCATCGACATACTCCCGCAGCGGGCGCACGGCGAAGACCGGGAGCTCACGATCCAGGTCGCGCACGGCGGCGTGCACCGGCTTCGTAAGGCTCGACGGGGGAACCGCGGTCCGCAGCACGACGCGCAGGTTCCCAAGTGGCGCTTGCGCGTGCGGAATGTACAGCAGCGGCGGCGTCTCCTGGTCCAGCCCGCCTTGCTTCACGTCGCCGACGACACCGATGATCGTCCCACCGCGGCGATCGCCATTCCGCGACCAGCCGAGATCTATGTAATGACCGAGCGGATCCTCGTTGGCGAAATTCCGGCGCACGAACTCGCGACTGACGACGACCTCCTTGGGCGTGCCCGGCTGCGCCTCACGCGTGTAGGTCCGGCCGCGGAGCACGGGAATGCCGATCGCGCTGAAGAATTCCGGCGTCGCCGCGACGACCTGCGTCGCCGGCTCATCGTTCGCCGGCACCGGCGGCCTCCCGCGAACGGTGAAGCTCAACGTGAAGTCGGAGCCGTCGAGCGGCAGCACCGATGCGATGCCAACCTGCCTGACGCCGGGCATCGCGCGCAGCCGCTCGTCCAGTGCGTTGACGAAATTCCGCTGCGCGGTGTCGGACGCATAGCGCCGATCCGGCAACGACACGCGGAAACTCAATACGCTCTCCGGCCGGAAGCCTGGATCGACGGCGAGCAACCGCTGGAAACTCCGCAGTAACAGCCCGGCGCCGACGAGGAGCGTGACCGCGAGCGCCACCTCGGTGACGACGATGCCACCGCGCGCGCGCGCACTCGCGTGGCGCGTCCGCGTGCCGCGTGCCCCGGCGCGCAGCGCCGAGGCAACATCGGCGTCCATCTGCAGCGCCGGCAAAAGGCCAAACGCGAGTCCCGTGGCGAGAGCGATGAAGATCGTGACGGCGAGCGCCGTCGCGTCGATCGTCGCCTCGCCGACGCGTGGCAAATTGGCGGGCGCGAGGCGCAGCAACAGCTTCATCGCCGAGCTCGCGAGCAACAATCCCGCGCCGCCGCCGATGAGCGACAACAGCACGCTCTCCGTCACGAGCTGCCTCACGAGTCGCGACCGGCCGGCACCGAGCGCCGTGCGCACCGCCATCTCGCTCTCGCGGCCGGTGGCGCGCACGAGAAAGAGATTGGCGACGTTCGCGCACGCGATGAGCAGAACGAACGCGACCGCGCCCATGATCACCCACAGCGGACGCCGGAGATCCCCGACGACCGCGGACTGCAGCGGCAGCGGCTGCATCGCCAGGGTCTTGTAGTCCTCGGGAAAGGCGCGAGCGATCGCCGCGCCGATCTGCGACAGATCGCGCTCCGCCTGCTCGACGGAGACGCCGTCCTTCAATCGACCGATCATCTGTGTATACCGTGCGCCTCGATAGGCATCACTCAGCTGGCGCGCCGTGAACACCATCGGCACCCACACCTCCGCCGAGAAGGGGTAGCCACGACCGGCGGGCATGACGCCGACGACCGTCACCTGTTCGCCATTGAGATCGATCGCCCGCCCGACGACGGCGGGATTCGCGTCGAAGTCGCGCCGCCACACGACATCGCTGAGCATCGCGACCTTCGGCGCGCCCTCGCGGTCCTCCCCCTCGACGAACGCCCGCCCGAGCTGCGGTGTGACGCCGAGGATGTTGAACCAGTTCGCGCTCACCTCGACACCGACGAGCAGCTCCGGATCGGCACCCGCGCGCACGAGGTTGACCGACGCCCCCGCATACATCGCGAGGCTCTGCATCGTTCGGTTGCGAGTGCGGAAGTCGTTCAGCTCCGGCGGTGAGCCGGCGTCGGGCGAGCCATTGTAGATGAATCGAACACGCATCACGCGATCCGGCTCGCGGAATGGGAGCGGCCGGAGCAGCACGCCGTCGACGACGCTGAAGATCGCCGTATTCGCGCCGATGCCTAACGCGAGCGTCAGGACGACGGTGAGTGTGAACGCCGGCGCCGAGCGCAGCTTGCGCACGGCGTAGACGATGTCCTGTCGCAAGTCGCCCATGTATTCGCTCCGGCGATGCGCCGCCTCGGTCGCCCGATCGACAGCGGTGATGTAGTGTCGCGCGTCGTCGATGTCGCCGAACTGGCGCATCGCCTCGGCCCGTGCCGCGTCGGGCGAAAGGCCGAGCGCGCGCAGCTCCTCGACGCGCATGTCGATGTGAAAGCGCAGCTCCTCGTCGACGTCGTCGCCGATCTGGCGACGCGTCCGCCAGGGCAGACGAAAGAGGCGCCGGCTCAAGACGTCACGCCGGCTCGAGGACCTTGAACACGGCCTCGGCGTACCGCCGCCACGCCGCCTCCTGCTCGCGCAGCTTGCGCCGCCCGGCAGTCGTTAGGCTGTAGAATCGCGCCCGCCGATTGTTCTCCGAGACCCCCCACCTCGCCTCGACGCAGCCGGCGCGTTCGAGCCGGTGGAGCGCCTTGTAGAGGGGCGCGTCCTCGATCTCGATGACGCCGCCGGTGCGCTGCCGGATCGAGCGCGACACGGCATAGCCATGCATGTCGCCCCAGACGAGGGTGCGCAACACGAGCACGTCGAGCGTGCCCTGGAGTAGATCGAGAGATTCGGCGGCCATGGATTCCCCTTACCTGGTACGGGGAGTATGGTCGGTGGATCGCCGATCCGCAACTTTCGCCACTGATCACCACCCACTTCTACACTGACAGCTATCGCAGTCGACAACGACAGGCGTCAGTGTGGGCGGAGCGAGTGGAAGGTGTGGAGTGCCTGAAGCACCAACGCCGCTTGGGTCGCGCCGCTAGAGATCATCTGGGGCCGCATCATGAATCGTCGTCAGCTCGACCACCTTGAGCGTTCGCACTATCGTCGGCAGTCGCAGCTGCGTCACCTCGCCGACGCCCTTGCCCAGCAGTGCCTTGCCGATTGGCGACGCCATCGTCACATGACCTTCCTCGAACTCGAGCGCGTCGCCGAACACGAGGTGGTAGGTCTCACGCGACTTCGTGCGCTGATCCTCGACGATGACCTTCGAGCCCAGACCGACCCTGTCCGACGGAATCTGCGACGGATCGATCTGCGAAAGCTTGCTCAACCGCTGCCGGAGCTGGCCGAGACGCGCCTGCACGAACTGTTGCCGCTCGAGCGCCGCCTTGTACTCCGAGTTCTCGCGCAAATCGCCGTGCTCCACGGCGCGACGAATCTCGTTCGGGAGAGTGACGTTGAGCTCGTACTGCAACTTCTCCACTTCCTCGCCGAGCTTTTGCTTCAGTGCCTCGATCATGTGCGTGCCGGGTCCGGTACAACAAAATGGAGCGCCCGACCGTCAGGCCGGGCGCCGTCACCGCAACGTACGCCACCTCAGTTACTTCCGCAAATGGCGGACCCGTCGCCTCGGTTGCCGCCCGCGTCGTATGGCAACCGCGGCTAGCTTCGTCGAGTGATCGAGATTCAGCGGTTCGACGATGTCGAACGGATTCGCCTCGCGAGTTGGGGCAGCCGGATGGCCAGTATGGACGTGAGCGCGTATCTCGTCCATGGCGTTCTCGTGGACAACGGCTTCCCCCTCGCTCATCGCGAGCTCGCGCGCGTCCTCGATGAGCGATCGATTATTGGCGCGATGTTGACGCACTACCACGAGGATCACGCCGGTAACGCCGCACTTCTCGCCGAACGCGGGACTTCACTCGCCATGCACCCGCTCACGCTCGAACGGCTGCGCGATCCTGGGCGCGTTCGACTGTATCGCCGTGTCGTGTGGGGATCACCGTCTCGACTCACGTCCACGCCGCGCGAATTCTCGACCGAGGTGCCGCTCGAGTTCGTGCACACCCCCGGTCACACCGACGATCACCAGGTCGTGTGGGACGCCGAGCGACGGACTCTCTTCTCCGGTGATCTGTGGCTCGGTGTCCGAGCGACCATCATGCACGAGTCGGAGAATCCATATCGCATCATCGAAAGCCTGCGCACCGTGCTCGCGCTCGAACCGGAGCGCATGTTCGATGCGCACCGCGGCCTCGTACGCGATCCGATCACGGCGCTCAGCGCCAAGATCAGCTATCTCGAGGACACCATTGCCGCCATCTCGGCAAAGCACGCCGCGGGCTGGAGCGACCGCGCGATCCTCAGCCATGTCCTCGGCGGCGACGAGCCCGTGGCGATTGCGTCCGGCGGCGAATACTCGCGGTTGAATTTCGTGCGAGCCGTTAGAGGGTCTGGGGTAGAGGGTCTGGGGTAGAGGGTCTGGGGTAGAGGGTTTGGGGTAGAGGGTAGAGGGTAGAGGGTAGAGGGTAGAGGGTAGAGGGTAGAGGGTTGAGGGTAGAGGGTTGAGGGTTGAGGGTTGAGGGTTGAGGGTTGAGGGTTGAGGGTTGAGGGTTGAGGGTTGAGGGTTGAGGGTTGAGCGCTGTTGAATCACTCTCTGCCCTCTACCCTCTA
>DATBHD010000299.1:0-5546 GCA_036557635.1 Gemmatimonadaceae bacterium
GCCGTCAGGCGCTCGCGCGCCGGGCTGCAGGACCCGAATCGGCCCATCGGCTCGTTCATCTTCCTCGGTCCGACGGGTGTCGGGAAGACCGAGACGGCGCGCGCCCTCGCCGACTTCCTGTTCGACGACGAGCGGGCGATGGTGCGCATCGACATGTCCGAGTACATGGAGAAGCACGCCGTCGCGCGGCTCATCGGCGCGCCGCCCGGGTACGTCGGCTACGAGGAGGGCGGCCAGCTCACGGAAGCCGTTAGGCGCCGCCCATACGCGGTGATCCTGTTCGACGAGATCGAGAAAGCGCATCCGGATGTCTTCAACATCCTTCTCCAGATTCTCGATGATGGTCGTCTCACGGACTCCCAGGGTCGTACCGTGGACTTCAGGAATACGGTCATCATCATGACGTCCAACATCGGCAGCACGTTCATTCTCGAACATGCTCGAGGAGATTGGGCACTCGTGGAGACGCAGGTGATGGCCGAGATGCGGCGGGTGTTCAAGCCCGAGTTCCTCAACCGCGTCGACGACGTGATCATCTTCCGGCCGTTGGGTCAGGAGCAGATCGAGAAGATTGTCGACCTCCAGCTCAAGCGCCTGGAGAAGCTGCTCGCCGATCGGAAGATTACGATTCTCGTAACACCGGAGGCGAAGCGCGTGCTGGCCGAGGAAGGCTACGATCCCGCCTTCGGCGCGCGTCCGCTCAAGCGCTCGATTCAGCGGCTCATCCAGAACCCGCTCGCGATGGCCGTGCTCGACGGCAAGTTCAACGACGGCGACACGGTCGTCGTCGACGTCGGCACGAACGGGCAATTGCAGCTGCACCGGCCGATGGAGCGCGAGGTGGTGAGCGCCTAACGTGAAGCCCGCGGCGGACGACCTGCGCTGGATGGCCGCCGCGCTCGACGAAGCGCGCGCGGCCGCGGCCGCCGGCGACGTCCCCGTCGGCGCGGTGATCGTGCGCGATGGCGCGATCGTCGCCGGCGCGAGCAATCGCACCGTGCGCGATCAGGATCCGACCGCGCACGCCGAGCTGCTCGCGCTTCGCGCCGCCGCGACCGCGCTCGGTGCGTGGCGCCTCGGCGACTGCGCGCTCTACGTCACGCTCGAGCCGTGCGCGATGTGCGCCGGGGCGATCGTCCTCGCGCGGCTCCACCGCGTGGTGCTCGGCGCGTGGGACGAGAAAGCGGGGATGGCCGGGTCGGTCGGCGATCTGCTGCGTCATCCGCGGCTCAACCATCGGCCCCAAGTCCTCGGCGGCGTGCGCGCCGAGGAGAGCGCCGAGCTCCTGCGGACGTTTTTCGGCGCGCGTCGCGCGACGGGTGCGAGTCCGGTAGCCCCCTCGCCCGGCTCGTAGTCGCCCTGGCGGGGGGGGGGGCGAGCATGCCGCAGGGGACCCCTCGATCGTCAGTTAGGAAACCCAGAGCGGCAACCAACCCACCAACCGGCGCGGCGCAAGCGGCTGCAGTTCAGGTATCTCGATCCACGCGACGGTCCCACCTGGCGGAGCATTCCCCATGTCGCGTGCATTACGATACGTCGCGCTCTTCGCGGCGGCGTCTGTTCTCAGAGCCTGTGCGTCGGCCTACTATCCGGCGTCGCCGTGCGGTCCGTGGACGGCCGACAGCGTCGTCGCCGGCGACACGCTGATGAAGCATCGCGTGTGCATTTCCGAGCGCCGGGTGTGACGCTCGGAGGAGCCTGCCGGGCTGCATTCGGGGCGTCGATCCGCTAATTTCCGAACGGCTCGGTGCCGTGCCACGCGGAGCGTGGAGGACGAGCAGGACGTTGGACAGGTGGCCGAGTGGCTGAAGGCACCGGTCTCGAAAACCGGCATACCGGTGAACCCGGTATCGTGAGTTCGAATCTCACCCTGTCCGTGATTGATCTGCTCTTCGCTTTGCCGAGAACAATGACCTGGCGCGTCGACACCATGTCGGCGCGCCAGTTTTCGTTAGCGCGTGCCTGGGGGAGCCACCAGGTAGTTGAAAGGCAGGACGCGGATGAACGCGGATTACGCAGATCAACGCGGATAAGACAAGAGCGTACGATTCTTTTGAAAGAGTCGTTCGCTTTTTTTCTTATCGGCGTTCATCCGCGTAATCCGCGTTCATCTGCGTCCTGCTTTTCAACTATAGAGTGAGCTAAGGTGTCTCAGGAGAGTGAGCTAAGGTGTCTCACGGACGGATCAATCTGGAGACGGATGCGACTTGGTGATCTGCTCGCCGATCTGAGACACGACCTGCGCTATGCGCAGCGTAGCCTGCGCCGCGACGTCGGCTTCACGACATTCGCCGTCGCGATCATCGCGTTAGGCATCGGTGCCAGCGCGACCGTGTTCAGCGTCGCCAGCGCGCTGCTGCTGCGTCCATTGCCATTCGCCGATCCCGACCGCCTCGTCTGGATTCAGAATGGCAACGACCCCGGCCTGTCGGCACAGACCGCGCAGGTGAACCCGTATCTCACGCTGGCCAGGGAGAATCGATCGTTCTCCGACGTCGCCGCATACTTCGCCTTCTACGGCGTCGGCGACATGACGCTCGCGAGCCCGACCGACGCGATTCGCGTGAGCGCCGTTCCCGTGACGCAGAATTTCTTCCCACTGCTCGGCGTGCATCCATTGCTCGGACGTGGATTCACCGCCGAGGAGAGCATGTGGAACGGCCCCAAGGTGGCGCTCTTGAGCTTCGCACTGTGGCAGCGTCGCTTTGCCGCGGACCCAGGGATCGTCGGCCGGCCAATAACGATCAATGGTGCGTCGACCACCGTCGTGGGTGTGCTCCCGCCCTCGTTCGACTTTGGCTCCATCTTCGCGCCCGGAGCGCGGATCGATCTCTTCACCCCCTTCCCGCTCACGCCCGAGACGAACCGGTGGGGGAACACGCTCGCGATCATCGCGCGATTGAAGCCCGGTGCGACCCTCGCCGGCGCCGCCGCCGAGCTGAAGGTGCTCACCCCGAGGATCGCGAGCGAGAACGCGAACACCAACACCTTCGTCCCGCTGGCCGCGTCGCTCAGCGATCACGTGAGTGCGCGCGCACGCGCGGGACTCGTCGTGCTCGGCTTCGCGGTCGCCGTCGTGATGTTGATCGTGTGCGCCAATCTCTCCAACCTCCTTCTCGCTCGCGCGACGACGCGGCAGCGCGAGATGGCGATCCGCGCCGCGTTAGGCGCGGGCCGCCGGCGCCTGCTCCGCCAGATGCTCACGGAGAGCGTCGTGCTCTCCGCCTGCGGCGGCGCCGTCGGACTGGCGCTCGCCGCCATCGGGACGCGGGCCATCGCGCGGATGGACGCGGTGAGCCTGCCCCTCCTCGGCAGGGTGAGTCTCGACGCCGGCTCGCTCGCGTTCACCGTACTGCTCGCGCTCCTCGCCGGATTGATCTTCGGGCTCGCGCCGGCGCTCCAGATCTCGGAGAGCGGCGTGCACGACGCGCTCAAGACCTCCGGTCGATCGGCCACGGTCGGGAAGCGCGGCCAGTGGGTGCGTCGCTCGCTCGTCGTCGCCGAGGTCGCGCTGGCGTGCGTTCTTCTCGTCGGATCCGGCTTGCTGGTTCGCAGCTTCCTCAACGTGCTCGACGTCGATCTCGGCTTTCGTCCCGAACGCGTGGTCGCGGTACGCGTCGATCCGGCGGAGCAGCGCGCCTTCAACAACGCGAAGGAGTTCGTCGCGTATATCGACGAGGTGCTGCGACTCACGCGACAGATTCCTGGCGTCACCGCGGCGACGATCGCGGATGGCTTGCCCCTCGGCAGCAATCGCAGTTGGGGGATTACGGTCGGCGGCCAGGAGTACGTGAAAGGAAAGTGGCAGGGCGGCTTCATTCGGATCGCGACCGACGGCTTCGTCGACGCGATGGGGATGCACATGATCGCCGGCCGGGACCTCTCGCCCCAGGACGTGGAATCGAGCGAGAAAGTCGTGGTGATCAATCAAACCGCGGCCAGGACCTTGTGGCCGGGGGCGAACGCGTTAGGCAGGATGCTCAAGGTCGGCGGTCCTGATCGCCGCGTCGTCGGCATCGTCGGGGACGTTAGGCACCTGAGCCTCGAGGACGGCGCTGGCAACGAGGTCTATCTGCCCTTGCGCCAGGTGTTCGACTACTCGTCGCTCACGCTCATCGTGCGGACGAGCCTCGAGCCCACGTCGCTCGCGAAGACCCTGCGCGTCGTACTCAGCCCCGTGACACCGAATCTGGCGACGAACGAGATTCAGACCCTCGACGGCGTCGTCGACAAGGCCATATCGTCGCGCCGCTTCTTCACCGCGCTGCTCGGCGCATTCTCGCTGTTCGCGCTCTGTCTGGCGCTGCTCGGCATCTATGGCGTGATCTCGTACACGGTGACGCATCGGACGCAGGAGATCGGCGTCCGCATCGCGCTCGGCGCCACGGCGAGGCAAGTGCAGGGACGGATCATCGGCGAGACCGCGCAGCTTGCCGCGGCCGGCATTCTGCTGGGCGCGATCGGCGCCTGGCTCGCGGGGAGAACGCTGAGTGGGTTTCTGTTTGGCGTGACGTCGGCGGATCCGGTGACTTACCTGGGAATGGTCGTCGTGCTCTCGGTCGTCGCGTTGATGAGTGGATACTTACCAGCTCGTCGCGCGGCGCGGATCGATCCGATCGTTGCGCTGCGGGACAGCTGAGGCCAAGCTTACGCGTCGGAACGAGTGACGCGTAGGGCAGGCCCGTGTCGAGTTGGGCGAGCGAGCCATTGCCCCAGCAGCAAATGATGTTGTCGGTCCCGATGCCGCAGGTGTGCCAACTCACGGGAGCATCATTTCTTGAAATCGAAGCGATCGAACTCTACTTGCGCACTCAAGCTGCGAGGGATTGCTGCGACGATTATCCTCTGCGCCCTTGGGTGCTCAGCTTCGGCCAAACAATCGCCCGCCGATACCACCGGTGTCGCAGCTGCCGTTCGGTTGCAGTTCGACTCACTCGTCGGAGCCATACGTCGCGTTGATGTCGATCGCATGCTTGCGGCATATGCGGAAGATTCCCTGCTTACTCGCGCTCTCGATGGGGGCCTTATGCGAGGACGTGCGGCCGTCGAACGTGACTTCAGGGAGGGCTTTCGTGGTGTACGTCGCGTCGACAGCCTGATCGTCGGCAAAGGCGAGCTTCGTGTGCTCGGTCCAACAGCGGCCGTGCTGACTGTGCCGCTTCGCGAGGTGTTCACCGACACGACGGGGGTGCGAAGCACTCTGCACGGAACTTGGACATCCATCTGGAGTCGCGGTCCGATGGGATGGCGAATCGTCCAGGATGCTGCGGTTCATGTTCCTGAAGGGAATCGCTGAATCTGCGGCGAGCGGGTTGGTCAGAGCCGCTGTAGTTTGCTAGCTTACCCGCTGTTGGACGGGTGGCCGAGTGGTTTAAGGCGCAGGCCTGGAAAGCTTGTGTACGTTGATAGCGTACCGTGGGTTCGAATCCCACCCCGTCCGTTGCCCCGCAACGACTTACCTCGTGTCGCGGGGCTTCGTGTTTCTGCCCGGCACTCGTTATGTGCCAATTCCGTGTGCCAATTCAGCCGGAATCGTCCAGGGCGAG
>DATBHD010000300.1:0-19787 GCA_036557635.1 Gemmatimonadaceae bacterium
GCGCGATCCCCCTCCCGGAAGGCATCGACGCGAGCGCGGCCAACGCGAGCTTCAAGGACGGCGTGCTCGAAGTGTCACTCACGAAGCCCAAGCAGCAGCTGTCGAAGGCGAAGAAGATCGACGTGAAATGAGTAGACGATCGAGGGTAGAGAGTGGAGGGTAGAGAGTGGAGGGCGGAGGGTAGAGAGTGGAGGGTAGAGAGTGGAGAGTGGAGGGTGGAGAGCGCTCAACCCTCAACCCTCAACCCTCAACCCTCAACCCTCAACCCTCAACCCTCAACCCTCTACCCTCAACCCTCTACCCTCAACCCTCAACCCTCAACCCTCAACCCTCCACCCTCCACCCTCTACCCTCAACCCTCTAGACCTTCTGCGCTCCACGCTCCGCGCCCTGCGCTCCCAGCCCTCCCTGTGCGCGCACGCCGGGACGCTCGGCGGTGGCGATGCGAGGCTCGCCGAAGCGCCGGCGGACCGCGGCAAGCGTTAGGCCGACAAGGAAAAAGGTGATCACCTGATCGGTGAGATTCCCGAGCGTCCATGACGTCGGGAATCCCCACCAGATCGCGTTCGCGACGTGCACGAATCCCATGTACGCGAGGGCGAGCGCGCCGTAGTTCAGTCCCGTCCGGAAAATGCCCGGGTCGCCGATGCGGTCGAGCAGCAGCGCGAGGATCAGGACGACGCCGAGATCGAGCACGAACTGCTTGATCAGCATCGTCGCGAATTGCGGCCGCTTGTCCGCGTAGTCCGTCGTGATGTCGATCGCGGCGAACGCGCCGTACGCCGAGAAGTAGACACCGTTCTGCGGCGCCACGGCGCGAATCGCATGCGCGGCGACCGCGTTGCTGTCATTTGGAAATGCTCGCAAACCTCTTTCGGGCAGACCCAGCGCTTCGTGCGAAAGAAACTGCCAGGCGAACAACACGATGGCGCCCGCGAGCGTGCCGATCACGAGAAAGCGAGAGCGCATACGACCTCCTGGTAGGGTGGAGGACTCGATGCAGCGCCGCGGCCGCGAGCCGCGAGAGGTAACCATAGTGCGACAGCTCGGGCGGCGGCGGAAGGGGTGAGCAGCGCGCCCAAACCTTTTTCGCGGTCGTGACATCCAAGCCTAAGAATCTTAGGTTATCCTGGGCCTCTAGCCTTCTCGCCCCAGCCCCTCGCACATGAGCGCCGCTCCCGATCTGGATCTCCTGCGTGGCACGCTCGACCTGTTGATCCTCAAGACGCTGAGCTGGGGGCCGATGCACGGGCTCGCCGTATTGCGCCGCATCGAGGACGTAACCAGGCAGCGACTGCAAATCGAAGAAGGTGCGCTGTACCCCGCCCTCCACCGCATGGAGCAGCGCGGCTGGCTCGACGCCGAATGGGGCTACACCGAGCGGAATCGAAAGGCGAAGTTTTACCGCCTAACGACTGCCGGCCGGCGCCAGCTCACCGCCGAGCTGCTCAAATGGTCCCGCTACACCGAGGCGGTCGGGCTGGTGCTGGCGGGCGAGGGCGCGCGATGACGCCCGACGGCCGCCGTCCCGTTTTTCGCATCCCCTTTTCGCGACGCGCGCTCCAGAGCGACGTCGAGCACGAGCTGCGCTTTCACATCGAAGGCCGCATCGAGGAGCTCATGAGCAAAGGGTTATCGCGCGCTCAGGCCGAGCGCGAAGCGCGGGCGCGGTTTGGCGACGTCGGGCGGATCGGGACCGAGGTCGAAACGATCGATCGCGAGACGCTGCGCCGGCAATCGCTTCGCGAGCGCGCCGGCGCCGTCGCGTTCGACATTCGTTATGCGCTGCGCGGCATGGCGCGCCGCCCGCTGTACACAACTGTCGCCATCGTCACCCTGGCGCTGGGCATCGGCGCCAACACGGCGATCTTCAGTCTCGTGAACGGCGTGCTGCTGCACCCGCTTCCGACGCCGGCGCTCGACCGGCTCGTGGTGGTGCAGGAGGACATCTTCGGCCTCAACCTTCTCGGCGCTCAGCTATCGCCCGCCGAGGTGGTGGATCTGTTCGCGCGGAAGGATCTGTTCGCGGCGACGGCGGCGCATGCCGGCATGAGCGCGAACCTCACCGGTCAGGGCGACGCGCAGCGCGTCGTTATGCAGCGAACGCTGGGCGATTTCTTCGGGCTGTTCGGCGTTCGGCCCTTCGTCGGCCGCTTCTACCGTCCCGACGACTCACAAAACGCGGGAGCGCGCGTCGTCGTCGCGAGCTACGGCTTTTGGCAGCAGGTCCTCGGCGGCGACCCGCGCGCCATCGGGCGCTCGCTCGAGCTCGACGGCACGCCATACGAGATGATCGGGGTCCTGCCGGAGAGCTTTCAGTATCCGCGGAGCGCGCAGCTCTACATTCCTTTCCCGCTCGAGCCGCGCTGGCTCACCGAAGACACGCGTCACTCGCTTTTCATGACGACGCTGGCACGGCCGCGCGACGCGATTTCGCCGGAGCGCCTCGCGGCCGGGCTCGACATGCAGGTGGCGCGCTGGGACCAGCAGTATCATGACGGCGGCTATGGCGCGAAGAAGTTCGCGCTGCGGGCGGTGCCGTTCCTCAGTTACCTCGCCGGTGATCTCCGACCGGTGTTGCTGGCGCTGATGGCGGCGGTGGTCCTCGTGCTGCTCATCGCGTGCGCGAATGTCGGCGGGCTGCAGCTCCTGCTGGCGGCGCGGCGGGCGCGGGAGATCGCGGTGCGCGCGGCGTTGGGCGCGGGTCGGGCCACGATCGTGCGATGGCTTCTCGTCGAGAGCCTGGTGCTCGCCTGCGCCGGCGGCGTGCTGGGGCTCGGGGTCGGCGTCACGATCCTTCGGTTCGTTAGGCGCCTCAATGCGTCGCAGTATCGGCTCCTGGCCAACGTGCATCTCGACTGGCGCGTGCTCGCGTTCACCGGCGGGGTCGTCGTGGCGGCCGGGTTGTTGTTTGGCGTCGTGCCCGCGCTCCGCGCGTCGCGCGTCGACCTGCAGGATACGCTCAAGGATTCCGCGCGTGGAAGCTCGATGGCGCTCGGCCGCAATCGCTTCCTGCAAGGCAGCGTGGTCGTTCAGGTGGCGCTGACGCTGATGCTCCTTCTCGCGTCCGCGCTCACCGTCAAGAGTCTCGCGCGCGTGCTCGAGCTCGACCCCGGCTTTCGGCCGGCGCACGTGACGACGATGCGGCTCACGCTCCCACCCTCGCGCTATCCGTCGAACGCCGCGCGCGCCGCTTTTTATCATTCACTCATAGACCAGCTGCGCGGCCTGTCCGGAATCGAGAGCGCGGGGCTCGTCTCGTTCCTGCCCTTCAACGGCGGTACCGACAGCTCGCCCTTCGACCTGCCCGGACGGCCGGCGCTGCCTAACGAGCCGGCGCGACACGCGAACACCGAGGCGATCGAAGGCGACTACTTCCGCGCGATGGGCATTCCGCTGCTGCGCGGGCGGGCCTTTGCGCCCGGTGACGCGGAGGACGCGGGCGGAGAGCCGATGATCATCGACGACTACCTCGCGAAGTCCTTCTTTGGCACCGAGGACCCCATCGGGAAAGCGATCATGCACAACAACCGGGGGATCATCATCGGCGTCGTCGGCAGCGTGACGCAGGAGTATCTCGGGCAGCCGCCCCATCCGACGATCTATCACTACTACGCGAACACCCCGTGGTATTCGTCCCCGACGGCGGTCGTGCGCAGCAGCCAGCCTGACGAGGCCGTCGCCGCTCTCGCGCGCGGCGCCGTGCGCGCGATCGATCAGCAGCTTCCCACGTTCGACGTGAAGTCGATGCCGGAGCGGATCAGCGCCTCGCTCACGCCGCGGCGATTGGCGATGTACGTCCTCGTGGGTTTCGCCGCGCTCTCGCTCTCACTCGCCGTGTTGGGGATCTACGGCGTGATCAGCTACAGCACCGCGCAGCGCACGCAGGAGATCGGGATTCGCATGGCGCTCGGGGCCGAGCCCCGCACGGTGACGCGCATGGTTCTCCGCGGGGCATTGACGCTCGCGGGAATCGGCGTGGCGGCGGGTGCGCTGCTCTTCCTCGGCGCGGGCCGTCTGCTGGCGTCGGTGCTCTACGGGATCGGTCCGCGGGATCCGCTGACGCTGGCGAGCGGGATCGTACTGCTGGCGGCGGTCGCGCTCGTCGCGTCGTATCTGCCGGCCCGGCGGGCGGCGCGCGTGGATCCACTCGTCGCGTTGAGGGGTGAGTAGCCGCATGCGACGCGTCTTCCGGCTGCCGCTCACGCGACGGCGCGTCTCGGCCGAGGTCGACGCCGAGCTGCGCTTTCATCTCGAGGGACGCATCGAGGAGCTCGTCGCGTTAGGCATGCCGCGCGACGCCGCGGCCGCCGAGGCCCGGCGGCGGTTCGGAGATCTGGATACCCATCGGCGCCAGATGCGCGCCATCGACGAGGAGACGCTTCGCATGCGAAAACGCCGCGATCTGACGGACACGCTCGGTCGGGAGCTCAAGCACGCCACGCGCGCGCTCGCGCGATCCAAAACGTTCACGGCGATGACCGTGCTCACGCTCGCGCTGGCACTCGGCGCGGTGACCGCGATCTTCGCGATTCTCGATCGCGTGGTGCTGCGCCCCCTTCCGTATCCGAATGGCAATCGCCTGGTGTCGCTGACATCGCCCGTGCCGGGAATCAAGGCGTCGCCGCTCTGGGGGATCGCGCGCCACGAGATGTTGTACTTCAAACGCGTGAGCCACACCCTCGAGGATCTCGGCGTCTATCAGAACGGAGACGCGACGGTGATGGGCGACGGCAGCGCGCATCAGGCCGAGCGTGTTTCTATCGCGACGGTGAGCGGGAGCCTGTTCAGCGTTCTCGGAATTGTCCCGGAAGCGGGCCGCTTGATCACCGCCGAGGACAACAACAACCCCGATCTCGACAAGGGACTCACCGTCGGGCTGTTGAGCCATGGATTCTGGCAGCGACGCTTCGGCGGCGATCCCTCGATCGTCGGCAAGACAATCAATCTCGACGGCTATCCGTTGACCGTCGTCGGCATCGTGCCGCCAACGGCGCAGCTGCCCGATCTCAAGATCGACATCTGGCAACCGGCGTACATCAATCCGGCGTGGCCGGCGATCAGCAACCACACCTGGAACGCGATCGGCCGTCTGCGGCCGGGGGTGAGCGTGGCGGACGCGCAGCGCGAGCTCACGGCGCTCACGGCCCGATTCAGCGAGGTGTTTCCAAATGTCTATACGCCGCGGATGCTGACGAATACCGGCTTCACGACGCGCGTGACGTCGTTGCGCGATGAGGTCGTCGGGGCGCTGGTGACGAAGGCGCTGTGGATTCTCTTCGCTTCGGTGGGGGTTGTGCTGCTGATCGCGGGAGCCAATGTCGCCAATCTGTTCCTGGTGCGCATCGAGTCGCGGCGGCTCGAGGTGACAGTCCGTAGTGCTCTGGGCGCAAGCCGCGCCGATCTGGCCTGGCACTACCTGACGGAGAGCATGACGCTCGCGTTGGCGGCCGCGTTAGGCGGGCTGGCGCTGGGCTGGGTGGGAATGCGACTCCTCGTCGCGCTGGCGCCGTCGGACTTGCCACGACTCGACGAGGTTCGACTCGGCTGGGAGAGCGTCGCCGTCACCGTCGCGTGCGCGGTTGCCGTCGGCGTGGTGCTCGGGCTCCTCCCGATGCCGCGGGCGCAGGTGGATCTGTCGTTGCTCCGCGAGGGTGGCCGCGGCGCGATCGGTTCCCGGCGCCGGCTCGCGTCGCGAAACGTGCTCGTCGTGTCGCAGATGGCGCTGGCCCTGGTGCTGCTCGCGGCCGCCGGCTTGCTCGTGCGGAGCCTGCGGAATTTGCGAAACGTGCAGCCCGGATTCGACGCGACGGGCGTGTTGACGATGTCGCTCGCGCTGCCTAACGCGGAGTACCGCTCCTACCAGCGCGCGAGCAACTTCTACGAGCAGGTCGCGTCGCGCGTCCGCTCAATTCCGGGGGTCATGGCGGCCGGATTCGGTGGTGCCTTGCCACTGGAGCTCGGCGATTGGTGTACCAGCGCCGTCATCGACGTCCCCGGACCGTCGGGCGAACGGAGCGACTGCGTGCAGATGATGCAGGTGACGCCGGGCTATTTCGAGGCGCTGCGGATTCCGCTGCGTGGCCACGCCCCCGAGTGGAGCGAGACGAACAAGGGCGGGGCCGGCGCCGTCGTGAGCGGCGCCTTCGCCGATCGCTTCTGGCCTAACGGCGAGGCCATCGGCCGCGGCGTGAAGTGCTGCAATGGGACGCCCCCCTTCTATCCGATCACCGGCGTGACGGGCGCGGTGCGGACACACGGTGTCGATCGGCCGCCGGGTCAGGTGGTGTACTTCCCGATGATCCCCTTCGCGACCAATCCCGGTGTCGAGGGTGTCCCGACGTACATGAACTTCGTGGTGCGAACGACGGGAACGCGGATGGACCTTCTCCCGCCCGTGATCCGGCGCATCGTGAACGAGATCGACCCGCAGGTACCGGTGAACGACATCCGGCCGATGGAGGGTGTCCTCGCGAAGTCACTCGCTCGGCGCTCGTTCACGATGATGCTGCTCGCGACCGCCGCGACGCTCGCGCTCGTGTTGAGCGCGGTCGGGATTTACGGCGTGATTTCCTACGTCGTCGCGCAACGGCGCGGTGAGATCGGCATTCGAATGGCCCTCGGGGCACGGGCCGGCGAAGTGCGCGCGTTGGTCGTTAGGCAGTCGCTCGCTCTCACCGGGATCGGCGTGGTGATTGGCCTCGCCGGCGCGATCGCGACGACACGCGTGCTCGGCGCCTTGCTCTTCGGCGTCAGCCCGACGGATCCGTTGGTGCTTTCCGGCGCAACGGCGCTGCTCGTGGTCCTCGCGGTGCTCGCGAGCTACTTCCCAGCGCAGCGCGCGTCGCGCGTCGATCCGGTGGAGGCGCTGCGCGGGTGATTGGTGCCTGGTGATTGGTGGTTGGTGGTCAGCGCGCTCACCAACCACCAATCGCGCATCACTATTTCTGCTTCACCAGCTCCACCGCAATCGTCATCCTGATGTCGTCGCCGAGGACCCAGCCGCCGGCGTCGAGGGCCTGATTCCAGTGCAGGCCGAAGTCCTTGCGGTTGATCCTGCCGCTCGCCTCGAAGCCCATGCGGTCGCCGCCCCACGGATCCTTGGTGCGCCCCTGGAACTCGGCGTCGAGCGCGACTTCGCGCGTCTGATCGCGAATCGTGAGGTCGCCGACGAGAGTGAACTCACCGTTGATATCGCCGTCGATGCGCGTGCTCTTGAAGGTCATTGTCGGAAAGCGCTGCACGTCGAAGAAATCCGGCGAGCGGAGGTGATTGTCGCGCTGCTCCGTGCGGGTATCGATCGTCGCGATGGGGATCTCGATCTCGACGCGCGAATTTTTCGGGTTGGACTCGTCGTAGCGCACGGCGCCTTTGACTTCGCCGAACCGGCCCCTCACGGTCGCGATCATCAGGTGTTTGACGGCGAACTCCACGAGGGAGTGCACGGAATCGATTGTCCAGGTCGTGACGCCGGTGGCCGGCGCGGCAGCGGTGGTCATTGGGTCCTCTCGTCCGGGTGAAGATGGAGCGGTGCGACTAAGCTTACGCAACAGTAGGGACTATACTTTAGTAAGTTACTCTTGGCAAGTGACCACCGACTCGTAGATTTGATGGCATGTCCGATGCCGCCAATCTCTGCCCGCGATTTCACGTGGCCGTCGAGCTCATCGGCAGCCGGTGGAGCGGTGCGATCATCAGCCGGCTCCTCGGCGGCCGCGCGCGGTACAATGAGCTGCGCGCGGCGATCCCCGAGATCAGCGATCGCATGCTCTCGGAGCGGCTTCGCGCGCTCGAGTGCGAGGGGGTGTTGACGCGTACGGTGGTGCCCGAGTCGCCGGTTCGCGTCGAGTACGAGCTCACGGCGAAGGGGCGCGCGCTGCAGGACGCGATCGACGCGATCGGCAAGTGGGCGACGCGGTGGATCACGGACGGAGATCTCGAGCGTACCGGCACGAGCGAGGCGCCGCCTGCCCCGAAGCGTCGTTCCGCCGCGCGCTCGCCGGCAAGCGGGAAGAGTCCGCGCTCATCCAGGATCGCCAAGCGTCGCTAGCGATCGGGCGACGCTTCTTGACGGCCTGGCCCCCGGCGGCCATGGTAAAACGCCCAAGACCGCCTGGAGCGGTTGCCGCGACCACACCGAACCGAGCGCGCGTCCCGACGTGACGCCGCATCGGAGGAGCGAGTGCCATGGTCGGGATTGACGTTGTCGTGAACGGTGCCACGCACCACGACGAGGTTGAACCGCGTCTTCTCCTCGTCCACTACCTGCGCGAGACGCTGGGCCTAACGGGAACCCACGTCGGGTGCGACACGAGTCAGTGCGGCGCCTGTACCGTCCTTCTCGATGGCAAGAGCGTGAAATCGTGCACGGTTCTCGCCGTGCAGGCCGACGGCGCCGCGGTCACGACGATCGAGGGGCTGGCGCAAGGGGGAAAGATGCATCCCCTCCAGGAGGCCTTCCATCAGGAGCACGGCCTGCAGTGCGGCTTCTGCACGCCCGGCATGGTGATGTCCGCCGTGGATCTGTTGCGGCGGACGCCGCGCCCGACTGATGAGCAGATTCGAATCGGCCTCGAGGGCAACCTGTGTCGCTGCACCGGTTATCACAACATCGTCAAGGCCGTGAAGGCGGCGGCCGAGCAGATGGCCGGCGCCGAGCCGCAGGAGCCGATTCGCGAGCCCATTCACACGCCGATTGGCATCCCCACCGTCCACTGAGGAGAAGCGCACATGTCGCAACCCCACGTGAGTGGCTCGGTGTTGGGCGCCAGCGTACTGCGGCGCGAGGATGCGCGGTTCCTCACCGGACGCGGCAAGTACACGGATGACGTAACGCTGCACGGCACGACGTACGCCGCCTTCGTGCGCAGCCCGCACGCGCACGCGCGCATCCGATCCATCGACTCGCGTCGCGCCGAAGACATGCCCGGCGTTCGGGCGATCTACACCGGCGCGCAGCTCGCCGGCAGCGGCGTGAATGGCATTCCCACCGCCTGGCTGTTGCCTGGCATCAAGACCCCCGCGCATCCGCCGCTGGCGGTCGATCGCGCGCGGTATGTCGGCGAGGCGGTGGCAGTCGTGATCGCGGACAACGCGTACGTCGCGCGCGACGCCGCCGAGCTGGTCGCGGTCGACTACGAAGTGCTGCCAGCCGTCGTCGACACGGACAGCGCCGCCACGCACGCGACGCTCGTCCACGACGACGCGCCGGACAACAAATGCTTCCATTGGGCGATCGGCGACGCGGCCGCGACCGACGCCGCCTTCCAGAAGGCAACGCACGTCGTCAAGCAGCGACTGCTGAATAATCGGCTCGCGGCGGTGGCGATGGAGCCTCGATCCTCACTCGCCAGCTTCAATCCAGGCACTGACGAGCTGACGCTCTGGGTGACCTCGCAGAATCCGCACGTCCATCGGCTCATCATGGGCGCGTTCGTGCTTGGCATTCCCGAGCACAAGTTCCGCGTCATCGCGCCCGACGTCGGCGGCGCCTTTGGCTCGAAGATCTTCGTCTATCCCGAGGAGTGCGTTCTCGCCTGGGCGACGAAACAGCTCGCGCGGCCGGTGAAATGGACGGCGACGCGCAGTGAGAGTTTCCTCACCGACGCGCAGGGACGCGATCACGTGACCGACGCCGAGCTCGCGCTCGACGCGGAAGGACACATCCTCGGCCTGCGGGTGAAGACGATCGCCAATCTCGGCGCGTGTCTCTCGCTCTTCGCGCCCTGCGTCCCGACCTATCTCTACGGCACGCTCCTCTCCGGCGTCTATCGCATTCCCGCGATTCATTGCGAGGTGGACGGCGTCTTCACGAACACGACGCCGGTCGACGCGTATCGCGGCGCGGGACGGCCCGAGGCGGCCTACGTGATCGAGCGCATGGTCGACCTGGCCGCGCAACAGATCGGGATGAATCCGGCCGCGCTGCGCCGGCTCAATTTCATTCCGCCGGAGCAGTTTCCCTATCAGACGGCTGTCGCGCTGATGTACGACAGCGGCAACTACGCGCCGGCCTTCGACCTCGCGCTGCGGAAGGTCGACTACCCGAAGCTGCTCGAGGAGCAGGCGCAGGCGCGTCGCGAGGGACGCTTCATCGGCATCGGCATCTCGACCTACATCGAGGCCTGCAGCCTCGCGCCGTCCCAGGTCGTCGGCTCGTTAGGCGCGCAGGCCGGTCTTTGGGAGAGCGCGTCGGTTCGCGTCCACCCGACGGGGAAGATCACCGTCTTCACCGGTTCGCACGCGCATGGCCAGGGACACGAGACGACCTTTGCCCAACTCGTCTCCGACCAGTTGGGCGTTCCCATGGATGATGTGGAGATCGTGCACGGTGATACGGGGCAGATCCCCTTCGGCATGGGCTCGTACGGGAGTCGTAGCGCCGCGGTGGGGGGCACCGCGATTCACAACGCGATCGTCAAGATCACCGACAAGGCGAAGCGCATCGCCGCGCATCTGCTCGAGGCGGCGCCGGAGGACATCGTCGCCGAGGGGGGACGCTACTTCGTGCGCGGGACGCCCGATCGGGGCAAGTCGTTCGGCGACGTCGCGCTTGCGGCGTATCTCGCGCACAACTACCCGAAGGATCTCGAGCCGGGGCTCGAGGCGAACGCCTTCTACGATCCGAGCAACTTCACCTTCCCCTTCGGCGCGCACATCGCCGTCGTCGAGGTGAAGCGCGACACCGGACAGGTGAAGCTGCTCAAGTACGTCGCCGTGGACGATGTGGGCACCGTGATCAATCCGATGATCGTCGACGGGATGGTGCACGGCGGCGTCGCCCAGGGGATCGCGCAAGCATTGTGGGAGGAAGTTCGCTTCGACGACAACGGCCAGCCGCTCACGGCCTCGCTCATGAACTACGCGGTGCCGCGGGCCGATCAATTGCCAGCGTTCGAGACCGCGCGCACGGTGACGCCGACTCCGGTGAACCCGTTAGGCGTGAAGGGGGCCGGTGAGACGGGGACGATCGCCTCGACGCCGGCGGTCGTCAACGCGGTGATGGACGCGCTTTCGCCCTTCGGCGTGAAGCACCTCGACATGCCGCTCACCCCCGAGAAGCTCTGGACGGCGATGAAGACCGCGAACGGGAGGGCCTAGCCATGTATCCCGCATCGTTCGACTATTCGGCTCCCAGCACGATTGATGACGCACTCAACTTGCTGATCGAGCACGGCGAGAACGCGAAGCTGCTCGCCGGGGGGCACAGCCTGCTCCCGTTGATGAAGTTGCGCTTCGCCCAGCCCGCGCACATCGTCGACTTGCGACGCATCCCGTCGCTCCGCGGCATTCGGCGCGACACGAGTGGACTGATCATCGGCGCGATGACGACCTACGCCGAGCTCGCCGCGAGTGCCGACGTCCGCGACGCCGCTCCCATCATCACGGACGCGGCGTCGCAGATCGGCGATCCACAAGTTCGTAATCGTGGGACGATCGGCGGGAGTCTGGCCCACGCCGATCCGTCGGCCGACCTCCCGGCGGTGATCCTCGCCCTCGGCGCGACGATGATCGCTGTCGGTCCCAGCGGCCGACGCGCCATTCGAGCGGAAGACTTCTTCCGTGAGCTCTTCACGACGACTCTCGCTCCCACCGAGCTGCTCGCGGAGATTCGCATCCCCGTGCCGGCCGCGCGGTCGGGCAGCGGGTACGCGAAGCATCCACATCCGGCGAGTCGCTACGCAGTGGTCGGCGTTGCCGCGACGATCGATCTGGAGCGCATGAGCGACCGCGTGCAGCGTGTGCGCGTCGCCGTGACCGGATTCGGAAACACGCCGTTGCGGGCGATCAAGGTCGAAGAGGCACTCGCCGGACGCACCGCCGACCCGGACACGATCGCGATCGCGGCGATGGAGCTCGCCGACACGAGCGGTGATTCCTCGGCCGAATACAAGGCGCAGCTTGCGTGCGTGTGTGCCGATCACGCGCTACGGGCGGCGGCGGAACGCGCGCGATAACTCCGTCATCCCGAGCGTTCGCGAGGGACCTGCTCTCATAGAGCAGGTCCCTCTTCGCCCATTTGGCTCCTCGCGCATCCAACGATCAACGGGTCTTACAGGACAAAGCCGGACAAGGCCGTGTCGGTGTTCAAAGCAGTTGCTGCTTCCAGAACCTCGAGTTATCGCCGCAAATCAAAAGCAGATCCCTCGCTTCCTCTCGAAATGACAGCTACCGCGTCGATCCGCCTAACGGCGGCAGCCCAGCGCGCTCGAGCTGCGCGCTGACGGCGGGGATGTCCTTCGTGCGGAGCGTTGCCCAGGACGCGAGGAGCGACGACAGCTGGCGCTGCACATTCGACAGAGCGGCCAGCGCCTGCGTCGTCGGAGCCGCATCCGCGCCTTCGACGAGACCGAAGAGCGTGGCCAGCTCGCCATTGATCGCGGTGAAGCTCGTTGAGGCTCCGCCTCCGCGGCCACCGCGGCCGCCGCCCCCCTCGAGCGCCGCCGCCTTGGCGTCGAGCAACGCGATGGCGTCGGCGACCGAGGCGTTACCGCGCTCCCGCGCCACGCGCAGCTCGACGCGCAGCGCACGCACCTGACGCAGCGCCTCACCGTCCTGGTGCAGGAGCTCGGTGAGCCGCTCGGCGGTGGCGAACTGCAGTTGCAGGTCCGCCGGCGACGTCTTCACCCGCGGATCCATGCGTACAGTGAGCGGCTGGGTGTACGCGCGCCCGCCAGCCGTTAGGCGCACGGTATAGCGGGCGGGCGGCGCCCAGGGCCCGCGCGGTTCCCGCGGGGTGTCGTGCAGGATCGCGGCGATTGGATAGTCGGTCTCGAGCACGTCCGGCCGCTCGTAATGCAGGTCCCAGACAAAGCGATGCATGCCAGTCGCCGCCGAGAGCACCTTCGTCGGACGGATCCAGTACGCGGGGATGTTGCCGATGTCGGCGGGGGGCATCGCCGTGTCCGTGCTTGCATATCGCCTAACGACCTTCCCGGAGGCGTCGAGCATCTCGAGGGTCACCGGGCCCGTCACGTCGGGGCCGATGATGTAATCGAGGATCGCGCCGTCGGGCGGGTTCTCGCCCGCCGGCTCGTCAGGCGGAAGGGGCGTGTCGGTGTTCTTGTTCCAGCGAAAGCGCGTCGCGAGCTGCGGAGCAAAGAGCGTCGTCCCTGAAGCCGCCGATCTTGCCGCGGGCAACTGCCGCAAAATCGTGATGTCGTCGAGAATCCAGAAGCTGCGCCCGTGGGTTCCGAGGACGACGTCGTCGTCCTTTATCACGAGGTCGCGAATCGACGTCGCCGGCATGTTGAGCCGGAGCGACTGCCAGTGATCGCCGTCGTCGAAGGAGACCCAGACATGGGTCTCGGAGCCGGCGAAGAGGAGGCCGCGGCGCTTGGGATCCTCGCGCACGACGTTGATGGCGGCGCCGCTGTCGATGCCGGCGACGATCTCCGACCAGCTCTTCCCACCGTCGCGCGTGCGCCAGATGTGCGGCCGCAGGTCGTCGCGGCGGAAGGTGTTGACCGCCGCGTACGCGGTGTTCGCGTCGAAGTGCGACGCGTCCATGATCGAGATCTTGCTCCAGGGCGCCGCGCGGAGTGCCGGTGGCGTGACGTCGCGCCACGTCGTACCGCCGTCCATCGTGACGTGGATCAGGCCGTCGTCGCTCCCGGCCCAGATGATCTGCTCGCGCAATGGCGAGAGGGCGAGCGTGTACACGACGCCCGGATGGCGAGCCATCGCGGCGCGCTCTCCCGCGTACTTGCCGACGTTAGGCGGAACGACCGAGTCGGTGCGCGTGAGATCGGGACTGATCTTCAGCCAGCTCTTCCCGCCATTGAGTGTTTTCCAAACGACGTTCGAGGCAAAGTACAACGCGTGTGGGTTCACCGGCGAGAAGAGGACCGGCGCCGTGCGCAGCAGGCGATAGTCGCTCGTGCGC
The DNA here is from genome assembly GCA_036557635.1 of Gemmatimonadaceae bacterium. Classification (GTDB taxonomy): domain Bacteria; phylum Gemmatimonadota; class Gemmatimonadetes; order Gemmatimonadales; family Gemmatimonadaceae; genus AG2. Next base: position 13,886 of record DATBHD010000300.1, read on the forward strand.
AGAGCCCTCGGCGCGATCTCCTGCACCTCGCCCGTGCGCCGGTCGTACCGTGTGAGCTTGCCACCGTAGACGATGTCGGGGTCCAGCGGGTCGGGCGCAACGTAGCCATACTCCTCCACCCCGACGGGGTGCCAGTCGCGAAAGGTGATCTCGCCGTCGTCGCCGCGACTCGAGACGCAGGCCGAGCCGGACTCCTGCTGCCCGCTGCAGACGCGGTACGGGAAGGCGTTGTCGGCGATGACGTGATAGAAGGCCGCCGTCGGCTGGTTGTACCATGAGCTCCAACTGTCGCCGCCGTTCACGGTCACGATCGCGCCCTGATCGCTGGCGATGAGCATCGTGTTCGGATCGTTCGGGTTGATCCAGATCCGATGATAGTCGTCTCCGCCGGGCGCGCCGCGAAACGCCTTGAACGTCTTGCCGCCATCGGCCGATCTCCAGGTGACCACGCTGGCGGTGTAAACCACGTCGGGATCCTTGGGATCGACTTTGACCTCGGCGAAGTCCGACGCACGGCCCGCGACGCGCGCGTCCTGCGTGACGCGGTACCAGTTCTCGCCGGCGTCGTCGGAGCGATAGAGCCCACTGTTCCGATTGGCGTCCACCGTCGCGAACATCCGGTTCGGCATGCTCGGCGCGACGGTGATCCCGATGCGGCCGAGTCCGTCCTGCTCGAACGTCGGGAGGCCTTTGCCGATCTGTCGCCAGGTGCTGCCGCCGTCGGTGGACTTGAAGAGGCCGCTCCCCGGTCCCGAGAACTGCCCGTTCTCCCACGGCGCCTGACGAGCCTCCCAGAGCACGGCGTAGACGATGTTGGCGTCCACCGGATCGAGCACGACGTCGACACCGCCGGTGTTTTCGTCCTTGTATAGAACTTTCTCAAATGAGGCGCCGCCGTTCGTGGACCGGTAGATGCCGCGCTCGGCGTTAGGCCCATACGGATGGCCAAGGACGGCGACGAAGAGCCGGTTCGGATCGCGCGGGTCGACCGCGATCTGTGGAATCTGTTGGCCGTCGCGGAGGCCGAGGTGCGTCCACGTCTTTCCGGCGTCGGTGGATTTGTAGATCCCGTCGCCGGTGGAGAGGTCCGGCCGTTGAAGCCCCTCGCCGCTCCCGACGTACACGATGTTTGGATTGGCGGGCGAAATGGCGATGGCGCCGACGGAGCCGGTCGGCTGATCGTCGAAGATGGGGTTCCAGGTGCGGCCGTAGTCGGTCGTCTTCCACACGCCGCCGTTGACGACGCCGATGTAGAAGACGTTCGGCTGATTCGGTATCCCGGCAGCCGCTTTGGTGCGGCTGGCGCGGTGCGGGCCGATCATCCGCCAGCGCATCTCGGCGAAGAGATTGGGATCGACGTGCTGGGCGCTCGACGATGACACCGCCATTGTCATCCCGAAGAGCGCAGCGACGAGGGATCTGCGTTGGCGACCGACGGACAAAGCAGATCCCTCGTCGCCGCGCTCCTCGGGATGACAGGTGAATAAGCGTCTCATCACTTGAAAATCCGCTTCGGAATCATGACATGCACGCCGACGGTCCCGTCGACGAGCTCGGTGATATCGACATCGCTGGAGACAGAGGTGAGCATATACGCATCGTCGCGCGACAACCCCTTCGTCGTCACGAGAAAGTTGATCGCTTCGCGCACCGCCTGCTTCGTCGCGGCGACGAGATTCGAGTCGATTCCCATCGCGATCCAGTGCGTCGGCGTCTCGGCGCGGGGCATCGTTAGGTGCAGATCCTTCCGCACGATCAGCTTGAAGCGCCCGGTCAGCGACGTCTCGAGCGCGGTGATGTCGACCTCGCCGTTCCCCTGCCCCGCATGGCCATCGCCAATCTCGAGCAGCGCGCCCTTCGTCCACACCGGGATGTAGAGTGTCGTACCGGCCACGAGCTCCTTGTTGTCGAGATTGCCGGCGTGGATGCCGGGGGGTGCGCTGCTGATCCTTCCCATCGCCGCGGGGGGCGCGACGCCGATGCTGCCGAAAAAGGGGTGCAGCGGGATGGTGATGCCAGGCGCGAATTGTCCCGTCATCGTCTTCTTGTCGAGCGGGATGATCTTCGTCTTCGAGTAATCGAAGTCCTCGGGGAGAAAGCCCCGGCCGCGTCCGAAGCCGTTGTACGCATAAGGAATCGCGAGGTCGATGGACTCGATGCGCAGCTCGAGCACATCACCCGAGTCCGCGCCTTCGACGTAGATCGGGCCGGTGAGAATGTGGCCGCCAGGCCCACGAACTTTCACCGAGTCGTAGATGGCGCGCAGCGACGACTGCACGTCCGCGGGCTTTACGCCGACTCGCTCGAGGCGTGTTGGGCTGGAGGTGATCTCCGTCCCGACGATCACTTCGTCGCCCGACTGAACGCGAAGCACGGGCGTCGCGGCGGCGTCGTAGTAGCCGAAGGCGACGGTGCTCGGCGAGGGCATGAGGGTGTGGACGCGTTGGGCATTCGCGCTCGCGGCCAGCAGCAGCGCGATCAATCCAAGAGATGAGCGAGGCATTGGCGGGCTGTCTAATGGGAGGGCAAAGGTGCCGCGTTACGGTCGGCCCTGCCAGAGGCAGTGGGAGGCTCGTGGGCGTTACAAGGCGAGGGCGAAGGCGTCATCTGCGGTGAGCCCTAGACCATCGAGAATGCTCATGCGAACGCATGTCCGCGGCGTGGCGGGCGCCGCGCTGCTGCTGGTTTGCGCGATTGTACCCCTTCGCGCACAGGACGCGAGTTTCCGCGTAATCGTCCACGTGGCCAACCCCGTGACGACGCTGCTCCGCGCCGAAGTCTCGGATCTCTTCCTCAAGAAGGTCGCGGCGTGGAAGACCGGTGACCCGGTCGTACCCGTCGACCAGGGTGAGGACACCGACGTTCGAAAGCTCTTCTCCAAGCACGTCCTCGGACGCGAGGTCGAGGCGGTGAAGGGATACTGGCAACAGGCGATCTTCACCGGGAAGAGCTTCCCGCCCGTCGAGAAAGCGAACGACGCGGAAGTGATGGCGTTCATTGCCGCGAATCCCAACTCGATCGGGTACGTCTCCGCGGCGGCGGTGCTTCCGGCGACGGTGAAAGTCGTGCGGGTCGACGAGTGATGGCAACGATTCCCACGAGCGCGACGCGGCAGACCGCGAGCAATCCGCTCCGCGAAGCGGCTTTCGCGGCGTTGCATCGCGCGACGCGGGACTTGAACATGCAGCGCAAGATCCGCCTGCTGCCGAAGATCGCCGGGCTGGCGATGTTCGCGATTCTCGTGATGACGATCGCGTTCGGCATGTTGAGTCGACATAGTACGGCGCGCATTCGCGACGGGTACTATCCGTCGGCGCGACTCAGCGCTGAATTGCGCGAGCGACTGGCGGTGATGCAGCGCCGGCTTCAGGACGCGGTGATCGCGAAGGAGCCGGAGCCACTCAAGGACGCCGACGCGCAGCTCGACTCGGCGATGCGCGAGCTCGACGAGGCGCGCAGGAATCCCGTCGCCGATCCGGCCAGGATCGAGTCGCTGCGCGGGTCGATTCGCAGTTACTACACGCTCGCGCGCCGTACGAGCGAGCGGATGATCGCCGGCGAGACTGGCGACAGCATCTTCGCCGCGATGAAGTCGATGACGAATCAGTACGGCGCGGTGCGGCGGCAGCTGGAAGTCAATGCGGAGGCGGACCAGATGCGCATCGACGCCGCCTTCACCGCGGCGAGCCGGCTCGAGCTGGGCACGTCGACGGCGATCGGCGTGGTCGCGTTAGGCGCCGTGGCGTTTCTCTGGGTGCTCTCCCTCTTCACCGAGGAGCTGCTGACACAGACGCTCACCGATCCGCTGCGGGAGGCGGCGCACGTCGCCGACCGGCTGGCGCGGGGTGACGTGACGGTGACGATTCCGTCGAGCGTCGACGGCGAAGTGGGACGGCTGCTGCGCGCGATGGAGCAGATGGTTCAATACCTGAAAGAGATGGCGACGGCCGCCGAGCAGATCGCGGCCGGTGACGTCACGGTGCGGACCGAGCCGCGATCGGAGCAGGACGCGTTTGGCGTTGCCTTCCGGCACATGACGCAATACCTGCAATCGATGGCGGAGGTCGCGGACGGCGTCTCGGCGGGGAATCTCGCGCACCGCGTCGAACCGCGCTCGGCCGCGGACACTTTCGGGCGATCGTTCGCGGCGATGATCGGAACGCTGTCGACGGCGGTCGGCGAGCTGCAGGGCGCGGCGCAGGCGATCGCGGGGGCGGCATCCGAGGTGTCGCGATCGGCGCAGGAGCTCTCGCACAGCACCTCCGAGGAAGCCGCGGTCGTGCAGCAGGCGACGGCGGCGATCGATCGCGTGCACTCGCTCGTTAGGCGCAACGCCGAGACGAGTCAGGAGACGGAAGCGCTGGCGCGCCAGGGCGCGACCGACGCCGAGCAGAGCGGGCACGCCACGCGCGACACGCTCAACGCCATGCACCGCATCACCGAGCGCATCTCCGCGGTCGGCGAGATCGCCACGCAGACGAATCTGCTCGCGCTCAACGCCGCGATCGAAGCGGCCCGCGCGGGCGAGCACGGTCGCGGCTTCGCGGTCGTCGCCGCCGAGGTGCGGCAGCTGGCGGAGGGAAGTCAACACGCCGCGCAGGAGATCCAGACGCTGGTCGCGACGAGCCACAGCGTGGCGCAACGCTCGAGCGAGCTGCTGTCGACGCTCGTTCCCGCGATTGCGCAGACCGCCGCGTTGATGCAGCGCATCGCGACCGCGTCCGCGGATCAGACGCACGGGCTGAGCGAAGTCACGGGCGCCATGCGCGGTGTCGACCAGGCGACCCAGCGCAACGCCGCCGCCGCTCAACAGCTCGCCGCGACCGCGGCCGAGATGTCGGCGCAGGCCGAAGTCCTACAGGATTTGATTAGCACTTTCAAATTGGCGGCCTAGCTTCCTTCGAGGAAAAGCGTCCACCACCGACGAACGCGGACAGGGCACGGACTAAAGCGGAAATTGCCCTCGAGTCCGTGTTCGTCCGCGCGTTGGCAGTGTGACTTCGTGATGACGCTTTTGCCTCGGAGCGAGGAATGCATCATGCATCGCTCGGCAAGCATGAGCGACTCCAACGTCCGACAGCTGATTTGCGACCATCCATGGTCGGCACTGGGGGCGGCCGTACTGGTCGGAGCCGTGCTCGGTCGGAGAGGCGACCGCCGATTCGTGGGAGTTCGCGCGAATGCCGAGTCCGGGCTCGCCGACCGCGTCATCGGCGCGCTCGGCTCCTCGGTCGCGATCGCGATCGACGGCCTCCTCGATGAGCTGCGGGGCGCTTCGCGCGAGTGGGGAACGCGGATATCGAGCTCGGCCCGACCGTTGGCCAAGGCAGTTCCGGCCGCGGCCGCGGTCGCCGCCGTCGCCGCCGTCGCCGACAAGGCGCGCGCCGACGTCGCGGCCGACGCGGTCCCGGTGCCTAACGAGATGCCGCCCGCCGAGCTCGGACTGCGCGCGGCCGCGGTCGAAGCACTCGGCGGCGGGACGCACGAGCCGCCCCTCGAGCCGGGCGCAGGAGAGCTCGGGGCACGTTGGAGCTGAACGGCGGGTACTGCGTGAAAGGCGGGTACCGCGTGAACGGCGGGTACCGCGTGAACGGCGGAGACCGCGTGAACGGCGGATGCCGCGTGAACGGCGGAGACCGCGTGAACTGCGGGTACCGCGTGAACTGCGGGTACCGCGTAAACGGCGGATGCCGCGTGAACGGCGGGTACCGCGTGAACTGCGGATGCCGCGTAAACGGCGGAGACCGCGTGAATAGCGGAGACCGCGTGAAGGGCGGATTGCGAAAAAGCGGCGCGTCAGCGCCGCAGTCCGAATTCGTATCGGCGTTTACGCGGTACCCGCCGTTCACGCGGTCCCCGCCGTTCACGCGGTCCCCGCCGTTCACGCGGTACCCGCACTTCA
>DATBHD010000301.1:0-2283 GCA_036557635.1 Gemmatimonadaceae bacterium
TCGCGCGGCGGCGCGAGATCGCCATTCGCATGGCCATGGGCGCCAGCCGATCGCGCATCGCGCGGCTCTTGCTCGTGGAGAGCGCGCTGCTGACCATAGTCGGTACTGTCGTCGGGCTTGCGCTCGCGCGACTCGGAACAGGACTCCTGTCGCATAACCTTCCGGGCAACGTGGCCCCACTCGCGGATCTGATTCCGTTGCGTGCCACCGGGGGAATACTCGGCTTCACCATCGCGGTGTCTGCCATCTGCACCATTCTCTTTGGAACGCTGCCCGCACTCCGTGCGGCGCGAACCGACGCGCGCGAATCATTGAGTCGAGAGCAGAGTGCAAGGCCGCGAAAGACTCGCTGGCCGTCGGACCGGATTCTCGTCGTGGTTCAGGTCGGACTGGCCCTGGCCCTCTTGTCGACCACTGGGCTCATGACCGCGACACTTCGGAACCTCGAGCGTGGGGCGTCGGCGTTTTCCGATTCACGGCTTCTGTTCGTGGATATCGACACGCGAAGCACAGCCTATCAGAAAACTGGAATCCAGCCCCTCCGCGCGGACATCGTGAGTCGCGTCCGCTCGGTGCCCGATGTCCGAGCGGTCGCGCTTGCGTACACCACGCCGGTCTTCGGGCGCGCACGAGCGTTGGAGCAGTTTACAATCGTTGGTCGGGAATCCACGCCAGGCGACCTCACGGAAACCGACGTGAATTTCGCGACTCCCGAATTCTTTGCGGCGACATCACTCCCGATTCTGCTAGGACGAGTGCCGGCGGAACTCGAGCACGACGCAGTCACCGTCAGCGAGTCGTTCGCCAAGCGATTCTTCCCACGGCGCGATGCCCTCGGTGCAGAGCTGGTGATCTTGGGGAGACCTCGGGCGGCGCGAATCGTCGGCGTCGTTGCTGACGCGCGTTACCTGGAGCTTCGTGAGCCTGCGCGGCCGATCGTCTATCTGCCGCTGACGGCATGGTTTCGCGAGTCCCTCGGTGCGGCGAACCTCGTCGTGCGCACCGCGGGAGATCCACGGAACGCCGCGCTATCGGTCCGCGACGCCATCATGCGCGTGGCACCAGGGATTCGCCTCCGCCGCGTTCAGACGGCAGAGCAAGCGCTGGCCGAAGCGCTTCCGCGAGAACGCCTCGCGGCATCGCTGGCGCTTCTATTCGGAATCCTGGCTCTTCTCCTCGCCGGAGTTGGGCTTTATGGAGTCGTGTCGTACGACGTCACGCGGCGCTCGAAGGAGATCGGTATTCGAACGGCGCTGGGTGCAACCGCCGGCGATGCGGTGATGCTCGTCCTTCGCGACGCGGCAACGATGTGCGCCATCGGCCTCATGCTCGGCGTGTTGCCCGCGATCGCGCTCGGGCGTGCTTTCGCTGCGCAACTCTATGGCATCGAGCCAATGGATCCGCGCGTCGTGGTTGGCGCGATGGCGGTTCTCGCGATTGCGGCGCTTGTCGCCAGCCTCGGTCCCGGCATTCGCGCGGCTCGTGTGGATCCACTCGTCGCGATAAGAACCGACTAGCGGCATCGTGGGTCCCCGGTTGCGAGTGCTGGGCTCCGCGCGCGATAATCCCCGCATGCCCACTCCTCTCGTACGACTCCGCGCTGCAGCCCTCGTGGTCGCCCTCCTCTGGTCGGCGGCCCTCTCCGCGCAAACGGCGAAGTATTTTCCTCCCGCCGGTCAATGGCAGCGAAAATCTCCCGCGGCCGTCGGGATGGATTCCGCCAAGCTCAAAGCGGCCGTCGATCTCGCGCTCTCGCGCGCCTCGACGTGGGATTTCGAGCGCGATCAGGAGCGGACGTTCGGCCGACCGCTGGGTCCCGTGCCCAAAACACGCGCCGGGACGAACGGCATCATCGTTCGACACGGCTACATCGTCGCCGAGTTTGGCGACATCACGGCGAATGATCCCGTGTACAGCGTCGCGAAAAGCTTTCTGTCGACCGTCGCGGCAATCGCCGTCGATCGAAAGCTGATCAAGAACGTGAACGATCCCGTCGCGAGTTACGTGAAAGACGGCGGCTACGATTCCCCGCACAACGCGAAGATCACCTGGAAGAATCACCTGCAGCAGGAGAGCGAGTGGGAAGGGGTGATGTGGGGGAAAAACGCCAACTTCCTCGACTCGGTCGAGTTCGGACGCGGCCGGATGCGGCCGCGCGAGATTCGTGATCCGGGGACGTACTACGAGTACAACGACGCGCGGATCAACCGCTTTGCGCTGTCACTGGCCCGCGTGTTCGGCCGTGCAGTGCCGGAGGTGCTCAAGACCGAGATCATGGATCCC
>DATBHD010000302.1:0-5179 GCA_036557635.1 Gemmatimonadaceae bacterium
CGTTGGTCTTTTCGTCCATCGTCGGCGCGTTGCTCATATGACGATCGGAGGGAGGTTGGGTGCGATCCGCATAATCTCGGAACGACAACCGCCGAACCATTGGACGTACGGCCAAGCGGCGAGCTCATCGCCTTTCTCCCAAGACAACCGACTCTGCTCTCCGGTGGACTTATCTAGAGAACGCGCCGTGCTGGTGGTTGCGGTGGGCTTGGTGGCGGGCGTGGGACTTCATGATGAACCGCGGAGAGGAGTCGCGCTTCCGCAGCTTCCGTTGCCTATCGTTTCTGTCATTCCGTTCACTACCGCTGCTCGACCGGTTTCTGTTCGACGAGCATTCCTCTATGGGACTACGTTGTCCGCTGGGACAACGTCGTCCGCCGGCGGCCGGTACCCGCGCGGCGCGGGTTGCGCGAACGAATCCCACTCGTACGCGAGCTGAATCCGCCGACTCAGCTCGTTCGCGACCGCGCCGCCCTGATCCGCGTTCGTCATGATGACGAGGCCGTACCCCTTCACCTTGTGCGCGATCATCGTCGACCGAAATCCCCAATTGGAACCGCCGTGCGAGAAGTACCAGCCTTGACCGATCTTCGCGATGCTGAAGCCGACGGCATAATCGCCGACGCCCACCGGCGAGAGCATTTCCTGAACGAGCGTACGCGAAAGCACGCGGTTTGACTGGCCAACCGCGGAACGCTGAACCTCGATGAGGAAGCGTGCAAGATCGCTCGGCGTCGTCCACAAACCTGCCGCGGCTTGTTCGGGATACACATGCCACTTCGGGCCCATCGCTTTCCCATCGCGGGAATGCGCGCGTGCCGCGTTGCGGTCGAGCGACGGCGGAAGCGGCTGCTCGTAGGTGCTGTGCGTCATGCCGATCGGCCGCAGGACGTCGTCACGCATGATGTCCGCGAACGGTCGCTTGCGCGCGTCGCTCAGCGCCTGCTGCATGAGCATGACGCCACCGCCAGAATACTCCATGAGCGTCATCGGCGGTCGCTCCATGAACAGGACGCCGACGTTCGAGCGCTTGTCCCCATTGAGGATCTGCAGGACAGTCGGCACCGAGTCCGACGGAGCGTAGCCGGGGAATCCAAACCCGTCGCCGAGGCCTGAGGTATGGCTGGTGAGCATCCGCGGCGTGACGGGACGCTCTCGCGTGAACTCACCGCCATCGAGCTTCCACGATGTGAGAATTCTATTGATGTCGTCGTCGAGCGTGAACAATCCATCCTGCACCGCGCGCAGCACGGCCATCGCCGCCACCGGTTTGCTCATCGACGCGGCCTGGAACATCGTCTCGGTGTTCACTGGCGCGCCCGTCGCGACGTCGGCGATCCCATAACCCTTCGCCCAGTGAATCTGGTGGTCGCGGATCACGGCGATGCTGACGCCCGGCACGTTGAAGCGCGCCATTAATTCGCTGATCGTCAGTCGGCCCAGATCATTCGGTCCGGCCGACGACTGCGCCCCCTCGATCGCCGCGATGTAGTCGGCTGCGGATCGGGTCTGGGCCGACGCAGCGACAGGCAACGCAATGGCGAACAGCGTCAGGATTGCCGTGCCGACTTTCATATATGGACTCCGGACGAGGATGCCTGATCTAGCTCCGTCGAAGTGGCTCAGTCAATGTCGTACCGACAATCGAAGCGACAGCACGGCCTACCACGTGGGGCCGTTCGATCAGCGCCCTTGCGGCTTCATCATGACATTGTATGTTGGAGAGCAATATATCGGACTCCTCGGCTACGAGCGGAGATCATGCTGACGCCTGAGTTCAAGAAGGGCAGCGCCGAATTTCTCATCCTGTCGCTGCTCGAGCACGAACAACGACACGGCTACGAGATCGCAAAACTGATCGGCGAGCGATCGAACGGTGTACTCAGCTTCAACGTGACGTCGCTCTATCCGCTCCTCTATCGCATGGAAGAGCGCGGATGGATCGCCGGCCGATGGGTCGAGCGCACGGGACAGCGTCGTCGACGCTACTACGGAATCACCGCGGCTGGGCTTCAAACGCTCGGCAGACAGCGGCAAAGCTGGCGGGAATTCGTCGCCGCTATTTCGCGCGTGACAGGAGTGCGCCATGCATGAATGGGAGAATGCGTTACGCGCGCGCTTGACGCCTCTGGGACTGCCGCCCGACGAAGAGGCAAGCCTCATTGAAGAGTTGTCACAACATCTCGAGGACGAAGCCGAGGCTCTTCGCCGTCAGGGTTGTTCAGAAGCGGAGGTGCGCGAACGGCTGATCGCACCGCTCGACGACGCACTTTGGCTGGAGCATCTCCGCGCTCGCGCGGCCCAGGCGCAGCGAAGAAGTCGCCAGACGCTTCCTCGTTCGATGTCGCACGGCGTGTGGGGCGACGTGAAATACGCGATGCGCGCGCTTGCTCGCACGCCCGTGTTCGCCACGATCGCGGTCGTGTCGCTGGCGCTCGGCATCGGCGGCACCACGGCGGTCTTCTCGCTGCTGCACACGGTATTGCTCGAACGTCTGGCCATTCCCGGAGCGGAGGAGCTCGTCGCCCTTCGGCCAACTCGTGCGAATCCAGACGCACGGGAAACATCCCGCGTGGCCCCGGCGGCTGGTAGCGGAGTGAGACTACCGTTGAGTGTTTCGGTATTTCGCGTTCTCGCAAACACGCCGGCCGTTCCGCGCCTCGAGGCCTTCGCGACGGCACCGGTCGCCCTGCGCATTGGTGACGACGCGGACTATCCGTACGCCGACTTCGTGAGCGGCGGCTATTTCGATCTCCTTCACGTTCGGCCCGAACGTGGGCGCTGGATCACGGCGAGCGATGACGACTCACGAGCGCCAGTCGCCGTGATTTCACATCAGTACTGGCAGCGGATGTTCGCGGGGGATGACGGTATCATTGGCCGCGTCGTCGACGTCGGCACGACACGGGTCACAATCGTCGGCGTCGCGCCGCCGAGCTATCGAGGACTCTACTTCGCGCGGGAGTTCACCGTTGCGCTTCCGCTTTCACTCGCCAGCCTGACTGGCGGGCCACTCGGTGGCGACGTTCCCGTGACCGCAGTGACGCGCCGTGCCCGAACGGTCTCGATCGACGCCGTCGCGGCGCGACTCGACGACGCGTACCAGCAGTGTTGCGCGAGTGAATGGCGACTCGTGGCCGAAGACGCGAGCCGCGGACTGCAGTTCGCGTTCGATCCGCGCCAGGAGTACGGCCGGCTTCTGAAACTGCTCATGGGTGGCGTGGCGATTCTCTTGATCGTGGCCTGTGCCAATGTGGCCGCGCTCCTTCTCGCACGGGCTTTCGCGCGGCGGCGCGAGATCGCCATTCGCATGGCCATGGGCGCCAGCCGATCGCGCATCGCGCGGCTCTTGCTCGTGGAGAGCGCGCTGCTGACCATAGTCGGTACTATCGTCGGGCTTGCGCTCGCGCGATTCGGAACAGGGCTACTGTCGCATAACCTTCCGGGCAACGTGGCCCCACTCGCGGATCTGATCCCGTTGCGTGCCACCGCGGGAATGCTTGGCTTCACCATCGCGGTGTCTGCCGTCTGCACCATTCTCTTTGGAACGCTGCCCGCACTCCGCGCCGCGCGAACCGACGCGCGCGAATCATTGAGTGGAGAGCAGAGTGCGAGGCCGCGAAAGACTCGCTGGCCGTCGGACCGGATTCTCGTCGTGGTTCAGGTCGGACTCGCCCTGGCGCTCTTGTCGACGACTGGGCTCATGACCGCGACGCTGCGGAACCTCGAGCGTGGTGCATCGGCCTTTTCCGATTCACGCCTCTTGTTCGTGGATATCGATACACGAAGCACGGCCTATCAGAAAACTGGAATCGAGCCCCTCCGCGAGGACATCCTGAGTCGCGTCCGCTCGGTACCCGATGTCCGCGCCGTCGCGCTTGCGTACACCACGCCGGTCTTCGGGCGCGGGCGAGCAGGGGAGCAGTTTACGATCGTTGGTCGGGAATCCACCCCAGGCAATCTCACGGAAACCGATGTGAATTTCGTAACCTCCGACTTCTTCGTCGCGACATCGCTCCCAATTCTGCGCGGACGCGCGGCGGCGGAATTCGAGGCCGACGCAGTGACCGTCAGCGAGTCGTTCGCCAAGCGATTCTTCCCAGGGCGCGATGCTCTCGGCGCAGAGCTGGTGATCTTGGGGAGACCTCGGGCGGTGCGAATCGTCGGCGTCGTTGCTGACGCGCGCTACATGGAGCTTCGTGAGCCGGCGCGGCCGATCGTCTATCTAGCACTCACAGCATGGTATGGCGAGTCCCTCGGCGCGGCGAACCTCGTCGTGCGCACCGCGGGAGATCCGCGGAACGCCGCGCAATCGGTTCGCGACGCCATCGTGCGCGTCGCACCAAGGATTCGCCTCCGGCGCGTTGAAACGGCAGACCAAGCGCTGGCAGAAGCGCTTCCGCGAGAACGCCTCGCGGCATCGCTGGCGCTTCTATTCGGAGTCTTGGCTCTGGGGCTCGCTGGCGTTGGACTTTATGAGTGGTGTCGTACGACGTCACGCGGCGTTCAAAGGAGATCGGCATTCGAACGGCGCTCGGTGCAACCGCGGGCGATGCGGTGATGCTCGTCCTTCGGGATGCGGCAACGATGTCCGCCATCGGCCTCGTGCTCGGCGTGTTGCCCGCGCTCGCGCTCGGGCGTGCTTTCGCTGCGCAACTCTATGGCATCGAGCCAATGGATCCGCGCGTCGTGGTTGGTGCGATGGCGGTTCTCGCGATTGCGGCGCTTGTCGCCAGCCTCGGTCCCGGCATTCGCGCGGCTCGTGTGGATCCACTCGTCGCGATCAGAACCGACTAGCGGCATCGTGGGTCCCCAGTTGCGAGCGCTGGGCTCCGCACGCGATAATCCCCGCATGCCCACACCTCTCGTACGACTCCGCGCCGCAGCCCTCGCCGTCGCCCTCCTCTGGTCGGCGGCCCTTTCCGCGCAAACGGCGAAGTATTTTCCTCCCGCCGGTCAATGGCAGCGAAAATCTCCCGCGGCGGTCGGGATGGATTCCGCCAAGCTCAAAGCGGCCGTCGATCTCGCGCTCTCGCGCGCCTCGACGTGGGATTTCGATCGCGATCAGGAGCGGACGTTCGGCCGACCGCTGGGTCCCGTGCCCAAAACGCGCGCCGGAACGAACGGCATCATCGTTCGACACGGCTACATCGTCGCCGAGTTTGGCGACATCACGGCG
>DATBHD010000303.1:0-59806 GCA_036557635.1 Gemmatimonadaceae bacterium
CGTGACTTCCTGCACGGGAACACCACGCTCTCGCAGCATCGCAGGGAGTGTTTCGTCGTGTGCGAGCTCCTGCGAGGCAAGAAGGAGCGCGCCGCGGATTTTGAGTGGAGACCGAAGGAGCTCGGCAACGGTGCGAACGCCTTCGGCAACGAAGAGGCCGTGACGTTCGCGCGCGTGTCGGCGCTGCAGGTCTCGGGCTACACTGAGCACGCGCACGCGATTGGGACTTGAAGGGAATGACGAATCAGAGTTTGCTTTCGGCGAGCCTAACTACGATACGCGAGCCATGATCATGAGACGAATTCTAGCCGGCGCACTCCTGGTCGTCACGGCTGCAGGATGCAGCATCTCGACGCAGCAGGAAGTGGAGCTCGGAACGCAGTACAGTCAGCAGATCAACTCGCAGCTACCCATCATTCAGGATCCCGAGGTCAATCGCTACATGAATGTCCTCGGTGACTCCATCGCGAGACTCACCGCGCGTGGCGATCTGCCCTGGCAGTTCTACGTGGTGAACAGCGCCGAGGTCAACGCGTTCGCCGTTCCTGGGGGCTACATCTATGTCAATCGAGGGCTGATCGAGCGCGCGAAGAATCTCAGCGAGCTCGCCGGCGTGCTCGGACACGAGATCGGGCACGTCGTCAAACGGCACTCGATCAAGCAGATGCAGCAGGAACAGGGGGCTCAAGTCGGCGTCACCCTCGGCTGCGTGTTGCTCAGTGTGTGCGGGACCCAGATCGCGCAGGCGGGAATAAACGTCGCCGGGCAGGCGGTGTTCGCGAAGTTCAGTCGCGACGACGAAACGCAGGCGGACGAGGTGGGCATCGCCAACGTCGTCCGCGCCGGCATCAGCCCGAAGGGCATTCCCGAGATGTTTCAGATCCTGCTCGACGAGCGCCAATCGAATCCGAGCGCGGTGGAGCTCTGGTTCGGCACGCATCCGACCGAAGAGAGTCGCATCGCGGATACCCAGGCCATCATCGACAAGATCGATCCGGCGATTCTGCGATCGTTGACGTACGATTCGCCTCGCTTTCACGACTTCAAACAGCGCGTGCACGCGCTGCCCGCGCCACCGCCGCAGTCGCGCCAGTAGGTCGCGCTAGAGACGTGCGACCACGCCGCCGACGAGACGTTCGAACTTTGCCGCGACGCGCGCGGTCGTCTCGATGACCTCCGCGTGCGTGATCGGCGCGGCGGAGAGGCCGCAGGCCATGTTGGTCACGCAGCTGATGCCTAACGTGCGCATGCCGAGCGCCGCGGAAACGATAACCTCGGGGACTGTCGACATGCCGACGGCGTCCGCGCCGAGGAGGGAGAGCATGCGCACCTCGGCCGGCGTCTCGTAGCTCGGTCCGAGCAGGCCGCAGTACACACCTTCGGTGAGCGCGATCTTCTCCTTCCGGGCGACGTCGAGCGCCAGCGCGCAGAGCGGTTGATCGTACGGCGATGACATGTCGGGAAAACGCACGTCGCCGTGGTCGCATGGCCCGATGAGCGGATTCCGGAACATGAAGTTGATGTGATCTCGAATCAGCATCAGATCGCCTGGCTCGAGCGTCGACCGGAGGCCTCCGGCGGCGTTGGAGACGATGAGCGTCTTCGCGCCCAACGCGGCCAGCACGCGCACCGGCAGGCCCGCGAGTGACGCCGGGTGGCCTTCGTACATGTGAAAGCGCCCAGCCAGCGCGAGTACGCGACGGCCGGCGAGCATGCCAGCGGTCAGCACGCCCGCGTGCCCGGCGACGGTCGCGGAGGGAAAACCGGGGATGTCGGCGTATCGTACTCGCACGGCGTCGGCAATCCGGTCCGCGAGGCCGCCGAGCCCCGAGCCGAGAATCAATGCCGCGACCGGCGTCTCGTCGCCGAGTCGCGAGCGTAGATAGTCCGCGGCCGCGGCCGCGCTACTGCCATCGTTGCTTCGCCGATGAGGCGGCGCCGTCGTCATTCGCGACAGCCGCTTTCGAGCCCGGCGATCTCACGCTCGACCTCCGCGAGCAGTGCGCGCCGGTCCTGCCACGGAAGGAAGGCGGCGGAAAACCCGTTGCGCGCGATGTCGCAGAGCTCGGTGAAGGTGAAGCCGAGGTGCGTCGCCGCCGCTTCATACTCGTCGGTGAGCGTCGTGTCGCTCATCAGGCGGTTGTCGGTGTTCAGCACGACGTGCAAGCCGCGATCATAGTAATCACGAAGAGGGTGCGCGTGGTAGTTCTCCGCCGCTCGCGTTTGCACGTTACTCGTCAGGCAGATCTCGAGTGGGATGCGGCGGTCGTTCACGTACTGCGCGAGCGATTCGTCCTCGCCCAACCGCGTGGCGTGGCCGATTCGATTCGCGCAGCACACGTGCACCGCCTGCCGTACCGAGTGCGCGCCGTCTCCTTCGCCAGCGTGACAGGTGCACGCGAGATCGTGATCGCGGGCATAGCGGAATGCGTCGGCGTGGAGGGCCGCGGGATGACCGCGTTCGCCGCCGGCGAGATCGAAGCCGACGACACCGCGCTCTCGATAGGCCACGGCGAGACTCGCCAGCTCGTGCGAGATATCGGGCTGCATCGTGCGCAGCGCGCAAACGATGACGCGCGCGACGATCCCGTGTTGCCGCTCGGCGCGCTCGAGGCCGCGAACCGTTGCTTCGATCGTCTCACCGAGATGGAGCCCGCCTCGCACGTTGAGGATCGGCGCGAAACGGACCTCGATGTATCGCACGCCATCCGCCGCCGCGTCCTCGGCGAGCTCGAACGCGATGCGATCCAGGGCCTCGGCCGTCTGCATCACGGCGAGAGTGATGTCGAAGCGCTCGAGGTAGTCCTCGAGCGTCGACGCATCCGCGACGCGCATGTACGTGCGCAACGCCGCCGCGTTCGCACGCGGCGGGGCGACGCCGTATTCATGCGCGAGGTCGAGCAGAGTCGCCGGCCGCAGCGAGCCGTCGAGATGGCAATGGAGCTCGGCCTTCGGTAACCGGCGCAGCAGTTCGCGATCTATTGTCGGGGACATGCGGCCGTTAGGCGTCCTCGGAGCCACCCGCGCCCTCGTCGCCAGTCGTGCCCCCGCTCCGCTTCCGCGCTGGCACGAGACGAAAGATCGAGCCAGCGCTCACGCGCAGGTCAGTGGCGATCGGCAGGCCGCGGCTGTCGGTGATCACGCGATCGCCACGGGAGACCGCCGCCGCCTCGTCGGCATTCCATCGATGCACGGCGTCGAGCGCCGACGCGCCCGCCGGCACGTCGACGGCGACCGCGTTCACGAATACGCGCACCGAGCGCGGTTGCTCGCTCACGGATGGTTCACGGCGACGAAGCGTTTGTCGTTCGGCGCGGGTACAGGTTGGGGCTGATGCTGCAGATAGTCGACGAACGCATCCAGATCGACGAGATCCAGGTTCTCCGACCGCCTGACGGCGTCGCCGAAGCCAAGTCCGCTGCCGCCGGTGAACTCGAAATCGTTGACGACGACGGTGTACTCTCGCGTGTCGTCGAGGGGAGCGCCACCGACGCGCACCGATAGCACTCGCGAGCCTGGTGCGCGGCTCGTGTCGTACTCGACGACGACGCCGCTCATGTGAACAATTGGTCGCCGCCGGCTCACCAGCTTCTCGAGGTAGCTCCGGAGGTCGCGGCCGCCGATGGTGACGCGGTAGAGGACATTTCCGAAGGGCTGGACCTCGAAGAGATCGCCGTACGTCACCATGCCGGCGCGCAACGGCGCGCGAATCCCGCCGTTGTTCATGATCCCGATGTCGCCCTTGCCCTGAACGCGCATCGCGTCGGCGATGAGGTTGCCTAACGCCACCTGCTCCTCCGCACCCGACGCGGACTTCTTCAGGTACTCGGCGATCCGCGCGATCGGCCGATCGGCGCGCGGAGCCGCCGCCGCGGTCGCCTGCGCGACGATAGCCTGGATCTCCGGGTCCGGCGCGATCGAATCCGGAAAGACCTCGCGGACCTCGTGCGTGGGCATCGCCGCGTCGCCGGCATCGAGCGGCAGGTCGACGACGTCGATCGCCTCCCCTCGCGAACGCCCCTGTACGATCGGGATGCCGTTGACGATCGAATTGACGAGCGAGTGCGTGTGCCCGCTGATGATCGCGTCGACGTGCTGCGTGACGCGTCGCGCGAGGTCGACGATCTCGCCGGAGCACTGTGCCTGCCCGGTACGGTCGCAGAACGCGCCGGCGTGGGCGACGACGACAACCACCGTCGCGCCGCGCGCTCGCAGCGATCGCGTTAGGCTGTCGACGATCGGCGCCGGGTCCTCGAAGCGGAGACCGACGACGTTCGACGCGCGAGTCGACGTCGCCGTCGAGCGAGTGGAGACGCCGATGACGCCGATCCTGGCGCCGCCCCGCACGAGGATCGTGTCGCTCCGAATCCACGGCACGCCGCGTCCGTGCGTGTCACGCACATTGGCGCCGAGGAACGCGTAATGCGCTTGCCGCATGCGCGCTCGCAGCGAGTCCGGCCCCCAGTCGAATTCGTGGTTTCCGAGCGCGGCGGCGCCGAGTCCCAGCCGATTGAAGATCTCGACCACCGGTCGCCCGTAGGCGAAGTTCGACGCGGGTGTGCCCTGGAATTCGTCCCCTCCGTCGAGCAGCAGCGACGTGCAGCGCGGCGGCGCGCACTCCGCCTCGGCGCGCTTGATGGCGGCGGCGACGTATGCCAGGCCGCCGCGCATCACGCCGCTCGGGTCCGGCCGCGCCTCGAGCGCGCCGTGCACATCGTTCGTGCCTATCAGACGCAACCGCGGTCCCGTAGCGGGACGCGCGGCGATGCTCGTGCCCCCCTCGCCGGGCACGCGGTGCATCGACGCATACGCCGTGGCGACGGCCGCGTTAGGCACGATCTCCCAGTTGTGCTGCGCGTAGGTTGCCGGATTCAGCGTCCCGCGCGCGCGCACCTCGTCGATCAGCAGCTGTCGGATCTCGAGCTGTCGTTCGTCGAGGTTCTTCGAGCCGGCGAGCATCGCGTAGCCGCCACCACCGGTCTGGCGATAATTGTTGAGGGCGAAGGTGAAGCTGTCCCTCGGCGAAATCGCGCGGCCGCGATAGTCGAGTCTCGTTATGCGCGACCCGATCGGCTTCGACACATCGATGGTGTAGTCGGCGCCGGCGACGATGTCGAAGTTGAATCCGGGGATCGCCGGATCCACGCCGACGGCCCCATTCGCGTCGACGGTGAAATAGCGGGCGCTGTACTCGAGATACGCCCGAAGCTGGCGGCCGGTGATCCAGATCTTGCGCAGCGTGTTGTCGTAGGGATACAGCGCGGCGAGGCGCGCCACCGTCACCGGGCCGGCGGCGAGATTCGCATCGAGCGAGAACGCCGCCGTCGACGCGAGCTGCGCGCCGCTGGCCTTCCGCTCGACGGCGAGAATGAAGTCGATGAGGGGCGTGTCGACAACGCGCGCCGAGTCGGCGCGCCATGCAACAGGAGTCGTGCCGATCGGCCGCGTCACGTAAGCGACGGTGGCGCGGTGTGCCGCGTCCGTTGCCGCGAGCACGGCGGCGTTCTCCGCGTGCCCCGCCGCGGGGATCAGCACACCGTGCTTCGCGACGACGCGCCACGCCTTGCCCTCACGAGCGACCTTGAGCGTCGCGACGCCGAGGCTCGTCGCCCAATTTTTGGGCTGCATGAGTAGAACGCCGTTGATGAGCGTGTCCGCGAGTTCCTTGTGGGAGTGGCCGTAGACGATGAGGTCGATCCCGGGCACCTCGCGGGCGACCCGCGCGCTCACGTTCTCGCTCGCGACCCCGCTCGCGACCGTGTCGTAGCTCGACGGCTCGTCGAGTCCCGAGTGGAGCATCACGACGACCACGTTCGCGCCGGCTCTGCGCGCGCTCGCGACCGCCTCGCGCACCGCGGGCACGATGTCGCGAATGACGATGCGCCCCGCGAGGTTGTCGCGATCCCATAGATTCGAGCCGGGAGTCGTTCCGCCGACGAGCGCGATCTCGATGCCCTGGCGCTCGACCATCTTCCATGCGGTGAAGGCGTGCTGCCCGTTAGGCGTGTACGCGTTCGCCGCAAGCATCGGAAAGTGCGCGTCGGCGATCAGGCGCCGCAGCGTCGGCAGTCCATAGTTGAACTCGTGATTTCCGATCGCGCTCGCGTCGTATCCCATCGCGTTCATCGCCGCGGCAACAGGATGCGGACGCAGCGAATCGCCGGCCATGCGCGCGGCGACATACGTGACAGGGTTCCCCTGCAGCAGATCTCCGGCGTCAACCAGCACGACGCGTCCCGCGTTCGCCATTCGCAATGAGTCGACGATCGTCGCCACACGCGTCAGGCCGCGACGCGGTTCCGTTTTGTTTGCGTAATAGTCCCAGCTCCGCAGCCGGCCGTGGGTGTCGGTCGTCGCGGCGACGATGAGCTCGACCTCCGTGCTTTGCGGTGCGGCCGTGCCTCGCGCGGGGCGCGTCCACCGCAGGGCTGAAGGCGGCGTCGCGAACGAGGCACAGGCAACCGCCAGGCCGGCGACACCGGCGGACAGCACTCGGCGCGACAACGAACCGAGTAGAAAGGGATGCGTCATGGCGACAAGCTAGCGGCACGAGAGAATGCGTGGCAGTGTATGCTTATACATGATCGTGACAGAGCGGTCGCTTCATTCCCATAGCGGCGCACGTCAACTTCTGCGCGATGTCGTTCGTCCGGGATCGTGACTCGATCGGTCAGATGTCGGTGAAGCCCCTCATCATTGGCATCGCCGGCGGTACCGGCTCCGGCAAGTCCACCGTCGCGAGGAATGTCGCGAAGGCGCTTTCCACGTCGTCGGTGGCCTTCATCGACATGGATGCGTACTATCGCAACTTTGCCCACGTGCCGCTCGACGAGCGGCGTCAGATCAACTGGGACCACCCCGATGCCTTCGATTGGGACCTGCTGCTCGAGCAGCTTACGGCGCTGGTCAGCGGCGTGCCCATCGACAAGCCGGTGTATGACTTCGTCTCGCACACGCGAAGCCCACGGACCGCATGCATTCCCGCCGCGGAAGTGGTCGTCGTCGACGGCATCCTGCTCTTCGCCGATGCACGCGTTCGCGATCTCTGCGATGTGAAAGTCTTCGTCGACGCCGACGCCGATATCCGTCTCGTTCGTCGCCTGCGTCGCGACGTCGCCAAGCGCGGCCGCAGCCTCGAGGACGTGATCGACCAATACCTAACGACTGTCCAGCCGATGCATCTGCAGTTCGTCGAACCCAGCAAGCGGTACGCCGACGTCATCGTGCCGCGCGGGGGACACAATCCGGTCGCAATCGAGATGATCGTCGCGAAGATCGAACGGCGCTTGGCGGCGACACGCGCGGATCAGCCGGCGCACGCGAGCGAGGACTCGCGCGCGTGACGGGAGGCGACGCAGCGACACCAGCTGGTCAGCGTATCCTTGTCGTCGACGATGAAGCGGACATCGTCGCGCTCGTCGTCTATCATCTCGCCAAAGCCGGCTATCGCGTCTCGACAGCCGCCACCGGCAGCGACGCCCTCGATGCCGCCCGTCGCGAGCGCCCCGCGCTGATCGTGCTCGACCTCATGCTCCCCGACTTCTCGGGCTACGAAGTGCTCGAGCAGTTGCGCGCCTCGGAGGCGACGCAGAACGTCGGGGTGCTCATGCTCACGGCTCGCGTCGACGAGGCGGACCGCGTGCGGGGACTCGCCCTCGGCGCGGACGACTACCTCACCAAGCCATTCAGTCCGCAGGAGCTCGTATTGCGCGTCGGCGCCATTCTGCGACGGATGGCCGCCGGGCCCAGCGCGCCCGCCGACGTGCTCGCGATCGGACCGATTCACATCGATCGCAGCGAACACCGTGTGCTCGTCGAGGGCGCGGCCGTGGATCTCACACCGACCGAGTACAAGCTTCTGCTCATGCTGGCCGAGCGACGCGGACGCGTGCAGGCCCGGGGCCATCTCCTCGAGATGGTGTGGGAAGCAGCGCCGGACATTCAAACGCGTACGGTCGACATGCACGTGCAGCGACTCCGCGCGAAGCTCGGGACCGCCGGCATGCTGATCGAGACGGTGCGCGGTTTCGGCTATCGCCTCCGGGCGGAGACGGCCCGGACGTCGTGACATCCAACCTCGTTAGGCATCGCACGTGACCCTCGCGACGCGACTGCTCGTTGGCTCGCTGGTCCTCGTCTGCCTGTTGGTCGCGGCCATCGTGGTGCTGTCGGGCAGCCGACTGGAGACACGCCTCGTCGAAGAGACCACGGCCGAGCTGACTCGTGAGGCGCGCCTCATCGGGTTGACGTGGAGGACAGTGGAGGGCACCGATGCCCTCGCCGATTCGGCGGGCGCGGCGCTCCAGCGCCGGGTGACGCTCATCGACCCGTCTGGCGTGGTGAGGGGAGACTCCCACTTCAACGGTGAGGAGCTACAGCACCTCGAGAACCATTCCTCGCGCCCCGAAGTCATCGCGGCACGCACACGTGGAATCGGCGCTGGCCATCGCAAGAGTGTTTCCGCGGGCGACGACGAGCTCTATGTGGCGACTCGCCATCCCCTCGGCTTCGTGCGCGTCTCGATCGGTACCGCGACGCTTCGCGACATCGTGTCCGGCGCCCGACGCGACGTGCTGGTGGCCGGGCTGATTGCCGTCGTCGGGACCTTTCTCCTCGGCTTTCTCTTTTCACGAAGCGTCACGCGTCCAGTGGTGGAGCTCCGCGACGTGGCGAAGGCAATCGCGGCAGGTGATCTCGACCGACGACCGTCGATCTCCGCGCCTGGAGAGATCGGCGATCTCGCCGTCGCGCTCCATCGCATGTCCGAGCAGCTCGCGATGCGACTGCACGCGCTCGAGGCCGACGATGCGCTCATGTCCGCGTTGCTCGAGTCGATCAACGAAGGCGTCGTGGCGGTGAGTGGACGCGGCAGCGTCGTGCGCATGAACGAGACCGCGCGCAAGTTCTTGAGCGTCGAGAGCTCCCTCCCCTTCCCCGCCGATCAACTCCCGCAGGAGCCGGCTGTCCGCGCCGCACTGCGCGACGCGATGTCCGGCGCCGCGACGGAGCCGCGCGAGATGCCGTTCGGCGGACGGACGCTGGCGCTCACCGCTCGGCCTCTCCCCGACGGCGGCGTCGTGCTCGCCCTCCTGGACCTAACGACGCGCCGCCGCCTCGAGACGATTCGCCGCGATTTCGTCGCCAACGTGTCGCACGAGCTCAAGACACCGCTCACCGTGATCAGCGGCTTCGCCGAGACACTGCTCGATCCGGATGTCAGTTCCGCGGAGCGGCGCCAGTTCGTGGGCACCATTCAAGCGAATGTCGTTCGAATGCAGCGTATCGTCGACGATCTTCTCGACCTGGCGCGCTACGAATCGGGCGGGTGGGCGCCGAACCCCGTGTCGATCGACGTGAACGCGGCGGCGACGGACGCGCTTGCCCTGGTCGAGGGCGAAGCGACTCGGAAGAAACTCGATCTGCACGCAACCATCGCGCGCGGCGCCGAACGCGCGACCGCCGATCCCACCGCACTCAGGCAGATCTTGCAGAACCTCGTCGAGAACGCTGTCCGCTACACGCCGTCAGGGAGCGTCACCGTTTTCGCGGAGCGTCGAGAGAACGGTACCCTCGTGGGTGTGCGCGACACTGGCATCGGCATACCGCGCGAGCACCTGCCACGCATCTTCGAGCGGTTCTATCGTGTCGACGCCGGTCGCTCGCGTGAGGTGGGCGGAACGGGGCTCGGCCTTGCCATCGTGAAGCACCTCGCCGAAGCGCACGGCGGCGGGGTGCGCGCGACGAGCACGGTTGGCGCGGGGACGGAGATTGCAGTCTTCTTTCCCGATGGCTGATCGTTACTGGTGACTGGGGACAGGTGTCCCTGAATGATCGGCACCGGCCATCAACCGTCGACCACCCATCATCACTACATTTCCCGCGTGGCAGCGACTTCCTCCGCGTCATTGCACGACGGTGCTCGCCGCATCGCGGCGATCGACATAGGATCGAACTCCATCCGCCAGATCGTCGCCGATGTCTCTGGCGGAGGTGGGATCCAGGTCGTCGACGAAATGAAAGCGGCGCCACGCCTCGCCGCCGGCCTCGTCGACAACGGCGTGTTGGACGAGGGCGCAATGTCCCGCGCCGTCGACGACATCGCGCGGATGGCGACCCTCGCAAGGCAGCTCGGCGCTCAACGCATCGAGGCGGTCGCGACGAGCGCCGTGCGCGACGCGAGCAATGGGGACGACTTTCTCCAGCGCGTGCAGCGTCAGACGGGGCTGCACGTTCGCGTACTCGTGGGCGAGGAGGAGGCGCGGCTGAGTTTTCGAAGCGCGCTCGCGCATTTCGAGCTCGGCGCGGGGCGCGCCGTCGTCGCCGACATCGGCGGCGGATCCCTGGAGCTGGTGCTCAGCGTCGACGGCGTCATCGAACGACTGTCGTCGCTGCCGCTCGGCGCCGTCCGCCTCACCGAGCGCTTTCTTCCCGATGGCGCGACGAGCCCCAAAGCACTGCGGCGGTTGCGAAAGGAGGTGCGCGCGCAGTTGCGCCCACATCTCCCCGTGCGAGACTGGCGCGGCGCGCAGATGATCGGCTCCGGCGGCACGTTCACGAATCTGGCGGGCCTGTACCTAACGAGGCAGGGTATCTTCACGGCGCGCAGCGTCCATGCG
Organism: Gemmatimonadaceae bacterium; assembly: GCA_036557635.1. Lineage (GTDB taxonomy): Bacteria > Gemmatimonadota > Gemmatimonadetes > Gemmatimonadales > Gemmatimonadaceae > AG2. The sequence continues at coordinate 10,617 of DATBHD010000303.1, forward strand.
GCGCGGATTCCGCGGGGCGACGTGGAACATCTGCTCGAGATGCTGCACGCGATGAGTCCGGCCGAGCGCCGCGGCGTCGAGGGGTTGAACCCCGACCGCGCCGACATCATCGTCGCCGGGCTCGCCGTCGTCGCCGAAGTGATGGCGCGACTCGAGGCGCGCGACGTCCAGGTCTCCCGCTACGGCATTCGCGAGGGGATTCTGCTCGAGGCCGCGCGCGTGCGCCCCGTCGTCGCCGATCCGGGCGAGGCGCGCGAGCGGTCGGTGCGCGAGCTCGCCGCTCGATGCCACTACGAGCAGCCGCACGCGACGAACGTGCACCGGCTGGCGCTCCGGCTGTTCGACTCGTTAGGTGCGCGCCTCGGCGCGACGCTCGCCGAGCGGCCGCTGCTCGCCGATGCCGCGATTCTGCATGATGTCGGATATCACATCAGCTACGACCGGCACCACAAGCACTCCTACCACATCATCGTGCACGCCGAGCTGCTCGGCGTGCCCCCCGCCGAGCAGGTCGTGATCGCGAACGTCGCCCGCTATCACCGCGGCGCGCCCCCAAAGAAGAAGCACCGCAACTACGGATCGCTCGACGGCAAGCTGCGGGCGCGCGTGCGCCGATTGTCCGCGATCCTTCGCGTCGCCGATGGCTTCGACCGTGGTCACACCGGCGCGGTGAAGACGCTCCGCGTCCGCTGGGTGAAGCGCGCGATTCGCATCACTCCGGTCGCGAGCGACAACCGCACGTCGCTCCGCCTCGAGTGTTGGGGCGCGCATCGCAAATCCGCGCTCCTCGCCAAAATCGCCGGCGTGCCGGTGGAGATCGTCGCGCCGGATGGCACGGTGCTGTCTTCGCGCGATACCGAAAAGAATGCCGAATGAGTGGTTGGTGGTCGGTGACTCGCTGCTCGATGCCACCAACACCGATCACCACTAACCACTCACCGGATCAGACCAGGGTGGTGACGGCGCGCGCTTCTCCGGAGAGGCGCCCGTCGGGCGAGGAAAGGCCCCACGATTCGCGGAGAAGAATCTCGTGCGTCGCGTGGACGACACCGTTGGGCGTGCGCTGCGTCCAGCTACCATCCGCCGCGAGCTCCCACGCCTGCCGATTGTCCTCGAGACAGGTGCGGAGGAGACTGCGCAACCGTTCGTGCAACGTCGCGTCCTCGACGGGCGCCACCGCTTCGACGCGGCGATCGAAGTTGCGCTGCATCCAGTCCGCCGAGCCGATGTAGAACTCTTCGTCGCCGCCATTGGCAAAGTAGAACAGACGGGAATGCTCCAGAAATCGCCCGACGATGCTGATGACGCTGATCCCGTCGCTGACGCCGGGAACGCCAGGACGCAGGCAGCAAATGCCGCGCACGATGAGCTCGATCTCGACGCCCGCGCGCGACGCACGGTACAGCGCCTCGATCGTATCCGGGTCGACGAGCGCGTTCATCTTCGCGACGATGCGCGCCTTGCGTCCGGCGCGAGCGTGCTCCGCCTCTCGATCGATCAGATCCAGGAAGCGCGGCCGCATGTTGGCCGGCGCCACGAGCAGCTTGCGGTAGAGCCGTTGCCGCGAGTAGCCGGTGAGCGAGTTGAAAAGATCAGTAACATCGGCCGCGATCGACCGACTGCACGTGAACAGACCGATGTCGCTGTACAGCCGCGCGGTGCGTGAGTTGTAGTTCCCGCTCCCGAGATGCACGTAGCGTCGAATGCCGTCCGCCTCGCGGCGGACGACGAGGGCGAGCTTGGTGTGCGTCTTCAGCGTCGCCGAGCCGTAGGCAACGTGCACGCCGAAGCTCTCCAGTCGGCGCGCCCAGGTGATGTTGTTCGCTTCGTCGAAGCGCGCCTTGAGCTCGACGAGCACGGCGACTTGCTTGCCGCGCTGCGCCGCATCGATGAGCGCGTCGACGATGGCCGTGTCGCCCGACGTGCGGTACAACGTCAGCTTGATCGCGAGCACGTTGTCGTCCTCGGCCGCCGTCTCGAGGAAACGCTCGACGCTCGCGCCGAAGGAGTCGTATGGGTGATGCACGAGCAGATCGCGCTCGCGAATCACCTCGAAAATCGAACGTCGCGGATCGCGCAGCTCGGGCGGAATGCTCGGCGTGAAGGGCGCGTCCTTGAGCGCCGGGAAATCCAGACCGCTCAGCACCATCAAATCGCCGAGGCCGAGCAGCTTGCCCGCCTCGAACACGTCGCGCTCCGTGAGCGCGGCGCTTTGCGGCACGTCCTCGGCGCGAAGCTCCTCGAGGAGCAGCGTGCGGAGATGCGCCGGCATCGCGTCCTCCACCTCCAGCCTAACGACTTCCCCGAATCGACGCTTGAAGACCTGTTCCTCGATCGTCGCGAGCAGGTCCTCCGGCTCCTCGACGGGCAGCTCGAGATCGGAGTAGCGCGTGATCCGGAAGGGATGCCATCGCAGCACCTCCATCCCCGGGAACAGCGCTCCGAGGTTGGCCCCGATGACTTCCTCGAGAGGAACGAATTGATTCGGCCGTCCCGATACCGCGACCCAACGCGGAAGGCTCTTCGGGACCTTCACTCGCGCGAAGTGATCCTCGCCGGTCTCGGGATCGCGGATCTCGACGGCCAGAGAGAGCGAGAGGTTCGATATGTACGGGAAGGGATGCCCGGGATCGACGGCGAGCGGAGTGAGGACGGGGAAGACTTGCGACTCGAAGTACTCGTCGAGCGTGCCCCACTCTCGCGCCGACAAATCGGAAACGCCGATGAGACGAATGCCGTGCGTGGCGAGCTGCTCGATCACGTCTTCGAAGCATCGCCGTTGCACCGCCAGCTGCTCGCGCACGACGCGATCGATCGCGTCGAGCTGCTCCTGCGGACTCAACCCATCGATAGGTGCGTGCTGGACGTTGGCCGCAACCTGACGGCGCACACCAGCGACGCGCACCATGTAGAACTCGTCCAGGTTCGTGCTGAAGATGGAGAGGAACTTCACCCGCTCGAGCAGCGGAGTCCTCGCGTCGACAGCCTGCTGCAGCACGCGCCCGTTGAACGCGAGCCAACTCAACTCGCGGTTGATGAACAGCGAGCTCTGCGCAGCTACGTCTTGCATCGGGTCGGGAATCCGGGGAGGGGCCTCAGAAGGTATAGCTATAAGACGAAGCTGTTGTCACGGCTAGGTCACAGCGGCCCCGGCGACGAGAAATCAAACCGGGCCTTTCACCCGGCTTCAACGGCCCAAATGTACGAAGGCGTTCAGCACTTTGTATGCAATGGCTGCCATGATTCCCGCTGCCGGGATCGTGAGCACCCATGCCCAGACGATCCGCCCCGCTAGTCCCCAACGTACCGCGGAGAGACGGTGCGTGGCCCCAACTCCGACGATTGCACCGGTGATCGTGTGCGTCGTACTGACTGGGATGCCGAGGCGCGTAGCGACGAGGATCGCGAACGCTCCTCCGGTCTCGGCGCAAAAGCCGCCCACCGGCCGCAGGCGGGTAATGCGCGAGCCCATCGTGTGCACGATGCGCCACCCGCCGAACAGCGTTCCCAGCGAAATCATCACATACGCCGCCACCTCGACCCACAGCGGAATGTGATCGGCCGATTGCAGATACAGGTGGTGAAGTACGCCGGTCTGCAACCGGAACAGCTCCTTCGATGCCACGAGCAGGCCGGCAATGATCCCCATCGTTTTCTGAGCGTCGTTCGCCCCGTGGGAGAAGGAGAAAAGCGCCGAGCTGCCGAGCTGTGCGACGCGAAACAACCGATCGACGCGGTGTGGCGAGACGCGCCGGAAGATCCAGTACACGGCGATCATCAGGCCGAAGCCGGCGAGCAGACCGATGATCGGCGAGAGCGCTATGAACTCCAGTGTCTCGATCCACTTTCTCCCCCAGACGATCGCCGCGAACCCTGCTTTGGCGATGGCGCTTCCGGCGTATCCACCGATCAGTGCGTGTGACGAGCTCGACGGCAAACCGATGAACCAGGTGATGAGATTCCAGATGATCGCGCCGAGTAGCCCGCCGAGGATGACGTTCGCATCGACGAACGACACGTCGATCATTCCCTTGCCGATCGTGCTCGCAACCGCGGTACCAACGGTGAACAGCGCGGCGAAGTTGAAGGTTGCCGCCCAGAGAACCGCGGTGAAGGGATTCAGTACGCGTGTGCCGACGATCGTCGCGATCGAGTTCGCCGAATCGTGAAAGCCGTTGATGAAGTCGAAGAAGAACGCGATGATGACAATCGCGACGACGTACAGAATCACGCGGCGCGATGCCTCACGCGTTCTTGAGCGAGATGCTTTGCAGCACCTGGGCGACGCCCATACAACTGTCTGTCGCGCGCTCGAGGGTGTCGTACATCTCTTTCCACTTCATCACGTCGAGCGGATCGGGATGTCCGGCGAAGAGGTCGCCAACGGCCGCGTGATAGATCGCGTCGGCCTCTTCCTCGAGCCGCTTGATGCGCGCTGCCTGCTCGCTCACGAGCTTGGTTTGTCGAATCGCCGAGACGCCGCGCTGAATGTGTTCGGCCGCCTGCACGAGAACGCGGGCCAGTTGGCGAGCGGGCTCCTTCACCACGTCGATGTGCAGCATCTCGAAGCGCCGAGCTGCGCCGTCGAGCAGGTCGATGACGTCATCGAGCCGCGAGGCGAGCATATGAATGTCCTCTCGATCGATCGGGGTAACGAAGCTCTTGTCGATGCGCTGATTGATCGCGTGGGTGAGAGCGTCGGCCTTGTGCTCGACATCTTTGATCAAGCGAACGTGGTCGCCGACGTGTCCCGGGTCATCGAACAGCGCGGCCAACATCCGGGCCGTTTGCGTCAGATACGCGGTGAGCTGATCGAACAGATCAAAGAATTGCTCGTCACGCGGAATTAGTCTCGCGAGTACTCCCAATCCAGCCTCCCGACAATGGCGCCGGAAGATACCCGGCCCGTCCCGCCCTTCAAGGGCTGCCTCAGCGAGACTGGGGCCAAATCAACTGGCTGCGACGCGCTGCCTCTCGTTCGGCGACGAGCGATGGCTTCTCGAAGACTTTGATCAGTATCACGCCGGCGACGAAACCGCCGACGTGCGCCCAAACGGCGACACCGCCCGAGACGTCGGGGTTCACCTGCGAGAGTTGCGGCAACGCGGAAATGAGCTGCCAGGCGAACCACCAGATCAACACCATCCACGCGGGCACGGGTATGACGCGAATGATGATGATGAAGATGAAGAGCATGTTGATGCGCACTCGCGGGTAGAGCACGAGATAAGCGCCCAACACACCGGAGATCGCTCCCGATGCACCGACAGTCGGAACGGGCGAGCCAGGCTGCATCAGGATGTGCGTCGCGGCGGCGGCGAGTCCGCAGATGAGGTAGAACGCGAGAAACCGCGGTGCCCCCATACTGTCCTCGATGTTGTTGCCGAACACCCAGAAGAAAAGGGCGTTACCGAGGATGTGGCTCCAGCCGCCGTGCAGGAACATCGATGTGAACGGCGTGAACTTGTTGATGGCGTCGTTGTCGACGACGCAGGCAAGGCCTCGAGCGATTGGGACCGACGTTCCGAGTGCGGCGCGATGGGTGATCTCGCCAGGCACCATCCCCCAATTGCAGATGCTCGTCGCGAGCTTGAGCTCGTCGAACCCAGCGCCCTGAAGCGTGAGGAAGACGGCGAACATGGCCCCCAGCAGGGCCCACGTCATCACCGGCGTGTGGAGCGTCGGATTTTCGTCGCTGAGCGGGATCATTGGCCGAGCTGGCGCGCGTGCGTCAGAAATGTAACCCATATCTTCGCCGTCGCTGCCAACTTGGCGCAGGCGTCGGGTCCTCGACTTGCCTTGGCGTCAGCGGGCATTGGCGGAGTGAATATGCGGTGCGGCAGATGCTCCGTCCGACTTCACACTCGAGGTTGCAATGGCGGATAAAGTCATCGGTATAGACCTGGGAACCACCAACTCTGTGGTCGCGGTCATGGAGGGCGGCGATCCCGTCGTCATTCCCAACTCAGAAGGGGGACGTACCACTCCCTCGGTAGTCGGCTTCACAAAAGATGGCGAGCGACTCGTTGGCCAAGTCGCCAAGCGTCAAGCGGTCACGAATCCGCAGAATACGATCTTCTCGATCAAGCGCTTCATGGGACGCAAGATGTCCGAAGTGCCCGAGGAGATTAAGCGAGTTCCATACAAAGTCGTATCAGGGCAGAACGATCTCACCATGGTCGAGGTGCAGGGGAAGCGCTATTCGCCCCCTGAGATCTCGGCGATGATTCTCCAGAAGATGAAGCAGACCGCGGAAGACTATCTCGGGCACGCGGTGTCGAAGGCAGTGGTCACGGTCCCCGCGTATTTCAACGATTCGCAGCGTCAGGCGACCAAGGACGCCGGCAAGATTGCAGGCCTCGACGTTTTGCGAATCATCAACGAGCCCACGGCCGCGGCACTCGCGTACGGACTCGACAAGAAGAAAGATGAAAAGGTTGCCGTTTTTGACCTTGGGGGTGGCACGTACGACATCTCGGTGTTGGAGCTGTATGACGTCGAGGGCTCACGCCAATTCGAGGTGAAATCCACGAACGGTGACACGCACCTGGGCGGCGACGATTTCGACCAGCGCGTCATCGACTGGATCGTCGGGGAGTTCAAGCGCGATCAGGGGATCGATCTCTCGAAGGATCCGATGGCGCTGCAGCGCCTGAAGGAAGCGGCCGAGAAAGCGAAGATGGAGCTGTCGGGGACGATGTCGACCGACATCAATCTCCCATTCATCACCGCCGATCAGTCCGGACCAAAGCACCTGAACTACACGCTGTCGCGCGCCAAGTTCGAGCAGCTCGTCGACGATCTGATTCAGCGCACGATCCCGCCGATGCAGCAGGCGCTCAAGGACGCGGGGATGAAGCCGGAGGAAGTCGACGAAGTCATTCTCGTCGGCGGCTCGACGCGGATTCCGAAGGTGCAGGACATCGTCAAGACCTTCTTCAAGAAAGAGCCGCACAAGGGCGTCAATCCCGATGAAGTCGTCGCCATCGGCGCGGCGATTCAGGGCGCGGTGCTCACCGGCGAGCAGAAGGACGTGCTGCTGCTCGACGTGACCCCGCTTTCGCTCGGCATCGAGACGTTAGGCGGCGTGACGACGGTGCTCATTCCGCGGAACACGACGATCCCCACGAAGAAGAGCGAGACATTCTCCACCGCCGACGACAATCAGACGACGGTCGAGATCCATGTGCTGCAGGGCGAGCGTGAGATGGCGCGCGACAATCGCACCATCGGCAAGTTCCAGCTCACGGGCATTCCACCTGCTCCACGCGGCATGCCGCAGGTCGAGGTTACGTTCGACATCGACGCGAACGGCATTCTCCATGTTTCGGCGAAGGACAAGGCAACGAGCAAGGAGCAGAAGATCCGCATCGAGGCGTCGAGCGGACTGTCGGACAGCGACATCCAGCGGATGGTAAAGGACGCCGAATCGCATGCGGCGGAAGACAAGAAGCGTCGAGAAGAGATTGATACGCGCAACCGGCTGGACAGCATGACGTACGACGTCGAGAAGAACGTGAAGGACTGGGGGGATCGTCTCCCTGCCGACGCGAAGACGAAGCTCGACGCGTCCATCGAGCGCGCGCGAAAGGCGCTCCGCGGCGACGACATGAACGAGATCCGGGCTGCCCAGGAGGAGTTGACGCGCGCGTATAGCGAGGCCGGTCAGACCTTCTACGCGCAATCGCAAGCGCAACCGGGCCCAACGCCTGGCGGTGAGCCTGCCGGAACAACACAGCAGCCGGGCCAGCCTGGACAGCAAAAGGAGGACGTCGTCGAGGCGGACTACGAGATCGTGGACGAGGGGAAGAAGTGAGGAGATAGGGCTGGAGGTTGGGGATAGGGTGAGAGCGCCGGTGGCAACAAGCCTTCGGCGCTCTGCGTATCCCTTCCGAATGCTTACCACTTCTTCACTTCACTCCGAGCCGACTGCAAGCAACCTTTCACCGGTCGAATCGTGTCATTCCAGTGCGAGGTTTCCAGCATCTCGCACCAGCACCTAGCACCTTCAAGGAACTTGCATTACCGATTCGTGTACGGTCCAAAAATTCACCCGACGTGGGAAGGCAGCGTATGACCAAGTACCCCCGTGCCCGACTGACCGCGGCCGTCGTCGTGGCATTTTTCTGTGGCCTTGTGTTCGCGTCCGGTTCCACAAATCTGACGCACCTGGGATGGGCGCAGTCCAAGACGCCTCCCAAGCCCACGCTCCAACAAGTCCAGCCCCTGGTCGAGACGCAGAACGCGTTCGAGGCCATCGCGGACCACGTGACTCCCGCCGTCGTTTCCATTCAAACCGAGCGCTTCGCGCGAACGCGACCAAGCAATTCGCGACAGCGCGGGCGGCCCGGCGGTATCGAGGATCTCTTCCGCCAGTTCGATCCGCAGCCCTCCGATCAACCCAGTGAGGCGAGCGGCTCGGGGTTCATCGTGAGCAAGGATGGCTACATCCTCACGAACAACCACGTCGTCGCGGACGCGGATCGCGTAACGGTGGGTCTGCTCGATAACCGAACTTTCACCGCGAAGGTGATCGGTCGCGATCCAACGACGGACGTCGCGGTGATCAAGGTGGACGCGACCGATTTGCCCACGGTATCGCTTGGCGACGACAGCCAGTCTCGCGTAGGCCAGTGGGTCGTCGCGATCGGCAATCCGTTGCAGCTGAACTTCACCGTGACGGCGGGCATCGTCAGCGCGAAAGGCCGCTCGCTCGGTGCATTGCTGAATGCCAAGTACGCCATTCAGGACTACATCCAGACCGACGCGGCGATCAATCCCGGCAACTCGGGCGGACCGCTGGTGAACATTCGGGGTGAGGTAATCGGCATCAACAGCGCGATCGCCAGCAGTACCGGCTTTTACGCGGGCTACGGGTTCGCGATTCCGATCACGCTGGCGAAGCAAGTGATGGATGATCTCATTCAGTACGGCAAAGTGCGGCGCGCGGTATTGGGGATCAACATTCAGGACGTGCAGCCTAACGACGCGCAGGTCGCGGGGCTCAAGGACATTCACGGCGTGAAGGTAGCCGGCTTTGATCCGCCCGAGGATCCGGAGACGAGCCCGGCGAAGCGAGCCGGCATCGAGGTCGGTGATGTGATCGTCGCCGTCAACGGGCAGTCGATCGACCGCGTGAGCACCCTCCAGCGCGTGATTCGCAACTTCAAGCCCGGACAAACCGTCGGCCTCGAGGTCATGCGCTTCGGTGATAAGAAAACGCTCAATGTGAAGCTCGGCGAGCCGCCCGCGGATCGGAACACCGACATCGCCTCGGCGGACGAAGACAGCCGCCAGCCGGCGTCGCGCGGCAACGAGCGCAGCTACGACAAGCTCGGGATCTCCGTACAGAGCGTTCCGACGGAGCTCGCGACGCAAGCAAAGCTCAGCGATCAGTGGCGGCGTGGTCTCCTCGTTACCGACGTCACGCCGAGCGGACCGGCGTATCACGAGCTGAGTGAGAACAGCTCGATCATCGTCAGCGTGCTGTATCCCAAGAAGCGCGATATTCGCTCGGCGACCGATCTGGAGGACGCCGTGTCGAGTCTCAAGCGCGGAGACCTCATCACGCTGCTCGTATACGACGTGCGCGCGCAGGCAACCACCTCGGTGACGCTGCGGGCACAGTAAAACTCCCGAGACCAGGGGCCCGGTGCTCTCTGCACCGGGCCCCTTTTTTTTTGACGCCGAGCGACTAGGGTCTTCTGCCCGATCCGGGAGAGTGGCCTCACCCACTGTGCGCTCTTAGCTTTCTTCGTCGCGCGGGAGTGGCGGAACTGGCAGACGCGCTGGACTTAGGATCCAGTGCCCGAAAGGGCTTCGGGGTTCAAATCCCCGCTTCCGCATAGATGGTCATTCCGAGCGAAGCGAGGATCTGCTTTTTGCTGGTCGCAAAGCGGATCCCTCGTCGCTTCGCCCCTCGGGATGACAGACGGCGTTAGCTTAGAGACATGGATATTCAGATCACGACGAAGAAAAGCGACGGAGTCGAGCGGCTGCTGGAAGTGCAGGTGCCGGTCGAAGCCGTGCGCGAAGCCGAGGAAAGAACGGCGCGGCGTTATGCGAGCAGCGTCCGGCTTCCTGGGTTTCGGCCAGGCAAGGCGCCGCCGCAGCTCGTGAAAAAGCGGTTCAAGGACGCGATTCGCCAGCAAGTCATCGAATCGCTCGTGCAGGAGGCCTTTCAGGAAGTTGTCGATCGGGAGCAGCTGAAGGTTGCTTCGCAGCCGCACATTCATGATCTGAAGTTCACCGAGGGCGAGCCGCTCACCTTCGAGCTGCATCTCGAGGTTCGGCCCGAAATAGCATTGGGTCGCACGCAGGGGTTCCGCGTGTCGCGACCCGCGGGTGCGGTGTCAGACGAGCAGGTGCGCGAGCAGATCGAGCACATGCGGGAGCAGAAGGCGACCTGGCACCCAATCGAGAACAAGCCCGCGCCCGGCGACATGGTGACCGTCTTACTGGCGACGTCCGATGAAGACGGAACGATGCCCGAGGGCAAGGATTATCGGTTGGTGCTCGGCTCCGGTCAGGCAATCGCGGGGATCGAGGAGCTCGTCATGGAGCTCGCGCCCGGGGAGACTGTCGAACGCGCCGTGCGATGGCCGGAAGATTTCCCCGATGAATCGCAGCGTGGCAAGAGCAAGAATGTTCGCGTCACGTTGCAGGATGTGAAGAGGAAGGAGCTTCCCGCACTCGACGATGCGCTTGCGCGGGAAGTTGGTGATTTCGAGTCGCTGGACGTGTTGCAGTCCACGGTGCGCAAGGATCTCGAGGAGAGCGCTCGGCGCGACGCCGATGCGGCCGTACGTCAGCAGCTGCTCGATGAGATCGCGGGCGCCAATCCCTTTGCCGTGCCGCCGAGCTGGGTCAATCAGCTCATCGACGGCTACGTTCAGGCGTATCGAGTTCCCGACGAAGAGCGTGATCGCTTCGCGGGCGAGTTCAGGCCCCTTGCCGAGCGGCAGGTGCGCCGAGATCTGATCATCGATACGATCGCGGAGCGCGAGGGGCTCAAGGCTACGGAGGCGGATCTGGATGACCGGATCGCCGAGCTTGCCTCGAAGCGGAACGCCGACCCCGGCCAGGTCTATGCGTCACTCCAGAAGGCCGGGCGATTGAAGGAAATCGAGCACGGGCTCACTGAAGAAAAAGTCTTCAAGTGGCTACTCGAGCGAAACACGGTTGAATGAGGTCTGAATCCATGCCAACGCTGTATCCCCCATATGTGATCGAGCGGTCGAGCCGCGGCGAACGGAGCTACGATATCTTCTCGCGGCTGCTCATGGATCGCATCGTCTTCCTCGGTACACCGATCAACGACGACGTCGCGAACATCATCATCGCGCAATTGCTGTTTCTCGAGGCGGACAACCCCGAGCGCGATATTCACGTTTACATCAACTCGCCAGGCGGGAGCGTGTCGTCGGGATTGGCGATCTATGACACCATGCAATACCTCAGATCGCCCATCAACACGATTTGCATGGGACTCGCGGCGAGCATGGGAGCATTCCTGCTCACCGCCGGGCGAAAAGGAAAGCGACACGCGCTTCCGCATTCGCGCATAATGATCCATCAGCCTTCTGGCGGCGCCCAGGGCACTGCGTCCGATATCGAGATTCAAGCAAAAGAGATATTGTATCTGCGCGGCAAGATGAATGAGTTGATGGCGCGGCATACGGGTCGTCCCCTCGAGCAGATCGAGCGCGACGTGGACCGCGATCGATTCATGTCTGCCGATGAGGCACGAGACTACGGGATTGTCGACCACGTGATCACGCATCGAGGCGAAGTCGTCGCGGAGAGTGTGATTGCTGCCGCGGCGGCAGCGCGCTGAGCATCACTCGTGAAAACGTTCACGAGGATTGCTCGTCTGATGGTATTGCTTGACCGCGCGACGCGCCGTTCCTTATTGTCTAGCACCTCGTTCGCCGTCCCTCCGGCCGAGCCGGCTACTGTTCTCGGGCTTTCGCGTTCTCTGTAGAGATTCGTTATGTCGCACGACAAACACTTGCGGTGCTCGTTCTGCGGGAAGTCGAAGGACTCGGTCCGGAAATTCATCTCCGGCCCGTCAGTCTACATCTGCAACGAGTGCATCGCCCTGTGCAACGAGATTCTCGCCGAGGACGAAGAGCGCGAGGTTGCCGAAGCGATAACTCAGGTCCCGACACCGCAGGAGATCAAGGACGTTCTCGATCAATACGTCATCGGTCAGGAACGGGCGAAGAAGGCGCTATCGGTGGCGGTGTACAACCACTACAAGCGCATCAACTCGTCGTCGGTTCGCGACGACGACGTGGAGCTCGACAAGTCCAACATCCTGCTCATCGGCCCCACGGGAGTGGGCAAAACGTTGCTCGCGCAGACGCTCGCGCGGATTTTGGACGTTCCGTTCACGATTGCCGACGCGACCACGCTGACGGAGGCAGGGTACGTCGGCGAGGACGTCGAGAATATTTTGGTCCGTCTCCTTCAGGCGGGAGATTTCAACGTCGCTGAGTGCGAGCGGGGCATCGTCTATATCGACGAGATCGACAAGATCGCACGCAAGTCGGAGAACCCGAGCATAACGAGAGACGTTTCGGGTGAAGGCGTGCAGCAGGCGTTGCTGAAGATTCTCGAGGGGACCATTGCCTCGGTGCCGCCGCAGGGCGGACGCAAGCACCCGCAGCAGGAATACATTCAGATCAACACGAAGGACATTCTCTTCATCTGCGGCGGCGCGTTCGATGGACTCGAGAAGATCATCGAATCGCGCACGGGGCGCCGTCAGATCGGCTTCTCCGGCGTCGACATGACGCGCACGGGCGAGAAGAAGAAGAATCCTTTCTCCGAGGTCGAGCCGGACGATCTGCTGCGCTACGGGTTGATCCCGGAGCTCGTCGGTCGCTTGCCCGTCGTTGTTGCGCTCGAGGCGTTGGACGAGGACGCGCTCGTGCGGATTCTCAAGGAGCCCAAGAACGCGCTCACCAAGCAGTACGCGAAGCTGTTCGAGCTCGAAGAGGTGAAGCTCAGCTTCGACGAGAGTGCTTTACGCGCGGTGGCTCAGAAGGCGCTCAAGCGTGGCACCGGCGCGCGCGGCCTTCGCGCGATCGTCGAGGAGATTCTCACCGACGTGATGTTCGACCTCCCGACGCGTGAAGACGTCGAGGAAGTGAAGATCACCGAGGGCTCGGTGATTCACGGAACGCCGCCGCTGCTCGAGATCTCGCCGCAGAGAAAGAAGAAAGAAGCGTAGAGGGTCGAGCGTTGTAGCGAGGCCCGGCGAATCGCATTCGCCGGGCTTTGTCGTTCGAGGGAGCACGCAGAGTTATCTTTCGCCTGAACCCGCGACACTCTTCTTCCGCCCTCTACCCGACGGCATGCCCACACTCCGCCGCGACGCCGAAGTCTTCAACGTGCCCGACCGCCTCGCCGTTCTCGCGCTGCGGGACGTCGTGATCTTCCCACACGTCTCGATGCCGCTGCTCGTGGGCCGGCCGGCGTCGCTCGCCGCCGTCGACAGCGCGATGGCGGAGGACCGCTTCCTCCTGCTCGTCACGCAGCGGAATGGCGACACCGATGAGCCCGCGGCGGCGGACCTGTATCGCGGGGGCGTGGTTGCGCGGATCGCCCAATTGTCGCGCGCGCCGAGCGGCGCCGCGAAGATCCTGGTCGAGGGACTCGCGCGGGTGCGCGTGACTCGTTATGTGCCGACGGGCGATCATCTCCGCGCGCAGGTCGTCGCCGTGGAGGAGCAGACCTCGCCCGACGAAATCGACGAGGTCGAGGCGCTGGCCCGGCGGGTCGTTTCGCTGTTCGAGGAATACGTCTCACTGCACCGCCGCATTCCGCCCGAGGTCGTGACCCTCGTCCAGGGCGCCGACAGCACCGCTCGTCAGGCGTTTGGAATCGCGGCGCACTTGAGCGTCCGCGTCGAGACGCGTCAGGCATTGCTCGAGACGTCGTCACTGCTCGACATGTTCCGCATGCTGGCCGAGGTACTGCGATCGGAGATCGAGCTGCTCCGTCTCGAGCGAAAGATCGACGACGAGGTGCGTGGCTCGCTGTTCCAGAACCAGCGCGAGTTCTATCTGCAAGAGCAGCTCAAGGCGATTCATCGCGAGCTTGGCCAGGACGATGGCGAAGACGTCGAGGGGCTCGAGGCGCAGATCGTGGCGAAGAAGATGCCCGAGCTCGTGCAGACGCGAGCGCTGCGTGAGGTCCGCAAGCTGCGGCGCATGTCGCCGCTTTCGCCTGAATCGACCGTGGCGCGCAACTATGTCGACTGGCTTCTCGCGCTGCCGTGGACGGAACGAAGCGACGACATCCTGGACGTCGCCCACGCGCGGCGCGTTCTCGACGAGGATCACTACGGCCTCGACGAGGTGAAAGACCGCATCCTCGACTACATCGGCGTGCTCTCCCTCGTTGGACGGATGGAGGGACCGATTCTCTGTCTGGTCGGCCCGCCGGGAGTCGGCAAGACGTCGCTCGGCCGTTCGATCGCCCGCGCGTTAGGCAGGAAGTTCGTGCGCATGTCCCTCGGGGGTGTGCGAGACGAAGCGGAGATTCGGGGACATCGGCGCACCTATATCGGATCGATGCCGGGACGCGTCATCCAGGCCATGCGCCGCGCCGAGGTCGTGAACCCGGTGATTCTGCTGGACGAAGTCGACAAGCTGGGGCAGGACTATCGCGGCGATCCGTCGGCAGCGCTGCTCGAGGTCTTGGACCCGGAGCAGAATCGCGCCTTCAACGATCACTTCCTCGAGGTCGACTACGATCTCTCGCAGGTATTGTTCGTGACGACGGCGAACTATCTGCCGCAGGTGCCCGAGCCTCTCCGCGACCGGATGGAGATCATTCGGCTCTCTGGCTATCTGGATCAGGAGAAGCTTGCGATCGCGCGCCAGTTCCTGATTCCCAGACAGCTGCGGCAGAACGGGCTGAAACCGGAGAGTGTGGCGCTCGACGCCGACGTCGTGCCGGCAATAATTCAGGGGTACACGCGCGAAGCCGGCGTCCGGGAGCTCGAGCGACGAATCGCCCGCATCGCGCGGAAGCTCGCGCGGCGCCGGGCCGAGCAGAATACCACCGAGCGGCTCGCCGAGCCGGCCGCCGCGAGCGACCCCGCGGTGCCGACGCCTCACGAGCAGGTGCCCGCGACCACGACGAGTGGCGCCCAGGCGCGCGTCGCGGTCACCGATCTCAAGGAGCTGCTCGGGACGCCTCCCTTCGATCCGGCGGAGCTGACGCTCGAGAGCAAGGTCGGCGTGGCGACGGGACTCGCGTACACGAGCGTCGGCGGCGAGGTGCTGGAGATCGAGGTCAGCGTCGTCGGCGGGCGCGGAAAGCTGCAGCTCACCGGGACGCTTGGCGAGGTGATGAAGGAGTCGGCATCGGCGGCGTTGAGCTATGCGCGCTCGCGGGCCGGCGCGTTAGGCATCGATCGCGAATTCCATCGGAACCGCGACCTGCATGTGCACATTCCCGCCGGGGCGACGCCGAAGGATGGGCCGTCGGCGGGTATCGCGATCGCGACGGCGATCGTGAGCGCGCTGACTGGCTTGCCCGTACGTGGTGACGTCGCGATGACCGGCGAGATCACGCTCCGCGGCCGCGTGCTGCCGATCGGCGGACTCAAGGAGAAAGCAGTCGCGGCGCATCGAAATCATGTTGCGCACGTGCTCATCCCGCACGGCAACGTGCGTGACCTCGATGACCTCCCGCCCGAGGTGCGATCGTCGGTGAGCTTCCATCCGGTGCGCACGATGGACGAGGTGTTGCAGCTCGCGCTTGAGCAGCGCGAGAGCACCGCGCGCGAAGACGCCGATACGCTGGTCGTTCCCGCGCCCGGTATGATCACGCACTAGCCGATGATGGACTCCGCGCCGTCAAACGACCCGCTCGTCATCAGACGGCTGGAGTTCATCGGACCGATGGCAAGCCCCACGGGCTGGCGCCCGGAGGCAAAGTGGCCCGAAGTGGCGTTCGCGGGGCGGTCGAACGTCGGCAAGTCATCGTTGCTCAACCGGCTGGTCCGCCGCAAACGGTTCGCGCGAGTGAGCAACACGCCGGGCCGAACGCGCGAGGTGAACTTCTTTCTGGTCAACGACGCATTCGTTCTCGTCGACCTGCCCGGGTATGGCTACGCGCGCATCTCGAAGGAGCGCCGCGCCGAATGGAAGCCGCTCATCGAAGGCTACTTGCGCACGAGCGCGGAGCTACGGGGGATAGTCCAGCTGCTCGACGTTAGGCACGACCCGACCGGCGACGACCGTCAGATGCTGGATTTTCTGGCGTCGATCGGCGTACCGACACTGTTCGCGCTGACGAAGATCGACAAGCTGGCGCCGTCGCAACGCACGAAGCGGATCGCGGCGCTCACCGAGGAGCTGGGGCTCAGCCCGGACCAGGTGATCCCGTTCAGCGCCGTGACCGGCGAGGGGCGAGACGAGCTCGCCGAAGCGGTGATGGCGCTCGTCGAACAACCGGCGTGGCGCTCGGGGGGAGACGACGTAGAGAAGGCTGGACGAGCGGGTTAGCCTTCGTGAAGGTGATGTGCAGCCTTCAACCGACCGCTCAGCATGGCAATTCTTCCACTACGCGCACTCGCCGATCGGCCAATGGCATCCGCCGCGCGCGACTGGCTGGCGCAGCTTGGTGCCACGCTCGTTGATCCGTCCACGAATCGGAATCGACTTTGCCGCGAGATCCTCACGGCGCTGTGGTATCCCGAGCACGCCGCGGACTGGGAAACCGCCGTCAACGATCCGCGTTTGCCCGCGGCAACGAGGTTTTCGCTGGCGTCGATGGATCCCTGCAACGTCACGCTCGAACCGGAATACTACTCGGACTGCGACCACGAGCGATTTCAGCGGGTGAAGCCGCTGCTCTGGCTCTGGTATTCGTTCGACCGTACAGCGCCGGGAGGACAGAACGTCTGGTTGGGTGTCGAGCTGCGCCGGCTGCTCGCGCGACAGATCTTCAAGCGATGTGGTGAGAATTTCAAAGCCTTTCACAACGTGGAATTCTCCTTCGGCTACAACATGGAGGTCGGCGACAACGTCGTCGTCCACCGCAATGTGCTGCTCGACGACCGCGGCGGGATCGTGTTGGGCAACAATGTCTCGATCAGCGATTACGCAAACATCTACAGTCACACGCACAGCATCGTCGACCAGAAGGACGTGACGAACGCGGTCACGCGCATCGATGACGGAGTTCGCATCACGTATCATGCGACCGTGCTGGCGGGCGTTCACGTGAACGAACAGGGAATGGTCGGCGCGATGGCCGTGGCGACGAAGGACGTGCGTCCGTATCACGTGTACGTCGGCATTCCGGCGAAGAGCGTGCGCGTGAAACCGAACGCGCCGCCGGGCGTGAACGTGTTGCGCACGTCGCACGAGCGCGGCAGCGACGGGTGAACCACTGTCATCGCGAGAAGCGACGCGACGACGGTTCGACCGGAATCGCAGATCCGTCGCTTCGCTCGGGACGACATTCCGGCTACTTCACCCTCAAGACATCCTCGACCGGACCCGCATCCCCCGTCCGCAGCAGGTGCGCGATCTCGCGCAGCGCCTCGCGCTCGCGCGGCCACTGAAATCGCTCGAGGGCGTCGTCGACGCCGAGCCACTCGGCGCGCTGGTGCTCGCTGCCTAACGTCAAGCTCGCGGGCTCGTCGACGAAGGCCGCGAAGACCACCGCGAGCTGCACGGTATGCGAGCGATGCAGGTAGAAGGGCTGCACCGTGACGCTGTACAGTCGCGCCGTCTCGAGCCCTGTCTCCTCGCGGACTTCGCGGAGCGCCGCATCCTCGGGCTCTTCTCCCTCCTCGATGTGCCCGTGCACCGCTTCCCACGCCGTCGGGCAGCGCGTATCGAGCGCGCGCTGGAGAACGAGCACGCGCCACCCCTCGCGGAGTGGACGGATGACGTACACGTCGATGGTGCCTATCGAGAGATGGGACACTGTCGGCTCGCCGAGTCGTGGTGACGGTGCATGCCGAAGCGGGAGATAATGCACCGACGGCGTCTCGTCTACCGGACTCGCGATTCGCAGCAGCTCCTCCCGAGTCGTATCGCCGGCGCGGACGCGAGCCACGCCCGACTGCCAGAGCGACTGCATTCCTTCCTGCCGCGCGACCTCGGCGATTCGCTCCGATGATTCGCCGGCCGCAACTCTGCGCTCGAACTCCGCCGTCGCGATGAGGACCTCGACGATCGCGAGCCGCCCATGATAGCCCGCGCCACCGCACACGCCGCAGCCAACCACGGGACGTGGTCCGCATCGGACGCACAGCCGGCGCACCAGCCGCTGCGCGAGCACTCCCTTCACCGCAGTAGCGATCTTGTACGGCGCGACACCGATGTCGATGAGGCGAGTGACGGCGCTGGCGGCGTCGTTCGTGTGTAGGGTCGACAGGACGAGGTGGCCGGTGAGCGACGCCTGAATCGCGATCTCGGCCGTCTCGCGATCCCGGATTTCACCGATGAGCAGGACGTCGGGATCCTGCCGCATGATCGAGCGCAGCGCGGCGGCGAAGGTGAGCCCCGCCCGCTCGTTCACCTGCACCTGGACGATCCCGGGCAACCGGTACTCGATCGGGTCTTCGACGGTGACGATGTTCACGCCCCGCTGCTTGAGGAGGCGGAGCGCCGCGTAGAGGGTGGTCGTCTTTCCAGAGCCCGTGGGACCGGTGACGAGGAGGAGGCCCTCGCGAGCCTGCAACAGTCGCTCGATGCGCGCCAACTCGTCGGGCGCGAAGCCGATCGCCTCGAGCGTGCGGACCGCGGTTCGGCCGTCGAGCACCCTGATGACGATTTTCTCACCATGCGACGCCGGCAGGCTCGAGACGCGGAGGTCGACGGCGACGCCGTCGACGGCGACCCGCGCTCGTCCGTCCTGAGGTCGGAGGCGATCGGCGATGTCGAGGCCGGAGATGATCTTGATGCGCGACGCGAGCGCGGGCGCGAGCGACCGCGGGAGCCGGCGCGCCACCTTGATGACGCCGTCGACGCGGTGCCTAACGACAAGCTCCTGCTCTTCCGGCTCGATGTGGATGTCGCTCGCCCGCTCGCTGATTCCCGAGCCCAGCAGGTCGTCGACGAGCCTCGAGATCGACTGCGCATCCTCGGCGAGGGCGCTCTCTTCATCGAAGCTCTCCGACTCGCGCGCCAGCAATTCGACTTCGATGTGTCGCGCCGGCTCGGCTGGCTGGGCGTCGTCGCCGGACTGGAGCTCCGCGTTGCCGTAGGCCGCGTCGATGCGCGCGGCGATCGCATCCGGAGACGCCATCACGAAGCGGATGGATCGTCCCGCCGCGAACGCGAGCGCGCGCTCGCAGTCCACGTCGCAGGGATTCGACGTCGCCACGATGAGACTGTCGTTCTCGATGGTGAGCGGCATGACGCCGAACTGACGCGCCCAGCGCTCCGGCACCAGCTCGAGCGCCTGCGCGGTCACGCGCCGCATGTCGGCGACGGGCAGGTGGAAATATTGTGCGGTCTGGGCGACGAGCTCCTTCTCGGAGAGGAGCCTTTGTTCGATCACCGTGTCCCACACGCTTGCGGCCGAGTCGCGCTCGAGAGACTCGGCGATGTCCTCACCAAATTGCGCGGCGAGCACGGGCAGCAGCCAGCGATCGCGGGCGACTCCAATCGAGGCGGACGAGCCGATGGCGGACATGGCCGCACGATGCGCGTTCGGCCCGCTGAGGAGCGGACCACAATATCGCGGCGCGAACCAAAGGGCCTAGAGGACGCTCCAGAACTCCGGATTCACGTCGAAGGCAAAGAGCCAGCGTCCGTTGCGCAGGCCGCGCGACACATCGATCCGTACGAGGTCGAAGAAGCTGATCAACCCCAGTCCCAGGACGGGATACGCGCCCGACACCGGCGAGATCACGGGCCGAGGCCCGCGAAATACCGTGACCGGAGCGCCGCCAACCGCCACGACCTGCGCGTACGGCGCGAGCGTCGCGGAACCCGGGATCTTTCCGAAACGTCCGAGTGGAAGCGCGAAAAATGGAATCGGAGCTCGCCACTCGACGCGCTGACTCCAGCCGGCTCCAGCCACCAATTGATGAAAGTCATAACCAGCGGCGCTCACCGGACCGCCGAAGTAAAACAGCTCCTGCGCGGGGATGACGCCGTTCCGACCGCCGACAGCGCCGGCGATCGTATGAAGCACAATGCGCTGGCCACCAACCGGCCGCTCGACATCGGCGACGAGGGCGCCGCGGATCGTCGTGTAGGTGAGCGGGCAGGCCACGGCCAGGAGGCATGGCGTCGTCGAGTCACCCTCGGCGTGAAGCGCGCGTACCTCGAGCACCATTCGCAGCTCGGTGCCGAAGAGTGACAGCGAGGTTGGCCGTTCGCGGCGCAGCGTCACGCGTGCATAACGAGACGATGGAACGCTCACGAGGCCGATGAAATGACCGGCGATCGGCGTCGCGTTCACGGCGAGCGTCGCGGGCTGCTCCACGGCGGCCTCGAGACGCCACGACGTTTCGCCGGCGGGCGCGTGCTCGAAAGCGAGGCCGCCTCCCGCCACGAGATAGGGATCCGTGTAATCGCTGCCGAATTCCTGGGCGGCGATACTGTTGACCGCGCGCGAGCGCTCGGCCTCGTCACCCAGCTCGCGAAAGTCGCGCTGCGCGAAGGCTCGGATGGCGACGCCGGACCCATTCTGCCACTCGAGGCGGCCCTGCCACCAGCCGTCCTCGTCATCGATCCCGTAGCGCCCGCGGCCGGCGACG
Source organism: Gemmatimonadaceae bacterium (assembly GCA_036557635.1). Taxonomy (GTDB): domain Bacteria; phylum Gemmatimonadota; class Gemmatimonadetes; order Gemmatimonadales; family Gemmatimonadaceae; genus AG2. The sequence continues at coordinate 31,363 of DATBHD010000303.1, forward strand.
CTCAACCCGCCGCCCAAGCGTTGGGTGAGCCCTCCGCCTAACGCGAGCCCCTCGACGCGATCGACGCGCGCAAAATCGGAGAGGCCGCGAGCGGAAAGTGCGAGGGCCCGCGTGCGCTGCAGAGCTCGCGCGCGCACGAGGGCGCGAGCCTCTGCCTGAACGCGGCGCACGTCGGCGTCGGTCGCGACACGCACGTCGGGCGGAAGCGAATCGAGCACGTTCGCCGTCGACCACACATGACGTTTCTGCTCGAAGACAGGCGCCTGAACGATCTCCGGCCCGGCAAAGATGTTGTAGGGGATGCCCTTATTGATCTCGTAATCTCCGATCTCCCATCGACCGCGAATGATCCCGCGCACCGGATAGTCGAGCCATGTCCCCGTGCGCCGAATCTCGATCTCCTGGCGCGAAGGCAGCCAGAAGCGGGTGCCCACCAAGCGGTTCTCGAGCACGATCGAGACATCCTCGAGCTGCTTGTCGAGCAGCGCGGCGCGCGTGAAGCTCAGCGCCATGCGGACCACCTGTCCTTCGGCACGATCGATGTAGACCGCGCCGATCACTCGCGGTTGACGATCATCCTTGGGCCGAACGCGAACTTCGTAGACGCTGACTCGACGCCCCGGGAGACTGATGCGCAGGCTGTCGGCGATCGCGAAGTCGTATTGCGCGAGCCCCTGCGGCGAGAGCGGGTGGGGAACGTCGCGAACCTCGTCGCCCTCACCAAGGCGAATGATGTTCGGAAAATTGTTTTGTACTATGCCGAGGTGATCGCGATGGTATGCGATATCAGTCGGCAGCAGGAGCGTGTCGCGGCGACCGACGATTCGCTGCTTGCTCAGATTGGGCGCGCGCCAATAGACTTCGAGCGCCAGCTCATCCGCCTTCACGATGCGCGGCGGCTCGGCGAATCCCTGTCCGACCTGCGCGAGGAAGGTCAGATAGCCGTGCGCGTTGGCGCGATAATCGGTGAGGCCGGTGTCGGCGAGTTGCGTCGCGCGAAGACGTGTGGCAAGCTCCACGAGCGCGCGCGTCGTCGAGTCGTTCCACACCTGCTGCGCGGCCAACCCGCGAGGCATGAGCAGAACGATGAGTAGAAGGAACGCCCTCGACCCTTTCCGTATCTGATGCATCATGCTTCGAGAATCTCGTCAGCGGTCAAGGCACGAGCAACCATGACGTTCGCCGCGTTTCGCGAGCTCGCGCACGCCGCGACGACCGGTAGTGGAGCCCTTGTGCCCGTCTGGCGCGACTACCTGCTCGACACGGAGACGCCGGTCGCCGTATTTGCGAAGCTGCGCGAGCCACCCTTCGCGTTTCTGCTCGAGTCGGCTCCCGCGGGGGGCGAGACGTGGGCGCGATACACATATCTCGGAACCGCGCCGCGCAGTGCGTGGCGCCTGCGAGATGGCACCGTCGAGGATTGGAAGGCGGACCGCGGGTGGCACGGCGCGCGACATCCAACTGATCCCCTCGGGGACCTCGACGAGTTACTCCGGCGATATCCCCCGGCTAAGGTTCCAGAGCTTGGTGAGTTCTGGAGCGGCGCCGTTGGCTTCTTTGGCTACGATGTTGTGCGGTACATCGAACGGTTGCCGCATCCCCCGGCGCGCGCGCGCGCGCTCGCGGATATTCCCGACGCCTTGTTCGTGTTCACGAGCGCGCTGGTCATCATCGACAATCTGCGCGGCCAGGCGCGTGTCGTAGTCGGCGTTCAAGTCGAACGCTCAATGGGCGACGCAGCGCTCCGGCGCGTGTACGAGGAAGCCGAGGCGGAGATCGCGACGACCATCGCGCGCATTCGCGGTCCGTCGCTGCTGCATCCGCTCGACTTCTCGACATCGGCGCAGCCGGCGGCAGGCACCTCGAACTACGAGCGCGAGAAATTCCTCGCCGATGTAAACCGGATCAAGGATTACATCGTCGCCGGCGATGCATTTCAGGTGTTGCTCGCGCGGCGCATCGACGTGCCGCACGATTTTTCTTCCGCGTCGCTGTACCGCGCGCTGCGCGTGATCAATCCATCGCCCTACATGTATCACCTGCTGCTCGACGGAATCGAGATCGTCGGGAGCTCGCCGGAGCTGCTCGTGCGAGTCGAGCGCAAGCGCGTCACCGTGCGGCCAATCGCCGGGACTCGGCCCCGCGGCAAGAGCGCCGACGAGGATGACGCACTCGTGGCCGAGCTGCGAGCGGACGAGAAGGAGCGCGCCGAACACGTTATGCTCGTCGATCTGGGACGCAACGACGTCGGCCGTATCGCGAAGTACGGCTCGGTGGAAGTGACCGAGTTGATGGCGATCGAGCGCTACTCCCATGTATTCCACCTCGTGAGTCAGGTCGAAGGGGAATTGCGTGACGGGCTCACGGCGATGGACGCCCTGCGCGCGACATTCCCAGCGGGAACGATGACGGGGGCACCCAAAGTGCGCGCGATGGAGATCATCGACGAGCTGGAGCCCGAGCGCCGAGCGGCGTACGCGGGCGCGATTGGTTATATCGCGGCTGGAGCGCAGCGCATGGACCTCGCGATTACCATTCGCACTTGTGTCATCGCGAATGGAGTCGCATCCGTGCAAGCGGGCGCGGGCATCGTGCACGATTCGATTCCGGAGCGGGAGTGGGAGGAGACGGAGAACAAGGCGCGCGCGCTGCTCACGGCGATCGGTCGCGTTCGTGATGGCCGGCGTGAGAGCGACAGCGCACAGAGGGAGCGGCCTGACATCACCCGCGGCGCCTCATCGCGCGTTTCGACATCCGTGTGACGTCCCCCCGGGGCACGACAGTCCTGAGCTAGGCGAGTCTCGTCTCGCGTTTCATATTCCAGCGGCAATGCCAGGTGTCATGAGGTACAGGCTCGCGAGCAATGACGGTCAGCAGCAGCACGAGCTGCGAGAAGGTGTGCAGCTCGTTGTGGGGCGCGCGCCGTCGAGCGACATCGCGATATTCGATCCGACAATCTCGCGCCGCCACGCGGAGTTGTTCGTCAATGAAGCCGGACTGCACGTCCGTGATCTCGGTTCGAGCAACGGCACGTTTCACAACGGCGAGCGACTCGAGGAGCAGGCGACCGTAGCGCTCGATCCGGGCGACACGATCACGTTCGGCAAAGTCGCGTTCAAGGTGCAGCCCGCGGGTCCGACCACCGTGCACTCGCCCGCGGGGGCATTCTCGGTGCCCGCTGACGACTCGAGCAACGGCAACGTTCGTGAGTCGGCGACGATCGTGCGCCAGTTGCCGGTTCGCGATTCGCAGGCGCTCGCGGCACTGGGCACGAGCGACCCGCGCATCAACACGGCCCCCAGCACCGCCGCCGCGCTCGCATTGGACAAAAGCCAGCAGAAGCTCGCGACGTTGCTCGAGGTGTCGAAGGGGTTGGGCAAGTCGGTCGACATCGACGCGCTGCTCGACAAGATCGTGCGCTATGCGTACCAGATTCTCGACGTCGATCGCGTCGCCATCGCCTTGTGTGAAGACGGCCAGGAGCTCGTTCCAAAGATCGCGCGCGACAAACGAGGCAGTGAGCAGCCACGCGCGGTGCCGCAGTCGATCGCGCGAAAGGCGGTCGAGGACAAAGTCGCGATTCTCTCCGACAATGCCGGCGAGGACGCGCGATTCGGTGGTCAGTCGATTCTGATGCAGCAGATTCGGAGCGCGATCTGCTGTCCGTTGGTCGGCAGCGAGGATCGCGTGCTCGGCGTGCTCTACGTCGACAACGTCACGACGACGCACCGATTCAGCGAGCATGATCTGGAGTTTCTCATCGCGTTCGCCGGCATTGCCGCGGCCGGCATCGAGAATCAGCAGTTCGCGCAACGCATTCAGAAGGAGTTGCTCGCGCGCGAGAATCTGACCCGTTATTTCGCGCCACAAGTGGCCGAGCAAATCGCCAGCTCGCGCGAGGCGGCGCGGTTGGGTGGCGACAAGCGTCCCGTCGCGGTGCTGTTCAGCGACATTCGAGGATTCACGCCATTGTCCGAGGCAATGAACCCCGACGACATGGCGAGCCTGTTGAGCGAGTACTTCACCGAGATGGTGGAGTGCGTATTCCGCCATGACGGCACGCTCGACAAGTTCATGGGCGATGCTGTCATGGCGCAGTGGGGCGCGCCGATCGCGAGTGGCAACGACGCCGATCGCGCCCTGCTGGCGGCCGTGGACATGATGCGCGCCCTGAAGAAGCTGAACGCGAAGTGGCGCACGGAGGGACGGCCGCAGCTTCAGCACGGCATCGCCGTCAACTATGGCGAGGCCTTCGCTGGCAACATCGGATCCGAGCGACGGCTCGAGTTCACCGTCATCGGCGACACGGTGAACACGGCGTATCGTCTGTGTTCGGCCGCCGAGGCAGGTCAGATTCTCATTACCGAAGAGATGCGCGATGCGCTGATCTCGCCGCCAAAGCTGGCCGCGTGCCCGCCAATGGAGTTGAAGGGAAAGAGCCAGCCGATTCCCGTGTACTGCGTCGTCCTTTGAGCGCGTTCGCCTCACGAGTGAGCGACAAGCGCGGCACGAGCGAGGCGAACGGCTCGGTGCCGGATGGGTACGAGAGCGCAGAAGTGCGCGGAACGACCGTTGTCGCGCGACGCGGCCAGCTGGACGCGGTGCGGACGGCGTTGAAATCGGGCACGCTGTACGCGTATGCCGCCCAACACGAAGAGGCGCGCTCGCTCTCCGGGCGCGGCATCGTCTACGCCGCGCCCCTCCCCAACGGCGAACGGATTGTCGTCAGGCACAATCGCCACGGGGGTCTGCTCGCGCCACTCACCGGCGATCGATTCCTGAGGCCGACGCGGGCGCCCTACGAGCTCGAGGCCTCGTTGCAGTTGATCGCGAACGGGGTCCCGACGCCGGAGATCATCGCCTACGCGGTGTACCGCGCGGGCCCCCTACTCCGCCGCAGCGATGTGGCATCGCGCGAGATTCGCGACAGCGACGACCTCGCGACGATACTCACCGAAGGAACCGCCGCCGAGCGAACCGCGGCGCTCGACAGCGCCGCCCACCTCATCGGCCTGCTCTCCGCATGCGGGGCGCGTCACCACGACCTGAACGTCAAGAACGTCCTCCTCGCGCGCAGCGCGGGCCGAAGCAATTCCCTCGTGGCGTTCGCGCTCGACGTCGATCGCGTGGAGTTCGGTCGCCCGGGAGACAGTCGGGTGACGGAGCGGAACCTCGACCGCTTCATGCGGTCGGCCCGGAAATGGCGCGAGCTTCACGGTGCGCGCGTCGAGGAGGCGGAGCTCGTGCGCGTCGCGGCATCGGCGAGGCGATTGGTCGCGTCGCGTCCGTCGAGCGGCGGCCGCGCCAGAACACGCTCGTAGACAGCGAGCGTTCGGTCGGCCATCCGTTCGACCGAGAACTCGGCGGCGCGCGACCGCGCGGCCCTACCCACACGCTCGGCGAGCGAGCGATCCTCGATGAGCCTTGCGACGTTCGCGCCGAGTGCCGTCGCGTCGCCGACGGCCGCGAGAAGGCCGGTGACGCCGTGCTCCACGACGTCCGGTATGCCGCCGGCGCGCGTCGCGGCGATCGGCTTTCCGAACAGCAGCGCGTCGAGCAGCACCGAGCCCATTCCCTCCTCACGCGAGCTCAAAACGATCACGTCGGCCGCGGCCAGGAGCGCGTCCGCGTCGTGTCGATAGCCGACGACGTGCAGCGTTCCGGTGAGGCCGAGCGCACGCACGCTGTTCTCGACGGCCATGCGGAGCTCCCCTTCGCCGACGAGCAGGGCTTGCAGCGTCGGTACCCGGTCGCGCGCGACGGCGACGGCGCGCACGAAGTTGAGCGGATCCTTATGGGGAACGAGTTGCGCGACCTGCACGACGAGTGGCGCGCCGCGCCGTACGCCTAACGACGTCAGCGTGTCGGCGGCGGCGGGAAGGACTCGGCGGTGGATGTCGGTGCCGTCGGGTACGACGGCGATCTTGACGCGGTCGATGCCGTCGGTCGCCAGAATGTCGGCGACCGCCCGCGACACGGCGACGACGACGGCCGCGCGTCCGTATTTCCAACGCGTGCCGACGTTCGCGCGCAGATGAAAGTCGACTCGCCTCGCGACGACGAGCGGCACGCCGCTGACGATCGTCGCCAACGCGCCGAGGCCGAGCGCATGCGCCGTGTGCGCGTGCACCACGTCGATGTGCCGATACCGGATCAGCCGTCGCAGTCGCAGGGCGCTGCGCGGATCGGCCTCGAAGCGAGGCGTGCACGGCGCGACCTCCAGCCCCGCCGCCGTCGCTTGCTGGGCGAGCGGTTCACCGGGGCGCGCGGCGACGATCGAGACATGCCCGCGCCGCGAAAGTTCCGCGGCCAGCCAGAGCGCCTGCCGCTCACCTCCGCGCCAACCCCGCTCGGTATCGATGTGAAGAATGCGCATCAGAAAGGGATTCGCGGGCTGCGAGCCAGGAATGGCTGAAGTTAGCTTTGTCGGCGCATGTCCGTCGACCGCATCCTCCTCGTTAGTCTCGATAACCTTGGCGACATGGTGTTTGCGTCCGCGCTCGCGCCACCGCTGCGCGAGCATTTCCCGCGCGCGACGCTCGATATCTGGTGTAAGGAATACACGGCCGATGTCGCGAGGCTCGTACCCGGCGTCGGGGACGTGATTCCATCCGACCCGTTCTGGGATCGCGCGCCCGGCCGCGCCAAGGGCTCGAAAGCCGCGTTCTTCCGGGCGATGAAGCAGGTCCGCGCTCGTCGCTACGACGTCGCCCTCCTCGCTGCGGCGCCCTGGCGAACGGCCGCGGCGGTCGCCGCGACACGCATCCCCGTGCGCATCGGACTGCGTCGCCGAAAGAATCGAGCATTCCTCACCGAGGCACTGCCCGACGAGCAACCGCACCACCCCGTGCTCGCGGAGCTGGGACGCCTGCTCGAGCCACTCGGCGTACCTCCGCACCAGCTGCGCTACCGGCTCGATGCCTCGACCTTGAGCGGACGACTCGCTCGGCTCGCCAGCCGGATTCCGTCGCCTTACGCCGCGCTACACCCGTTCGCGAGCAAGCAGAATCGCTGCGTCGCGCTCCCCGTGTGGACCGAGCTATCGCGGCGCTTGCGCGCACGAGGACTGGGCACGTTGTGGATCGGCAGTCGAACGGAGCTCGATCAGCTGCGCGCGGCGGCGAGCGATCGTGAGTGGCGCTTCGTCGATCGCGACAGCGATGGCACGCTGGCCGACACGGCGGCGGCGTTGTCCGCCGCGGCGCTCTTCGTCGGACACGATTCGGGTCCGCTGCACATCGCGGGGGCATTCGGCGTGCCCGTGGTCGGCATCTTCGCGCCGGGCGAGCCGCTTCGGACCTTTCCGCAAGGCGTGGGCAAATCGCGGATGTTGGCGCGACCCTCACCGGCCGGCATCGCCGTCGAGGATATTCTGTTGGAGATCGACGCGTTGTGAAGTCGACTCCCAGCTTCGATCGCGTCTGCATCGTTATGATGAGCGCCGTGGGCGACGCGGTGCACGTCCTGCCGGTGTTGCACGCGCTGAAGCGCCACGCCCCGCGCTCTCGCGTGACCTGGGTGTTGCAGCCGGGACCGGCGGCTCTCGTGCGCGGCCACCGGCACGTCGACGAGATCATCCTCTTCGATCGTTCGAAAGGCTGGCGCGCCTTCACCGAGGTGCGCCGAGAGCTCGCGACGCGCCAGTTCGATCTCGTGCTCGATTTCCAGGTGTACTTCAAGGCGGGCATCGTGACGTCGTTCACACGGGCGCCGGTGAAGCTTGGCTTCGATCGATCGCGCGCCCGCGATCTCAACTGGCTGTTCACGACCGATCGCATTCCACCGCACGCGCCGCAGCACGTGCAGGATCAGTATCTGGAGTTCCTCACGGCACTCGGCGTGCCTAACGATGAGATCGTCTGGGAGCTCGGGCCGTGGCCCGAGGAACGGGACTGGCAGCGCCAGTTCTTCGCGCGTCTGGATCGGCCCGCCGCCGCGATCGTCGTCGCGACCAGCAAGCCGCAAAAAGATTGGCTGCCGGAGCGTTGGGCCGACGTTGCGGACGTTCTCTATCATGACTTCGCACTGGAGCCGGTGCTCGTCGGCGGGCGAAGCGAACGCGAGCTCGCCGCTGAACGCACGATCATGGATCGCGCGCGCCACACGCCTGTCTCCGCGCTCGGGAGCGGCCTGCGCAACCTCGTCGGCATTCTGGACGGATCCGCGCTCGTACTGGCGCCCGATACCGGACCACTGCACATCGCCGTTGCGCTCGACCGACCGGTGGTGAGCCTCATGGGGTACACGAATCCGAAGCGCACGGGCCCCTACCGCCGCTTTCACGATCTTCTCATCGACGCGTACGGCGAGCCGGGCGAAGAGTACCCGATCTCGATGGAGAATCGGCGCGACCGAATGCCGCGCATCACCGTACGCGACGTCGTCGAACGCGTCGAGCGCTGGCGCGCTCGTTATGCGGTCGCGTCGCGAGGACGCACCCTGAGCGGCCCGAACTCGTAAGCGATGCCCAACGACTCGAGGAGCCGGGCGAGCCGATTGAGGGGAAGCCCCATGACCGCGAAGTAGTCGCCGTCCACGCGCTCGACGATCGTCGCACCATAACCCTGAATGCCGTACGCGCCGGCCTTGTCCATCGGCTCACCCGTCGCGACATAGGCGGCGATATCCGCGTCGGAGAGATCGCGGAAAGTCACGGTCACCTCCTCCACGTCGGACACGAGGCGATTCTTCCAACTCGCGGCAACGGCAGTGATCACCACATGTGAGCGTCCACTCAAACGCCGGAGCATCCGAGCCGCGTCTCCCTCGTCGAGCGGCTTGCCAAGAACGTCGCCGTCGACGACGACGATCGTGTCGCTACCGATCGTGACCGCGTCGGGCGTCGAAATCGCCGCGGCCTTTCCCCGCGCGAGTCTCTCGGCGTGGGCTCTGGGCACTTCACCGGCGATGTAGCGCTCGTCGATGTTCGCTGGACGGACCTCGTGCGGGATGCCGACCAGCGTGAGGAGATCGCGCCGCCGCGGCGACTGCGAGGCGAGGACGACCGGTACGAAGTCGTTAGGCGAATCGGCGCGCGGCATCGCCTAGCGCTCCAGCCAGAGCGTCACCGGTCCGTCGTTCACCAGCTCGACGTCCATCATCGCCCCGAACTCGCCCGTGGCCACGGTCGCGCCTCGCTCGCGCAAGAGAGCAATGAAGCGCTCATAGAGAGGGATCGCCGTCTCCGGCCGAGCCGCGTCGATGAAGCTCGGACGCCGCCCCTTCGCGGAATCCCCATACAGCGTGAACTGCGAGACGACCAAAAGCTCTCCGCCGACGTCGGCGAGCGCGAGGTTCATCTTCTCCTCGGCATCGGCGAAGAGCCGGAGACCGACGACCTTGTCGGCCATCCAGGTGACTCGCGACTCGTCGTCGGCGTGGGTAAAGCCGACGAGGAGGAGAAAGCCGCGGCCGATGCGCCCGGAAGTACGAATCGCGCCGTCGTCGCGGATTCGCACTTCGGCGCGCGAAACCCGCTGCAAGAGGACGCGCATTGAATGTCGTGTGGCTCGGTACGTTGTGGTGCCAAGATAGCGAGTGCCTGGCGCCTCTCGCGACCACGCCTCGACGCGCTTGCCCAGCCCTCGAGATGCCCTCAGCTTCCTGGGCATGACGCTCCCACCATCGGGTGCTCGCGGTCCCGGCCGCGTGCGCTCACTCCCCTCGCTCTCGCAAACGATCGACGTCGAGACGCCGGAGCTCGTCGTCTTTTCGTACACGATAGCCGGCGTGGGATCGCGCGCGCTCGCCGCGGTCATCGATTCGCTGATCTGCATCGCCGCGGTCGTCGCGATCGTCGTTACCCTCATCGCGGTATCGCCGCCGCGCTCCGTGCGCACGGGACCCGGGAATGTCTTCGACGCGTGGGCCACGGCGATCGTCGTGCTCGGCGTCTTTTTCGTGCTCTGGGGCTATTACGTGCTGTTCGAGGGGCTCGCCGATGGCCAGACGCCGGGCAAGCGCCTCTTGCGACTGCGCGTCGTGCTCGACGGCGGCTACTCGGTGACCTTTGGCGCGTCCGCGGTGCGCAATCTCGTTCGCCTCGTCGACATCCAGCCGATTCCCTGCTACGTCGTCGGAATCCTCAGCGTCATCTTCTCGAAATCGGGGAAGCGGCTCGGCGACATCGTTGCGGGTACGATCGTCGTACGCGAAGCATTGGTCAGGCAGCTCGCGCCGAGCGAGCCGAGTGCGCCGCCCGACTCCACGGCCGCGTTGGACACCGCGCTCACCGAGGAGGAGTTCACGGTGCTCGAGCGATTCATGGAGCGTCAGAGCTCGCTCGACAGTGCACGGCGCAGCGCGCTCGCCGAGCAGTTGGCGACGCGTCTGGCGGGCGCGCTTCCCTCGGACGTCGCGCGCACGACGAGCGCGGTCGATCTGGCGCTGCTCGGCCGCCTCTACGACGCCGAGCGCGCCGCGAGAGCGAGAGGCGTCGCCGCCCGCGAGCAGCGGGGCGCGGCGCGCGAGCGCAACGTGCTGCTCGCCACGCGCTCACCGCGATGGAACGCGTTCGCGGCGCGTCTCGCCGATGCGCAGCGACGTGGCCTTCGATCGCTGGGCGAGGACGGCGTCCGCGACTTCGTCGCCGAGTACCGCGATCTGGCGTCGGACCTGGCGCGGTTGCGGACGGCCGCGCAAGGCCGGGACACGCCGGAGCTTTTCTATCTCAGCCGCCTGCTCGCCGGCGCGCACAACCTGCTCTATCGTGGCCGTGCGGTGACGCTCGCCGACGTCGTCCGCGTCGCCGCCATCGAAGCCCCGCGCGAGGTTCGCCGGTCCTGGCGCCCGATACTCCTTGCCGGCGCGCTGCTCTTCGGTCCCGCCATCATCGCGTACGACGCCGTCGTTAGGCAGCCCGCGGTCGCGGCGACCTTCATTCCAGCCGCGATGCTCGATCGCGCCGAGGAGGGCGTGCGCCGCGCGCGCGAGCGCAAGGGCTACATCCCCGATCCGGAAATCTTCCGGCCGACGATGGCGAGCCAGATCATCGCCAACAACGTGCAGGTCACCTTCGGCGCATTCGCCTTCGGCATCACCGCCGGCATCGGGACCGTGCTGCTGCTCGTGATGAACGGCGTGAGCTTCGGCGGCGTCCTTGGCCTCTACCAGTCCAAGGGCATCATCACGTTGATCATCGCCTTTGTTGCCCCGCATGGCGTACTCGAGCTCACGGCGGTGTGCATCGCGGGCGGCGCGGGCTTCCTGCTCGCGGCCGCGCTGCTCCTCCCGGGGCGGCGCACTCGGGCGCGCGCGCTCGTCGAAAATGGGCGGCGGGCGATACGACTCGTGGCGGCGGCGACCGTGCTGCTTCTCGTTGCCGGGACACTCGAGGGCTTCGTGTCTCCCATCCCGTCTTGGCCGCTGGGCGCGAAGCTCGCCGTCTCGGCGGTGACGCTGGTGTTGCTCGTGCTCTATCTCGGTTCCGGCCGCGAGCGGCGAAGCCTAACGAGAAAAGCCGAGCCGAGGCCGGAAGACGAGCACGCCGAGCTCCTGGCGCTTCAATAACACCACCCTCCGCCCATTACCCTCTACAGCGCGCCGCGCGCCTTGATCTCGAGGTAGCGATTCACGACCGCGGCCGTCAGGCCGGCCGGCGAAACGTCGATCACGGTGACCCCGGACGCGCGCATCCGTTCGAGTGCCTCGGCCCGGGCGGCGATCAGCTCCTCGGCGGCTGCCGTCTCATAGAGCGATTCGCTCCGCACCGAGCCAGGTGTCGCCGCGGCGTCGAGCGCGTCGTTGCGCAGCGCGACGACCACCACCAGGTGGCGCGCAGCGCTTCGCGCGACGTGCGCGATCAGAGCGCGCGACGCGCGCGCATCGATGACATCGGTGAAGAAGATGATCAGCGATCGACGCCGCTGTCGCGTCGCGAGGAAGCGAAAGGCGGCGGCGTAGTCTGGCTCCGTGAGCGTCGCCTGCACCGGTACCAGCGCGTTGCGCATGGCGCGGAGAGCCGCATGGCCGCGCTGCGCGGGAACGAACGCGCGCACGTCGTCGTCGAAGACGAGCGCGCCGACGCGGTCGCCGGCGCTGGCGGCGACGTCGGTCAGCACGAGGGTTGCCGACAACGCATGCTCGAAGCGGGTGAAGGCGCCCGCGAGCTGCGTCATCGATCGGCCGGCGTCGACGAGACAAAACACCGTCTGTGACTGCTCGACCGTGAACTCGCGCGTGATCGTTTTGCCGCGCCGCGCGCTTGCTTTCCAGTCGATGTGCCGCGGATCATCGCCGACGACGTACTCGCGAAGGCTCGCGAAGCTGCGCCCGTCGCCACGCTGCCTAACGGCTCGAACGCCCGCGTCATACAGGCGATGCTGAATCGCGAGCAGCCGGAAGCGGCGAACGCTCGCCACCGAGGGTGTCACGAGAATCGAATCGTCCGGACGCCAGCGCAGTCGCCGCGCGACGAGCCCGGCGCGGGTCCGCACACGGAGCGCGACGGGGCCCAACGCGAATCGCCCACGCACGGCGCCGACGATCGGCACGGACAGGTGCGCCGACCCGCGCGCGGGAACGGCAAGGTCGCGCTCGTTCGCGCCGCCGGTCACGCCCGCGGGAAGATCGTCGGCGAGTCGCGCGTGCAGCCGCATCCCCCAGCGTGACCGCACGACGTATTCCCCTTCCAGGTGATCGCCGATGCCGATGCTCGGCGGGAGCGCTCGCTCGACGTTGATGTCACTCGCCGCCGGCAACGCGATCGCGTCGCCCACGATCGCGAGCGCGAGCGCGGCACACATCCCGATGATGGCGACGCGCCCCGGCGCGCCGGGCACGAGCCAGAGCGGAGCGAGGAGCACGACAATCAGCGCGAGCCGCGGCTCGGGCGTGAAAGTCAGCAGCGGCCGGCGCATCGTTAGGTGCTCATTGGGGAGCAGGCACGCGCGAGACGAGGATTCCGAGGACCTCGTCGGGCGTCCGCCCCTCGACCTCGAGCTCGGGCGCGAGCGTGATGCGGTGTCGCAGAACGCTCGCGACGCGGCCCTTGACGTCGTCCGGGACGACATAGTCACGCCCCTCGAGCACCGCGCCCGCGCGCGCCGCACGCATCAGCGCGACCGTCGCGCGGGGCGAAGCACCCAATGACACGGACGTCTCGCCGCGCGTCGCCCGCGTGATCGCCGCGATGTATTGACGTATTTCCGCAGCGACCTTCACGCCGTCCACCAGCACGCGCAACTGACGCGCCGCGCCCTCCCCGACGACGGGCGGAATGTCGACGTCGGCGGCGCGCTCCGGATCGAATCCCGCCTCGTGGTGCGCCAACATCTCGAGCTCGGCGTCGGCGGACGGATAACCCATCACGGTCTTGAGCAGAAATCGGTCGAGCTGCGCTTCGGGAAGGGGATACGTCCCCTCGTGCTCCACCGGGTTTTGCGTCGCGAATACCGTGAACAGTCCGTCGAGCGGTCGTGTCTTACCGTCGACAGTGACTTGCCGCTCGGCCATCGCTTCGAGCAGCGCGGCCTGCGTCTTCGCCGGTGCCCGGTTGATCTCGTCGGCGAGCAACACGTCGGTGAAGACGGGCCCCGGTTGAAACTCGAATCCGCGCGCCGGATCGCGCAGCATACTCACGCCGGTGACATCGGACGGCATGAGATCGGGCGTGAACTGAATGCGCGAGAACTTGAGGCCGAGCGCGGCCGACAGCGTGCGCACGAGCAGGGTCTTCGCCGTCCCCGGGACCCCCTCGATCAGCAGGTGACCGCGCGCAAGGAACGCGACGAGCGCGTCCTCGATTGCCGCGTCCTGTCCCACGACGCGCGCGGCGACCGCCTCGCGCACGCGAGCGAGCAGGGCGGCGCCCTGTTCGAGAGCCGGCGCCGGAGTCGGGACAGAACCATGATCCGATGTAACCGTCATCGCCGCTGTGTGAGAAGTGATTGCTCGACGCGCTGGAGCGCGCCGCCGACCTCTTCGAACTCGCGCCGGCTGAGCGGATCGCTGAGCGCGCGCCGAATCAAGGCCACGTCCTCGACGAGCTCCGGCATCGCGGCCGCGCTCGCGAGAAAGCGGTCGTCGTTTTCCGAAGCCGTCAGGCCGGCGCTGTTGCGCGTGCCGCGTTCGACACGACGCCGCACGCCATGCAACAACCGCGATGTCGCGGTGCGCGTCCCGCCGACTCGCGCATACGCCCGCGACAGGGCGGTTACATGTTCGAGGGGAGATCGCCGTTCGATTCGCTCGGCATCGTGCGCGGGCAAGGCCCGCGGGCCTAACGCGAGCAGCAGCACGAGTCCACCGAGCATCGCCTGTAACAGCACGTGTCCCGATGGCGCGCGCGAGAGATACGCGACGATCGCGCGCAACGTGCCTGGATGCGTGCCGAAGCCTTGATGGTATTCGTCGAACACGAGCCGGTCGCGACGAACGACGCCCGTCGCGAGATACTCGAGCATCCGCGCCGCTACGACGTCGAGTCCCCATTTGCAAACCCGGAGCACGTCGTTGCGAATCAGGTCGGGATCCGAGATGACGACCACTCGGCCTCGCCCCACGCCAAAGCCCGCCGCCGCGACCGCTGAGCGGTGCACTGTCGTGTCGCGCTCGGCCGCACGACCTTCGATGGCAGAACGCGCAAAAATCACCACGTCGGCGGGGCGCGGACCTGTCCAGTCGAAGCGCCAGAGCCGGACGGTCTGGTCGAGCCACATCGGCAATCCGCCGCCGTTAGGCGCCGCGCGCGCGCATTCGGCGCCCGTGTCGACCTCCTCGTCATCCGACTTCGCGGTATCGGCCGCCGACGGATAGCGACGTGCGCTTCGCCGGTCGGCCGCGCTCCGCTGCGCGTCCGACGTCCCCGCCGCGGCGGGTTCGTAGACGCCGCCGACCAGGTTTCGCTTCACGTGCAATGAGTCGTCCAGTGGCGAGCTCCCGCTCATCACGTAGAGGAGCCCACTGCCCGCACGCACGCGCTCGAGCAGCCTGTGCGCCTCCATCGCGCCGAGCGGCTGTACGGGATCGAGCAGGGCGACCACGGTTCGCGAATCTGCCTGCACCGGATCGCCGCTCGTCCATCGCTCCACATGCCACCCCAATCGCTGAGCGAGCTCATAGAGGAGTCGCGCGCCCTGCGCTTCGGCGGAGTTGCTCGTCAGCCGTGGATCGCCCGTACGCCCACCGATGAGCTCCGGCGTGAGGAGTGCGGCGAGCACGATGATCGTGAGTACCACGGCGAGCGCGATCCGGCGCCGCATGCGCCGCTGGCGCAGCGCCGCGACCTCGAGTGGCTCGCCGTTAGGCGCGGACGGTGCCGTCATGCCGCACGCTCGCCGCCGCGAGCCGCTGCCAGCGCACGCGCATCGTCGAGGAGCGCACCGTATTCGGCAGCGTCGCAGCTACCCGTGCCGTAGATGATGCGATCGTACCGCGCGCCGAAGCGACGGAAGGGCGTGTGTGCGGGAGCGCCGCGACGACGCAGCTCGCGCGCGTAGTCCCCACTCGTCTTCGACTCATGGAGTCGCACGAGCCCCTTCGCCTCGAGCATGGCGAGCGCCGCGCGATAGAGTGCGTGTGCCGCTTCCGTGTACCTGCCGCTCGACGCGAGCTGCTCGGCTTCGCGCCAGGGATCTCCCACACTGCTGCCGCTCGAAAAGCCGATCAGCGATTCCCCCGCTTCGGTCGACCGCAGCCGCGCCGAATACAACAGCCGCGCCGAGACCAGGAGGAGTATGACGCCAAAGGCGACCGTCGCGACGACTCGCCCGTGGGGAACTCCGCGCAGCCCCTCGATCAGACTGGCGAGCGTGTCCCACAACCACTGCAGAAGGCGGTCGAACAGCGACGTCGCGACATTGCGACGATACGCCTTTTGCTGAACGATCGCCGCGACCGTGTCGTGAATGGCGGTCCTCGGCCAGACGCGAACGGCACCGCTGCTCAGGGCCTGCAGAACCATCATCGACCCGACTCTCGGTGACTCGGTGTCAAGTCGTCCCGGTGGCCGGCGTCCCCAGCGCGCCGGCCATCACCTCGATGTCGAACCCCTCGGCGCGAATGCGCGCGTCGTAATAGAGGATCATCTGCGTGATGCCGATGAGCGGATACGCAACGACCGTGTATAGCGTTTGTAGAATGAGCGAGATCGCATTGCTGCCGACGATCTTTGCCAGCATCGTCACGCCGAACTGCAGCACGAAGAAGATCACGAACACGAGCAGCATCGTGGCGAGAACATGCCACTTGCGATTCCGGGAGAGGACTCCCGAGCGCGAGAACGCGTTGGACTCGCCGACAACGGTCCGATTCTCGAGCACGATCGTCTGATTCACCGCGAAGAATCGCGCAATGACGTAAAACACCCACGCGACCCCGAGAAGGAAACCGACGACCACCGTCAAAACGCTGGTCGCGCCCCCGCCGCCAGCACCGGCCACTCCGGCACCGATGAAGATGACGATGGGGATGAAGCCCAACATCACCACGAGAGTCAGAAGAATTGTCGCCCCGATGAGCCGGGGCACCGTCGGCAACACCGCCCGGAGCACCGTCCCGAGCGCGGTTGGTTGCTCGAGATAGATATCCGACGAGAAGCGGATCAATACCGCCGACATCAGCACCAGCGCGAAGAGGCCGACCGCACCCAGGATGAAAACCGTCGAGGGCGACCCGAGCGCCTGCACACTGGTCAGCGTCGCGCCGCGCAGGACGATCATCTGCGCAACAACGACCGGCGCGTAGGCAAGGGCGGTCACAAGCACGAACTCGAGCGTCTCGCGCCTGTAGAGCTGAAAAGCCGCGTCGACTATCTCGGTGACCGACCGCGCGCGAAGTCGAATGTCGGACATGGGCGGAGGTGAGGGAGGGGATCAGCGTATGCTACCGTGTGTCGACAGAAGATGACGCAGACCCCCGCACCGGGCTAGATAGGCGCGGCGCCGAAGCCTCCAGCCGCCTCCCCTTCGCCCTTTACTCGACCGTGACCGACTTCGCGAGATTCCGCGGCTGGTCCACGTTGAGCCCGCGCTTCACCGCCACGTAGTAGGCGAGCAGCTGCAGCGGAATCACCGACAGGATCGGATACAGCATGTCTTCGGTTTGCGGAATCCGAATCTCGAAATCGATGAGGTTCGCGAGCACGTCCTCTTGCTGGCTGGTGATCGCGATGACCTTCCCGCCGCGTGCCTTCACCTCCTGGATGTTCGATACGATCTTGTCGAACACCGAGTCGTGAGGCGCGATGAAGACGACCGGCATGTTCTCGTCGATCAGCGCGATTGGGCCGTGCTTCATCTCCGCCGCCGGGTATCCCTCGGCGTGGATGTAGCTGATCTCCTTCAGCTTCAACGCGCCCTCGAGCGCGACCGGGAAATTGTATCCGCGGCCGAGATAGAGGAAATTCGTGGCGTTCTTGAATCGCTCGGCGATCGACTCGATCTCACCCGCGCGATCGAGAATCGACTGAATCTGCTCGGGCAGCCTGAGCATTGCCTGCGCGATCTGGCGACCCTTCACCACCGACATCTCGCGAAGGCGGCCCAGCTTCAGCGTCAGCAGCGCCAGCGCGATGACCTGGCTCGTGAACGCCTTGGTCGACGCAACGCCGATCTCGGGTCCGGCGTGCAGGTAGATGCCACCATCGTCTTCGCGGGCCATCGTCGAGCCGACGACATTCACGAGACCCAACGTCCGCGCGCCACGCCGCTTCGCCTCGCGCATCGCGGCGAGCGTGTCAGCGGTCTCGCCCGATTGAGAGATCACGACACACAGTGTGTTCTTCGTGACGATCGGATTCCGATACCGGAACTCCGACGCGTACTCGACCTCCACAGGAATGCGCGCCAGCTCCTCCAGGTACAGCTCGCCGATGAGACCGGAGTGCCAGCTCGTGCCGCATGCCGTGATGATGATGCGATCGAGATCGAGCATCTGCTGACGCGTCAGATTCAGACCGCCGAGCTTCGAGAAACCCTCGTCGACGACGAGCCGGCCGCGCATCGTGTTCTGGATCGTCTGCGGCTGCTCGAAGATCTCCTTGAGCATGAAGTGATCGAAGCCGCCCTTCTCGATCTGATCGAGATCCCAATCGATCCGACTGACGCCCTTGCGAACTCGTCGCGCATTGAGATCGAGGACCTCGTACCCGTTCCGCGTGAGCACGCCCATCTCGCCGTCGTCGAGATAGACGACCTGACGCGTGTGCTGCAGAATGGCCGCTACGTCGCTCGCGACGTAGTACTCGCCCCCTCCCTCGCCGAGTCCGAGCAGCAGGGGGCTGCCCTTCCGGGCCGCGACGATCTTGTCCGGATCGCGGCTCGAAATGACAGCGATGCCGTAGGTGCCCTCGACGAGATGGAGCGCGTCGATCACGGCGTCCTCGAGCGCGTCACCGTCCATCGCTGCTTCGATGAGGTGCGCGAGCACCTCGGTGTCCGTTTCGGATTCGAATTTGTGCCCCTGGCGAATGAGCATCTTTCGCAGAGCACCATAGTTCTCGATGATGCCGTTGTGCACGACGGCGATCGTGTTGGTGCAATCGTGCTGCGGGTGTGCGTTGCATTCGTTAGGCGCGCCGTGCGTCGCCCAGCGTGTGTGGGCGATGCCCATCGAGCCGTGCACCGGCGCAGTCTGCACCACGGATTCGAGCACCGAGATCTTGCCTTTCGCTTTGCGCATCTCGAGGCCCGCGCCGTTCATCGTCGCGATGCCCGCCGAGTCGTAACCACGGTACTCGAGACGCTTCAACCCCTCGATCAGGAGGGGGGTCGCCGTCTTCGAACCGATGTAGCCCACGATTCCACACATGGTCTTTCAGCTCCATCCGAAATTGACCAACCAACACTCTCCGCTCACATCTTCTCCAGCGGCTCCCGCGACCTCCGCACCAGCTCCTTCGCCTCGCGCTCCGTCGGCGCCTCGGCGATCACCCGCACGATCGGCTCCGTACCCGACGGCCGGACATGCACCCAACGGTCCGACCAGGTCAATCGCAGCCCATCCTGATTATCAGCAATCGCCTCGGAAAATGCTTGCCGCAACGTCTTGTAGACCGAATCGAGACTTGCCGCGGGACGGTCCAGCTTGTCTTTGACGATCACGTACCGCGGCAGGTCGCCGGCTATTGACGACAACGACCGACCCTCTTCGTGCATGAGCTGCAGCGTCAGCGCAGCACCAATTGGTGCATCGCGCCCCAGGTGCACCTCTTTCAGAATCACCCCGCCATTGCCTTCCCCACCCACGGGAGCATCCTCGTCACGCATGCGGACAGCCACATTCACTTCCCCCACGGGAGTCCGAATCACCTCTGCCCCCGCTGTCCGCGCTGCGTCGTCGACTACGCGACTCGTAGAGAGGTTAGTGACCACCCGACCAGGACGATGACGCAGGACAAGCTGCGCGGCCAGCGCCAGCGTGTAATCCTCCCCGATTGCCCGTCCCTGATCCGAAACGAGGGCCAATCGATCGACATCAGGATCGACCGCAAAGCCTACCGCCGCACCGCTCTCGAGCACGAGACGTTCCAACTCGCCAAGGTTCTCGGCCACCGGTTCCGGAGGGCGTGGAAATCGCCCGTCGGGCTCCAAATTGATGGCCACCACCTCGCATCCCAGCCTCTCGAGGAGCGCCGGCATGATCACTTTGCCGGCTCCGCGGACGCAATCCAGGGCGACCTTGAACCGCTGCGCCCGTATCCCCTTCACGTCCAGATAGGGGATCGAAAGGACACGCTCCAGATGTCGCTCAACCGCACGGTCGTCGACGGTCACCTCGCCGAGTTTGTCCCATGTCGCCCGCGGAATGCCTCGGTCGATCAGTGCCCTCATCTCCGCTCCTTCACTGGCCTCGAGAAACAGCCCTGAGGAGCCGATGAACTTGAGGGCGTTCCACTCGATCGGATTGTGACTCGCGGAGATCATGAGGCCGCCGGACGCGTGATGGTGCTCCACCGCGAGCTGGCAGGTAGGCGTCGTCGTCAGGCCGATGTCGATCACCGTGCACCCGACGGACTGCAGCGCCGACACCGCTGCGCGATGAAACATCGGGCCTGACACTCTGCTGTCGCGTCCGACCACGATGCGACCGTCTGCGTTCGGCCGGCTCGCCGACCACGCTCCGAATCCCGCCGCAAAACGTGCGACAACTTCAGGCGTCAGAGCCTCTCCGACACGACCCCGAATCCCCGATACACTAACCATCAATCCGTCGTTCGACATAGCGAAAGGAAGAAGTGGTCGGAAAGTAACGCTGGGCAGCCGTCGCGCGTCGATTGCCAGAGTCTTATTGCCTTCGTCCCCACCGAATGACTGCCTCTCAGCCCACCATCTCGACTTCGTCGCTTCGAGCCGCGACCGGGGTGCCATTCCGGATCAAGATGGCTGGGATCAGCGCGGCAGCCGTGATCGTCACGCTCGCGGTGGTTTTGATTCCGGTCTACGTGATGAGCAAGAATCTGCTGACCGAGGTACTCGGCGAGCAGGTGACCGCGGTGACTCGCAGCACCAGCGTCGCGCTGTCGGGCGACTCACTCGATCTCATCGCCGAGCACGGTGGTCAGAACACGAACGCGTATCGAACCGCGCGGACCATGCTGCAGCGCATGTGGCTCGCGAACGGCGGAAGCCTCACGGACCTGCTCAATGGCGTCGCCGTCGTGCGCACCGATTCCGCCGGTCGGTTCCGCTACCTCGTGCACTCTACCTGGCAGCCCGGTCAGGCGCAGTTCATCGCGAGGTGGCAGCCCCCACTGGGTCTTCTGGATAGCCTCCGCGCGGGACGCGGCGGCGTAACGGAGATCTACGACGCAAACGGAACCAAGGTGCTGACGGCGGCGGCGCCGATTCGTCGGGCGGATGGAGGTGTCGCTGGCTTCGTCGTCACGACGCTCGGCGCTTCGGCGCTCTTCTTCGACGTCTCGCGACAGCTCCAGAGCTACATCGCCTTCCCTCTCATCGCCTTCGCGATCGCGGTCATCATCGCCTATTGGGGAGCGGCCCGCTTGACGGGTGGCATCGTCTCCATCGCGCGGCACGCGGATGCAGTGGCGTCGGGTACGCTTCGGCATGACCTCGAGTTCGCGTCGGGCGACGAGGTCGGCGCGCTCGCCGATTCATTCCGCCGCATGAGCACCGGCTTGCGGGCGCTCCTTCTCGAGATCGAGACGGGCGCCTCCGAGGTCGCGGCCACCGCCGAGGAGCTCGCCGCGGGCGCGCAGCAGATGACGGCGTCCACCGATCAAGTCGCAGGCGCGGCGCATTCGATCGCCCAGTCGGCAACGGTCCAGACGAAGGGAATCAACACCGCCGTCGACGCGTCGACGCGAGTCGCGGATCGCGCCTTCGCCGTCGCTGGACACGCGCGAAGCGCGCAGTCCGCGGCCGACGTCGTCGCGCGATCGGCGCAGCGCGGCGTTTCCGCCGCGGACCAGGCACTCGAGAGCATGAGCGCGATTGCGCGCGTGACGAAGGAGGCGGTGCCCGCGGTGAACGAGCTCGGCGAAAAGTCGCAGCGCATCGGCAAGATCACGGATGCAATCGGTGCCATTGCGCGACAGACCAACCTGCTCGCGCTCAACGCCGCGATCGAAGCATCCCGCGCCGGAGAGCACGGCAAGGGATTCGCGGTCGTCGCGGACGAAGTCCGCAAGCTCGCCGGTGAGAGCGCGCGTGCGCTGGATACGATTCGCAAGCTCGCGACGGAGATCCGGAACGCCGCCATCCGGACCGAAGAGCACATCGGTCAAGTGAGCGATCGCGTCGCCGAGGGAGAGTCCGTCATTCGTGCGTCGGCCGTCGCGCTGGGGCAGATCTCCCGCGAGATCGAGGCGAGTCGCAGCGCCGTGGATCTCATCGTCGCCTCGGCGGACGCGCAACGCGAGGAGGCCGCCGCGCTGGCGAAGGAGATCGAGAGCATCGCCGTGGTCGCCGAGCAGAATGCGGCGACGTCGGAAGAGGTGAGCGCCGTCGTTCAGCAACAGACGGCGTCGATGACGGCCGTGGCATCGTCGAGCCAACACCTTGCCGCGATTGCCGAGCGTCTCAAGGGCTCGATGACGCAGTTCAATCTCTAGGGGCTAGAGTCGAGCGGTTGGGGGCCGGGAGGCCGCGATGAGAGTTCTCTCACGCTTCGCCGTCACTCTGACGATGCTGTCTTCCATCGGCTGCGGCAGCGCAGCCGACATCGGCGATCGCATCGCCGGACACCGCGCCTCGCCATTCTCGCTGTTCGGCCGCGATGACATGCGGGCCGGACTGCGCTTCGACGTGCTCCGCGACGCGGCAAGGAAGGAGTCGGTGAAGCAGTACGAATGCGTCGCGCTGTGGGCGAAGGCGCAACGCTGCTCGTTGCCTATCGAGGCGGGGATGCTCACCGCGATCGTCGACAGCTCCGGCCGGGTGATACGGCTCCTCGCGTCGACGGATCCGATCCTGCGCAACGGCATCAACGTCCACGGGCAGCTGATCTTTCGAGACGTGGTCCGCGACACGCGCGCCGCGTGGGACTCGGTCGGCGCCGTGCACCGCGACGACGGTGATCCGGCGTCGCCACAGCTCCGTTGGGTCGACAAAGGTAAGCGCTGGGGAAGCTCGCTTTGGTACTCGAGCGTGCGCCGCGCCAACGTTCCCCACACATCAGGCGCAGCAACTGACGCCGAGCTGGCGATGACGCTGCCGGAAAGCCTGGGTGTCACCGACCTGCCGGCCTACGCCCTGTTCTCACAGCTGCGTCCCATTCCGGCGCCACCGCCGGCGGCGGCGCGTCGTGACAGCGTGCCGCCGCGTCTTCCCACGGGGGAAGAGATCCTAACGATGCTCCGATCGGATCTCCGCGCGGTCACGATCGCTGAGGAAGCGGCCATTCATCGATCGGGCGAATACGAGACACAGATCGAGCGCCTGCACCTAACGTCTAGCGACGGCGCCCGCCTCCGACTCGTCAACGCCACGAGCGAGGGCTGGAGTGCGACCGCGAGCCACCCGAGCCTTCCCGGGCTGACCTGCGTCGTCTTCGCCGGTGACCTCGCCTCGCCGCCAGCAACCGCGAAGCAGGGACGACACGGTCCGCCGGGCGAGATCGTCTGCGATCGATTGTAGGACGATGGCGCGTCGTCAGTCGCCGACGAGCGCGGGGCTCGTTCCGGCACGGGCGATGGGCGCGCCGCCTGTCACCGCCGCGAACTGGTCGGTCGTGCGAGGAAGGAGGGAGAGGTCGCCGCATTGGAGCGCCTCTCCGGCCGCGCGAACGACATGCTCGTCGAACTGTGTGCCCGCGTTGCGCCGCAGCTCTTCCAGCGCTTCCTCGAGCGTCATTTCTTTCCCGCGATAAGGCCGTCCGCTCGTCATCGCATCGATGGCGTCGGCGACGGCGACGATTCGGGCTTCGATCGGAATCGCGTCCCCACGAAGTCCATCGGGAACGCCCTGTCCGTCGATTCGTTCGTGGTGCGAGCGCACGATGTTGAGAGCGACCGGTGCATCGCCTAACAACGGCGCGAGCACTCTCCACCCGACGAGCGGATGAATCATGATGTGCTCGTACTCCTCGTCGGTCAGCTTCTCCGTCTTGTTCAACACCGCTTCGCGGACGCCGATCTTGCCGATGTCGTGCACGTGTCCACCGAGCTCGATTTGACGCACGACGTCGCCGTCGAGCTCGAGTGTCCGCGCGAGGATCGATGAGTATTGACTCACGCGTACGGAGTGACCGCGCGTGTATGGGTCCTTGAGCTCGAGTGCCTCCGCGAGAGCCTGGACGCCGGCGAGGAACATCTGCTCGAGCCGGCCCGCCTGCGCCTCGACCCGCTCCCGGAGCCGCCGCTGATACTCGCGATTCTCGAGGATGAGTCGTCGTCGATCCATCGCCTGACTGACGCGAGCGCGGATCTCTTCGAGATGGAACGGCTTGGTGAGGTAATCCATTGCGCCGTTGGAGAGACAATTCACCGCCGCCTGCACGTCAGGAACCGCGGTGATCATCACCACGGCAACGTCCGGATGGTGTGCTCGTGCGTGACGCAGGAGCTCCATTCCGTCGAGACGAGGCATTCGCAAGTCAGTAAGCATGAGCGAGAACGGATACCGTCTCAGCTGCTCCAGCGCCTCCACCCCATTCGCCGCTTCGACGCAGTGGAAGCCGTCTCGGCGCATGATGTGCGTCAAGACCTGACGGAGGCGCGCTTCGTCATCGACGATGAGACAGTAGGGCGTGTTGATGATCGCCGCGGCAGCGCTCATGGCTCGTTTGCGGC
Source organism: Gemmatimonadaceae bacterium (assembly GCA_036557635.1). Classification (GTDB taxonomy): domain Bacteria; phylum Gemmatimonadota; class Gemmatimonadetes; order Gemmatimonadales; family Gemmatimonadaceae; genus AG2. The sequence continues at coordinate 55,553 of DATBHD010000303.1, forward strand.
CGTCGCCGGGACTATCTTCAAATCGACACTCAGCGAACGAGCTTCCGCATGACTCGCGTCTTCGACGAGGACCTCACCCCCGGCTTCGGCACGCGCGCCATTCACGCCGGCCAGCGACCGGAGCCGCTTGCCGGCGCCATCATGACGCCCGTGTACCTCACGTCGACGTATGTCCAAGACGCGTTGGGCGAGAACAGGGGCTATGAGTACGCCCGCGGGAAGAATCCGACGCGGGAAGCGTTCGAGCGAAACGTCGCTGCCCTCGAAGGAGGCCGGCACGGCTTCGCCTTCTCCAGCGGGATGGGCTGTCTCGATTCGATCATGAAGTTGTTCCGGTCCGGCGATCATGTGATCTGCGCCGAGAACGTGTATGGCGGGACGTTTCGCCTCTTTGATCGCGTACTTCAGCACTTTGGGCTGGCCTTCACCTACGTGGATACGCGGGATGCCCAACGCGTCGCCGACGCCCTTCGCCCGAACACGCGAGCGATTCTCGTCGAGACACCGACCAATCCGCTGATGTGGATCACGGATCTGGCTGCAGTTTCATCTGTCGCGCGGAAAGCCGGAGCTCTACTCATCGTCGACAACACCTTCGCCTCACCGTATTTCCAGCGTCCGTTCCAATTCGGCGCTGATATCGTGTACCACTCGACGACCAAGTACCTGAATGGGCACAGCGACATGATCGGGGGTGTCGCCGTCGTGATCGAGGATGAGCTGGCCGCGAAGCTTCAGTTCATCCAGAATGCGGCGGGCGCCGTCTCAGGGCCTTTTGACGCCTGGCTCGCCCTGCGCGGCACCAAGACGCTGCACCTTCGCATGCGACAACACGACGCGAACGGTCGTCGAATCGCCGACTGGCTGGTCGAGCAGGTGGGTCCCGAGCGGGTCTACTATGCCGGCCTTCCGTCGCACCCCCAGCACGAGCTCGCGAAGCGCCAGATGACCGGCTTCGGTGGCATGATCAGCATCGAGCTGGGGAGCCGCGAGCGCGCCGCTCACCTGCTCGGGCGCGTCAAAGTGTTCTCCCTGGCCGAGTCGCTGGGAGGTGTCGAATCCTTGATCAGTCACCCGGCGTCGATGACCCATGCTTCGGTACCGCCCGAGATGCGTGCAAAGCTCGGAATCACCGAAGGTCTGGTCCGCCTGTCATGCGGCGTGGAGGACGTCGAGGATCTGCTCGCGGATCTCGAGCGTGGCTTCGAATCGATGCCGTCGCTGAAATCCAGCTCGGTCCGCGAACAGGTCGCCGCCGACTAGAAATGCCGACACTCGCGCACATCTCGGCTCGTAGGGCTTCTGGTCCTTCTCCTAGCCCCTAGGCCCTAGTCTCTAGCCCCTTTTTCGACATGCCTCGCGTCAACCTCACGCAGATCTCCTCACGCGCCTGGGAGCACCCGGCTGACCGCGCCGCGCTCAATACCCTGCGCGCCATTCCCGGCTTCGACGAAGTTGTGCGCAAGGTCGCGGGATTCTTCGGCGAGCGCGGGATCCGGCAGCTCTTTCTGGCCAACGCGGTTCGGGTGAGTCCGCGACAGCGCCCGCGTCTCAACCAGATCTACACCGAGGTGCTCGAGACCCTCGACTGGCCAACGCGGCCGCAGCTCTACATCACGCAGACTCCGTTCGTGAACGCCGGCGCCGTCGGCTTCGATGACCCTTTCATCATCATGAACTCGGGGACCATCGACACGCTCAACGAGGAAGAGCAACGATTCATACTTGCTCATGAGCTGGGCCACATCATGAGCGGTCACGTCACGTACGTGACGATCGCGATCATCCTCCTCAACTTCGGCGTCAATAATCTGCCCTTCCTCGCCGGAATCGCGCTCCTGCCGATTCAGCTCGCCCTCTTCGAGTGGTATCGCAAGAGCGAGCTCTCCTGCGATCGCGCCGGGTTGTTGGGCGTCCAGGACCTGAACATCGCCATGGGCACGTTCATGCGGCTCGCCGGCGGTAAGCCGGGCAACGACGACGTGAGCCTCGAGGAGTTCATGACGCAGGCCGAGGAATACGAGACCGGCGGCGGCGCCTGGGACACGGTTTTGAAGTTGCTCAACACGGCGTTCCGGTCGCATCCCTTCAACACGGTGCGGGCGTCCGAGCTGCTCAAATGGCAGCGCAGTGGTCAGTACGACAAGATCATCGCCGGCGATTATCTGCACCGCGGCGACGAGGGCAGCCAGCCGCTCAGCGAGGATTACGTCGACGCCGCCGGCTTCTACGGCGCCAAGACTCGGGAGACCTTCCAGCAGTTCGGCGACGCCTTCAATCGTGCCCGCGACGCGTTCAACAACGCTTTCAAGCCGAAATAAGTGCGAGTTCTGATTGTCGGGGGTGGTGGGCGCGAGCACGCCCTGGCGTGGCGCTTCAAGAAGGACGATCCCGCGGTCACGCTCTACGCCGCCCCTGGCAATCCCGGCATCGCCGAGCTGGCGACCTGCCTCCCCATTCCCGTCACCGAGTTCGATGATCTCCTCGCCTTCGCACGGCGTGAACGCGTCGACCTGACGGTGGTCGGCCCCGAGGCGCCGCTGGCCGCCGGCATCGTCGATCGTTTCCGCGCCGAGGGCTTGCCGATCTTCGGCCCGACTCGTCGGGCAGCGCAGATCGAGACATCGAAGTCGTTCGCGAAGCAGCTCATGCTCGACGCCGGTGTCCCGACCGCACGCGCGCTGACCTGTACCGATGTCTCACGCGCGCGCGGAGCCGCGCGCGAGCTCGGTGCCCCCGTCGTCATCAAGGCCTCGGGTCTGGCGGCGGGAAAGGGTGTTATCGTTTGCGAAACAATCGAGGCCGCGGATCGGGCGATCGACGCGATGCTCGTCGACCGGAGCTTTGGCGTCGCCGGCAGCGAGGTGCTCGTCGAGGAGTTCATGGAGGGGGAAGAGGTCTCGGTCTTCGCGATCACGAACGGCGAATGGCTGCTGCCGATGGTCCCCGCCCAGGACCACAAACGATTGCTCGCCGAAGACCTCGGACCGAACACCGGCGGCATGGGCGCGTACGCGCCGGTATCGGCGCTCCGCCTGGACGAAGTGCACGAGATACTGAACAGCATTCTTCGGCCGACGCTCGACGCATTGCGGACGCGCGGCGCGCCGTTCACCGGACTGTTGTACGCGGGTCTCATGCTCACGCGCCACGGCCCGAAAGTCGTGGAGTTCAACTGCCGCTTCGGAGATCCCGAGACCCAGGCAATCCTGGCGATCACGCCGTCGAGTCCAGCCCTGCTCGATCTGCTTCTCGCCGCCGCGATCGGAGGAGATGTGCCTGACGAGAACGTCGCGTTGCAGGCCACCGGCCACGCGGTCACGACCGTCGTCGCGAGCGCCGGCTACCCCGACGCGCCGCGGACCGGTGACGTGATTCGCATACCGCCCGCCGCGGATGATGTCCTCGTCTTTCACGCCGGCACCGCGCGTCGCGGCGACGGAGCGCTCGTCACGAGCGGCGGCCGGGTGCTCGCCATCACCGGTGTCGCCTCGACCTTCGAGGAAGCGCAGAGGAGCAGCCGCGAGTTCGCCTCACGAGTCGAGTTCGAGGGGCGACAGTTCCGCGCCGACATCGGGTGGCGTGAGCTCGCGCGGTTGACGGCGTCGGGACATGCCGGAGCTGCCTGAGACCGAGACGATCGCGCGGGACCTGCACCGCGAGGTGCGCGGCGCGCGGATCACGGCCGTTCACGTCACCAAAGCCGACGTGCTGCGCGAGGTCACGCCGCGGCAGCTCGGAAAACGGGTCACTGGTGCGGTGATCACCCGCGGCTGGCGCCGCGCGAAGCTCGTTGTCCTCGATCTCTCGACTGGCGATCACCTGGTCGTCCAGCCGCGATTCACTGGCGCGCTGCTCATCGACGCCGGCGACCTGCCTGCTCGCGAGCGCGAGTACTCGACACTCGAGCTCACGCTCCACGACGGACGCTCCATTCACTATCGAGACATTCGGCGACTCGGCACCGTCGCTCTCATGCCCGGCGACCGATTTGCGCGCTATTCCTCGGCGCTCGGCGTCGAGCCACTTGACCCCGCGTTCACGGGCGAGCATCTATCGGGCCTTCTTCGGGGATCTCGCCAAGCCGTAAAAAAGGTCCTGATGGATCAGCGTGCCGTGGCCGGCATCGGCAACATCTACGCGAACGAAGCGCTGTTTCGTGCGCGGATCGACCCCTCGCGCGCCGGACGGGCCGTCACCGCCGACGAGGTGGCGCGACTCCAGGTCGCGATCGTCGGCGTGCTCACCGAATCG
>DATBHD010000304.1:0-21398 GCA_036557635.1 Gemmatimonadaceae bacterium
GCCGATGTAGTCTTTGCCGCCCGACGCCTCGAGCTCGCTGCGACGCGACAGTTCCTCGGAGAGCGTGAGGGGATCGACGACCCCTCCGCGCTCCGCGATCCCAATCATCGCACGGAAGATCCGTCGATGACGCTCCGCATAGAACATCGTGTCGTCCACCGTCTCCGTCGCGCGGAGCACGGCGTCCTGATCCATGAGCATCGCCGAGAGCACGGCCTGCTCGGCATCGTCGGAGTATGGAGGACGACGATCGCGATAGGGATCACGCGCCGCTGAGGGCGCGATCGAGTATTCGACGGGCGAGCTGGACATCTTCCCAGGTGGGCCGCTTCCAGGCTGGATTCCTGAGAAGCGCGGCGGGGTGATACGTGACGATCAGGGGCACCCCATAATAGCGATGAATCTGTCCCCGCAGCTTCCCAATGGAAAGTTTTGTGTCGAGCAATGTCTGCGCGGCAAACGTCCCGAGCGCGACGAGCACCTTCGGTCGAATCAGTTCGATTTGACGTACCAGGTAAGGGCTGCACGCGGAAACCTCTTCGGGGCGCGGGTTTCGGTTTCCGGGCGGGCGATGCTTCAACACGTTGACGATGAAAACGTCTTCGCGCGTGAATTTGATCGCGGCCAAAATTTTCTCGAGCAGCTGCCCCGCCTGCCCAACGAATGGGCGCCCCGTTTCGTCTTCCGTCGCGCCGGGTGCTTCGCCGACGAACATGAGATCCGCGTTCGGATTTCCCTCACCGGGGACGGGATTCTTCGCCGTCGAGTAGAGCGGACAGCGCGTGCACGTCGCGATGGCCTTCGCGACCGATTCGAGTGAATCCAGGGTTGGGCCACCTGAGCCGAAGAGATCTCGCGACGTGGTGCCGACGATGATTCCGCTCGGCGCGAGCTGACCGCCGACCTCGGGCGTCGACGCGGGAATCCCGCGCTCCGGCCGTGCCCCCTCGCGGTTCTCACTCGGCGCGGCGCCCGCCGCGCGCAGCGCCGCGCGCCAATCGTCCGGCGATTGCGGCTCCCCTTGCCTAACGACGTTCGTCTCACTCGAGCCGCGGCCGGGCTGTCGCCGCGCGCCGGCGACGATCCGCAACGCTTCTTCGACGCTGAGCTGGTCGAGCACGAGCTCACGCTCGCCGAGCTCGCGGCGTTGCTCCAGATAGCGCCGGAGCTGCTCTCTAGGGTCGGTCACGCAGTAGCCTCTCCACGCGGTCGAGAATCTGGTCCGCGACTTCTTCCTTGGCGAGGAGCGGCAACGCCTCTTCCTTGCCATCGCGGCCAATCAGGGTCACCCGATTCGTGTCCACCTCGAAGCCGGCGCCCGGCTCGCGCGCGTCATTGACGACGATCAGGTCCAGTGCCTTGGCCTCGAGCTTCTCGCGCGCGCCGCGAAGGACGTCGTCCGTCTCCAGCGCGAAGCCGACGATGACCGCATCTTTCCGTCGTGCCTTACGAGTCGCGGCGAGAATATCGGGCGTGGGCGTGAGCGCGACGGACCGCGGCGCGGACTTCTTCTTGATCTTGGACGTCGCGGGCTCTTCGGCGCGAAAATCCGCCGGTGCGGCCGCCATGATCAGCGCGTGAGCCTTCGCAAGTTCCTGCTCGACCGCCGCGGCCATCTCTTCCGTCGTCTCCACTTCTCGTGTGACGACGCCGACCGGCGCCGGCACCGACATCGGTCCGGCAACGAGCGTGACGTCCGCGCCGCGGCGCCACGCCGCCGCCGCGATCGCGACCCCCATCTTCCCGCTGCTCCGGTTCGAGATGAAGCGAACAGGATCGATTGCCTCACGCGTCGGACCCGCGGTCACCAGCACCTGCTTCTTTCGCAGCGGCGAATCGGCCTCGAGCAGCCGGCCGACGTGCGCGAGAATCGTTTCCGGCTCGGGCATCCGCCCCGGCCCACTTCCTTCGCCCGCGGCGAGCAACCCCTCTTCCGGTTCGAGGATCCGATAACCCAACCGATCGCGGAGGTGCCTAACGTTTTCGACGGTCTGCCGATGCGCCCACATTGCGTCATTCATGGCGGGCACGATGAGCACCGGCGCTTTCGTCGCGAGCAACACGGCCGAAAGCAGGTCTCCGGCCTGGCCCGCCGCGGCGCGGGCGATGAAATCCGCCGTCGCTGGCGCGACGACGATCGCAGCGGCGTCGCGCGCGAGCTTGATGTGATCGAGCGCTCGGCCGGCGTCGAAGAGCCCGGTGTGAACGGCGCGCCCGGTGAGCGCCTCGAAGGTGACTCGGCCGATGAACTCCGTGGCGCCGGCGGTGAGCACGACGTCCACCTCGGCGCCCGCCTTGCCTAACAAGCGAGCGAGCCACGCCGACTTGTAGCTCGCGATGCCGCCGGTGACGCCGAGCAGGACGCGACGCCGGTCGAACGGCCGCATGCCGAGGCGAGTCGCCGAGCTACTCGGCTCGGCGGCGCGGCACGACGCGGTAGACGATGCTTCCCGTCGCCAACTCCTCCAACGAACGCGTCGTCAGCTTCTTCTCGCGCGTCGACGAGCGGTCGCGCGGGAACTCGTTCAGCACGCGCGCGTGCTTGGCGGTGATGAGCACGCCGAGGTACTTGTTCGCCGCCTTGTCCTTGCCGACGACATCGCTGGGAGTAAAGACACGCATTGAGGATTCTCGCTCGAGGATGAAAAGATACTCAATTCCGGAGCTCGCGCTCCAGCTCCTGCACGAGCACCGACACCTGATGCCGCAGCCCCGCCACCCGCTCGCGGCTCACCACTTCCGCATCGATGATCGCCGATACGCGGGCCACCGCCTTCGGCAGGTCGTCGTTCACCACCACGTACTGATACAGATCGACCGCCTGCAGCTCCTGCAGCGCCGATTGCAATCGCCTCGCCAACTGCTCCTTTGATTCGGTCTGGCGCTGCCGCAACCGCTCCAACAGTGTTTCCGCTGACGGAGGCAAAACGAAGATCGTCACCGACTGCGGGAACGCGCGCACGATCTGCTGAGCTCCCTGAACGTCGATGTCCATCACCACATGCTTCCCCGCGGCCAGCACGCGCTCCACCTCCGACCGCAAGGTGCCGTACATGTTGCCGTGCACCTGCGCCGACTCGGCGAACTCGCCGCCATCTCGCCGGCGCTCGAACTCGGCACTGGAGAGGAAATAATAATCCCTCCCGTCCACTTCTCCGACCCGGGGGGCTCGCGTCGTACACGACACCGAGTATCCGAGGTCCGTACGGCGACGCAGCAACTCCCTGGCAATTGTCGTCTTCCCGCCTCCCGAGGGCGCCGAAAGAATTATTGGAAACGGATTCACTCCAGGTTCTCCACCTGCTCCCGAATCCGCTCCAGTTCCTCCTTGATGCCAAGTACGTCCCGCAGCATCGCCGCATCGTTTGCCTTGCTCCCCGTCGTGTTCGCTTCCCGCAGCAACTCCTGCAGCAGAAACCCCAACCGCTTGCCGACCCCCTCGCTAGGCGCGCTCTTCAGCGTCGCCCGAAAGGCGTCGAGGTGCGACCGAAAGCGCGAGACCTCCTCGCTCACGTCCAAGCGATCCGCGAGGAGCGCGATCTCCTGCGCCAGCCGCTGCTCGTCGAGCGCCACGCCGGCAGCCAGCTCCTGCACTGCCTCACGCAACCGATCGCGCTGCTCAACGAGTCGATCGGGGGCTCGCGCCGCGATGCGGTCGACGGCCTCGCCTATCAGCTCCAGGTGCTCCGAGAGATATGCGCTCAGGCGCTCTCCCTCGGCCACTCGCATCGCGTCGAGCGCGGCAAGGGCACGCGACACGATCTCCAGCAGATCCTGCGCGCTGCCCGTGTCGTTCCCGGCGTCCTCGCGGGAACCGAGGACGTCAGGCATCCGCAGAATCGTTCCGACGTCCAGTGCGGGATCGAGTCCATAGCGCTGCTGCAGATCGCGCAGCTGCGACACATACGCCGCGAAGCGCGATTCGTCGATGCGTCCCTCGGACTGCTCGCGCGCGATTCGCGCGACGAGCGTCACGTGTCCGCGACTGATGCCGCGTCGCAACGTGTCGCGAACCTCGCTCTCCCACTTTCCAAAATCCGACGGGAGCTTGATCGAGGGATTGAAGAACCGGTGATTCACGGACCGTACTTCGACAGCAACGAGCGCCCCGCCGACTTCACCTTCCGCGGATCCGAAACCGGTCATGCTCCGTATCATGGGCAAGCGCGTATCCTACGAAGCGACAACAACCTTGTCAATTCCAAAACTCCCAGCGCACCCCGTAGAACTGATTCAGCCGCGGCATCAGGTAGCCCGGCACGAGCTCGTACGGCTCGCCGCGAATGTTCCGGAACTGATACGAGAGAATCGCGCTGACGATCTTGATCTCGAGATGGAAGTTGTAGACTCGCGAATCGGGCACCGGCACGACCTGCAACGCGCCGGCCGCCGGCGAAACCGGATACAGCGTTCGCGATCGGTATTCGTGGGTCAGCGCCGCGAGAATGCTGAAGTTTCCACTCGGAAAACGACTCAACCAGTTCGTCCTGAGATATACCTGGCTGAGCGTCTGGTAGCGCGGGCGATAGAACCCGCTCGAGTCGTTCCATCGAATCGCAATGGCATCGACACCGAGCGCCTTGTACAACGACCCGGTGGCGCGGGCCATGATGCCGGTCGCCATCGGTTCCTCGACGGCTACGTACGGCTTTCCCAACACCTGCGGGGGCACGAGGAACGCGCTGTCACGCCTTATGACGCCGCCGCCGAGCCACAGGCCAACGATCCGTATCGCCCCCTCGGCGCGCAGGAAATTGGTCCTCGAGCTCACGAGACTGTTGCTCGTCGAATCGAACTGGCGGTCCGTGCTCGTCCCCGCCGCGCCGATGAACGTGATGAAAGGCAGCGGCGTTAGGCTGCCGACGACTTCAGCGCGATTGAGGGAGTCGGGCCCCCGGCCTTCGGCAAAGGCATACACGGCCAATGGTCCCGTGTAGAATTCCACTCGGCCGGATGGCGTCCAGAGCTTCTGTCCGTCGCTGACGCGAAGCCGCTCCGTCGCGTCGAAACGCAGCGGACCGAGGCTGAGTCCTCCGGAGAGCACGTACTGAGCACGGAACAGCGTCGTGTCGCGCACGCTGTCGGTGGTCGTCGCACCGAACGTGCTCGTGGAGCCGTGCGAGATTGTGTAGCCCAACGAGCTGGCCATCGCCTGCAGCCATGGGCCGTGCTCCGGATCGCCATAGCCCGCGCGCAGGTAGGCGTCGGTCCGCGCCGACTGGAGCGACGGCACGCTGTCCACGATCGTCGTTCCGCGAATGGCTTGTGGAATGATCTCGCCACGATTCCGGCTGTTGCGCATCATGTACGCGTCGAAGCTCCAGCCATGCTTCGCCCAGCCCAGGCGCCCCATGAGCGCGAGCGCATCGCTGCTCGGGCTGGTCCGTCCTGGAGGCGTCGTGCCGTACTGCTGCGCGCCGAGCTGCACGCCCTCCCCTCCGCCGAACCGCTTGCCGAAATAGCCTCGGTACAGATTCGTCTGCTGGTCACCGGTGCTGACGTCGGTCCGCGTGTATGGCGTCGTTCGGTCGACGCGCCAGGTGCGCATGTAGACGCGCACCTCCGTCGCCCCCCAGTCGATGCGCAGCTCCTCCACCGGCCATAGCTGGACTTGTGAGAGATCGAGGACGTGACCAGTGCGCGGGTCGAGCTCGTCGTACTCGACATTGTCCGAGAAGACGCGAACGCGCCTAACGTCTCCGAGGTATGCGGAGACCATCGGCGACGCGATCCATCCCGAGCGCAGCCCGGTAATACCCGGTACGCGGTCGAGCAAATCCTGAAGCGTCACGGCGCCGCTGGCGAACAGGGCCAGCCGATCGTAGATGAGGCTCTGCCCGATCTGGATCGGAATCGGCATCGGTGCTCGCGTGTACGGCCGTTGGATCGAGTCGGCCACGGCCGGCCTCGGATGCAAGGAATCGCGCTTGGCCAACGTGTCGCGAAGCGTCGAGTCGGCCGTCGGACGAGCGGGAACTTTGATCGTCGTCGTGTCCTTCTTCGCGCGACTGGTATCCGCCTGCGCTTCGGCCGAATGGTGCAAAACGGCCCCGACCGTCAGGCCGAGGCCGACCATCATGACGAGACGTCCACTTCGAGGGATCAGCGCGTCCGTCCTCGCACGAACTCGACGAACGTTCCCACGGGAACGCCAGTCGGACCTCGCGGGATCGTGCCGAGGTCTGATTCCGTGTACGCCGTGCCGGCGATGTCGAGGTGCACCCACGGATACGACTCGGCGAATTCCTTGAGGAAAAGGGCGGCGGTGATCGTGCCCGCGGGGCGCCCACCGGAGTTCTTTACATCGGCGATGTCGGACTTGATGAGCTCTTTGTAATCATCCCACAGCGGCAACGGCCATCCAGGCTCTCCGGCGCGCTTCGCCGCGTTCAGCACTTCCTGCACGAGCGCGTCATCGCTGCCCATCACGCCCGTCGCCGTATGGCCGAGCGCGATGACGCAGGCGCCCGTGAGCGTCGCCGCGTCGATCACCGCCGCCGGCTTGTAACGCGCCGCGTACGCCAGGACATCCGCGAGTACCAAGCGACCTTCCGCGTCCGTGTTGATGATCTCCACGTACTTCCCGTTGCTTGCCTGAACGACGTCGCCGGGTTTTACCGCCGTATCCGACGGCATGTTCGTCGTCGAGCCGATGAGCCCTACCACGTTCACCTTCAACGCGAGTCGGCCGATGGTCTCCATGGCGCCGAGAACACCGGCCGCGCCGCACATGTCGAACTTCATCCACTCCATGCCCTGCGCGGGCTTGATGGATATACCCCCGGAGTCGAAACAAAGTCCCTTGCCGACGAGGCCGACCGGCGCCTGGTCCGCTGGGCCGCCCCGGTATTCGAGGACGATCAGCTTCGGGTCCTGGGACGTTCCCTGAGCGACGCAGAGGAAGCTGCCCATCTTCTCGTGCTCCATCTCCGCGCGCCCCAGCACGGTGACGGTCATTCCATACCGTTGCCCGATTTCACGCGCGGTGTCGGCGAGATAGTCTGGCGTGCAGATATTGCCGGGCAGCATGCCGAGGCGGCGCGCCAGGGACTGTCCGTCGCCGATGGCGCGGCCGGTGGCGACGCCCCGCTCCACCGCGGCCCCGCTGCCGAGAATCACCGCCTCCTCGAGCGGATCACGAGCGTCTTCGGCGGGTGGCGGAGTTTTGAGCTCTTTAAAGTCCCAGGCTCCCGCGTTCAGGCCGACGGCGATGGCTTCCGTCTCGGATTCGGTCAGCGCGCCGGCGAAGAACGCCAGGCGCCGCACGCCGAGCTTCGCTGCCTGCCGGCTCGCGAGCGCCGCGGCGCGACGGAGAGACGCGGCGCGGTCCTCCGCCTTCCCAAAGCCGACGAGGAGGACGCGTTCGACGCCGGCCGCCGCGCTCGAGAGATGCAGCATCTCGTCGCGGCCACCGCGGAACTCGCGGCGCTCGAGCGTCCGCCGAAGGATTCCACCGAGACGACGGTCGAGTGGGTTTAGAGTATCATCAACGCCGGGGCTCGACGGCAGGGCGAGTACGAGCAGCGGCGTATCGACCGCGCCGAAGTCCGCGGCGCGCACCGAGAGAGCAATGCTCATGTAGATGGAACCGAGTAAGGCGCGGGCGGGCAGACAGTCACGGCCCCATCCCCTTCACGACCTGGTTGCCGAATTCCGACGTCGAAACCTCGGTCGAGCCAGGCATTTGACGCGCGAGATCATAGGTAACCCGTCGCGAGCGAATCGCGTTCTCGATTCCTCGCGTGATCAACTCCGCCGCTTCCGTCCAGCCCATGTACTCGAACATCATGACGCCGGAGAGGATCACGCTTCCCGGATTGATCTTGTCGAGATTCGCATACTTTGGCGCGGTGCCGTGAGTCGCCTCGAATACCGCGAGGCCGTCGCCAACGTTCCCTCCCGGCGCCATCCCGAGGCCGCCCACCTGCGCGGCCGCCGCGTCGGAGATGTAATCGCCATTGAGATTCGGCGTGGCGATGACGGAATACTCATCGGGACGCAGCAACAGCTGCTGGAACATCGAATCGGCGATGCGGTCCTTCACGACCACGGCATCGGCGCGGGCCGCCGCCCCGCCCTTCGACAGATCGGCCTCGCTCACGGTCGTCTCGGCGTACTTCGTTCGCGCGAGGTCGTAGCCCCAGTCGCGGAACGCGCCTTCCGTGAACTTCATGATGTTCCCCTTGTGCATCAGCGTCACCGAGGGGAGGCAATGCTTCAGTGCATAACGAATCGCCATCTCGATCAGCCGCTTCGATCCGAACTCGGACATCGGCTTGATACCGAGCGCCGAGCCCTCACGAATCTCGACCCCGAAGTTCGAGACGAGGAAATCACGAACCTTCTTGGCCTCCGCGCTGCCGGCCTTCCACTCGATGCCGGCATAGACGTCTTCGGTGTTTTCGCGGAACACCACGATGTTGAGCTTCTCCGGCTCGCGCATCGGACTGCCGACGCCCTCGAAGTAGCGCACCGGGCGGATGCACGCGTAGAGATCGAGGACCTGCCGGAGAGTGACGTTGAGGGATCGAATGCCGCCACCGACAGGAGTCGTGAGCGGTCCCTTGATCGCGACGCGAAACTCCTGCATCGCGTCGACGGTCTCCTGCGGCAGCCAATCGCCATGATTGGTGTACGCCTTCTCGCCGGCGAACACCTCCATCCAGTGCACGCGCTTTTCGCCGCCATACGCCTTCTCGACGGCGGAATCGAATACGCGAACCGACGCGCGCCAGATGTCCGCTCCAGTACCGTCACCTTCGACGTAAGGAATGATCGGGTTGTCGGGCACGCGCAGTGCGCCGCCCTCGTAGCCGATGCGTTCACCGCCGGAGGGTACCTTCGCGAACTTGTAGGTTGCCATGCTGAAGGGGGGTCGGTCTCGGGAAACGCTCGGGTAGTCTCCCGCGCGGGCCGAGTAAGCTAGGGAGCATGGATTGGAGCGGCAAGCAGAGATAGGTTCGTCCGCGCGTGGTGCATGAAGCGTGGAGCACGAACCCGGACGCAAGGAGGCACTGTGCGCGCACACCGATTGGTAGTAGCGATTGCCATCGCGTTGGCGGCCACGGCTTCCTCGGCAGCTGCGCAAAAGTCGTGGCCTGCGAAGGAGTGGCCCACCGGAACGCCGCAATCCGTCGGCCTCAACGCCGCGGTCCTCGACAGCATCGATGCGGAGATCGCGGCCGGGCGCTATGGGTTGGTGGACCGCATGGTCGTGATTCGCCACGGGCGGCTGGTCTACGACAAGAGCTACAAGCAGGACTACGACGTCGCATATCGCGACTCGGTGCACGTGAAGGGCGCACTCAATCAGCATGCGTACACTGGGCCGTTCAACTACTACGACCCGTGGTGGCATCCCTACTATCGGCGCGGCGACTTGCACACGTTGCAATCCGTGACCAAGACGATCACGTCGATGGTGATCGGCACCGCGGTGACGCGCGGCGACTTTCCGAGCATCGACACGCCCGTGCTCTCGTTCTTCGACACGACCGCGGTTGCGAATGTCGACGGGCGCAAGCGTCGCATGACCGTGCGCAGCCTGCTCACGATGACGTCGGGCTTCGACTGGAACGAGAATCTTCCCTACGCGGATCCGCGGAACACGGCGATCGGTCTCGAGGAGAGCGCCGACTGGACCAAGTACACGATCGATCGCCCGATGGCGACCGAACCGGGGACGGTGTTCAACTACAACAGCGGTGCGTCGGCTCTGCTCGCGTATCTATTCGTGAAGGCGACCGGCCAGGACATCGAGGAGTACGCGGCGCGGCATCTCTTCGCCCCGCTCGGCATTCAGCGCTGGTATTGGAAGCGGAGCCCGACCGGTCTCCCCGACACCGAGGGTGGGTTGTACCTCGAGGCGCGCGATCTGGCGAAGCTGTGGTACCTCGTGCTCGAGCAGGGTGAGTGGGACGGCCACCAGGTCCTGAGCAAGGACTGGGTGCACGCGTCGATCACGCCGTCGATCGCGACGAGTCAGGCGCCTGGGGCGCCGCGCTACGGCTATTCGTGGTGGCTGTACTCATTCGGGCGCGACACGTCGGAGTACTACTGGGCAGGGTCGGGGTTCGGCGGACAGTGGCCGATCGTCCTACCTAACGAGGACATGGTGGTCGTGTTCAATGCCTGGAGCATCCTCCCTGGTCAGCCCCGCCTGCCGCTGCGAGCGATCCTGACCCGCATCGTGACAGGCATGACCGGCGGGAAAGTGTCGCCGCATAACGACGCGCGTCGTTAGCGCGATCGGCGACGAGCAACCTAACGACTAACGACATGTCGATCCTCCTGCGCACCACGCTCCTGCTCATCGGCTCCAACATCTTCATGACGTTCGCGTGGTACGCCCACCTGAGGACTCTTGGCGCCAAGCCCCTCGTCGTCGCGATTCTCGCGAGCTGGGGCATTGCCTTCTTCGAGTACATGCTTCAGGTGCCGGCGAACCGCATCGGCTATCACGCGCTGACGCTCGGCCAGCTCAAGATGCTCCAGGAGGTCATCACGCTGAGCGTCTTCATGCCCTTCGCGGTGCTCTATATGAAGCAGCCGCTCAAGCTCGATTTTCTGTGGGCCGCGCTTTGTATGATCGCTGCCGTGTACTTCGTGTTTCGGGGAAGTTGAGCGCGCCTTCACCGGCCGGAGTCGTGAGAACATCTACGTCAAACCGGCCTCGCTGCTACGTCATCCTCCCGATGAGCTGAGCGCGCACCACTCGGCATCCTGCACCTGTCCTTTTGCGGCAGGAAAGCTTGCCGACCGCTCCATACACGCTCGCATTCGCGAGCAGCGTTGCCATCTCCGTCCGCGCGTTGACGCCGAGCGAGCGACGCGACCACGACCGACTTCCGCATAACGCCAGGCGGCGCGATTGGCTGGCCGGCAGGTGCGCCGCCAAACGCGCCGTTGCCTCGCGCCTGGGCGGATCGACGCCACTCGCCCGGCTCCAATTGGAACCACGAGTTGGTGCCTCGCCTCGGTGCATGAGGAGAACCGGGCACTCGTGGACGCCGCTTCCCCTGTCCGTCTCGATCGCCCACCGCGATGGCGTCGCCATCGCCGCGGCGTACGACGGGGCAACGTTGATCGGCGTCGACATCGAGCGACCGCACGCCGTGGCCCCGGAGCACTCCCGCTACTTTCGCGGTCCGCGTGAGCGCGATGCGTCGCGGGACGTCGATGCGACGCTCGTCTGGGTACTCAAGGAAGCGGCCTGGAAGGCGCTCGGTCTGAGGAACGACCTCCCCTTCACCGCACTGGAGCTCGACTTCGCGCGTGATACGCGCGAGTTGCGGGCGGTATCGATCGAGGGGGCGTGGATCGGCGCGCGCGCTCATGTCATTCGCCTGTCACATCCGCGAGAGCTCCTCGCGGCGGTGCTCGTTATGGACGCGAGGGCGCCATGAGCGGCGCGACGGTTGGCATCCGGGGCGTTGCCTACGCGCTGCCCCGACGGCGGCGCTCGTTGAGCGAGCTCGAAACACTCGGTCAGCTCGAGAGCGATGCAGCGCTCCTCGAGCAGTTCGGCTTCTCGCAGGTGTACGTCGCCGAGGAGGAAACGCCGTATTCCGTCGCCCTCGCCGCAGCGCGCGCGCTGCTCGAGGAACAGGCCGTGGCCCCGGCGAGCGTGGACGTGGTGATCTACTGCGGTACGACGGCCGTGGCGTTCGCTCCAGCCGGCAGCGCGATCGACGCTGCTGATCAGATCGCGACGACCCGCCGCTTCCAGTATCCGGCGACGCGACTGCAGTACGACCTCGGTCTCGGGTGCGCGTCGACGCTGGCGCTGGATCAGCTGGCGTGCACGTCGCTCTTCGCCGCCGTGCGTGTGGCGCGCGGGCTCATCGCCGCCGGAGAAGCGCGGCGAGTGTTGTGCGTGGCGTCCGAGTTCTTCCCGGGAGCTGCGGGACGGGAGGCGATATACAACTGCACTGCCGACGCGGCGTGCGCGCTCCTCGTCGACGATGCGCACGAGCGGAACCGCATCATCGCCTCGACGCAGGTCAGCAAAGGCTACTACTGGGACGCCGACGCACTGCGCGAGGAGATGGTGGCCTCGTATTTCCCGACGGCCACGCACGTCATCGCCGAAACGCTGCGGCGGGCTGGTTGGCGGCCTAACGACGTACGCTGGGTAATCCCGCACAACGTCAGCGTGCGCAGCTGGGAGATTCTCATGGGGCTCTCCGGCATTCCGCGAGAGCGCCTCTGGTGTCGCAACGTCGCGCGAATCGGACACACGCTCGCCGGCGACAACTTCATCAATCTGCGCGACGCGATCGACGACGGCAGCGTCTGCCACGGCGATCGCCTGCTCCTCTTCGCGTTCGGGTATGGCGCGCACTGGACCGCGCTGGCAATGGAGGCCTGACGATGTCCGCCGAACGCTGGATTCTTGTCACTGGAGCCACCGGTCTCCTGGGTCGCGAGGTACTGGCGCGACTGCTCGCCGCCGACGCGCGGCTCCACGCCTTCGTGCTCGTGCGCGACGCGAGCCGGTGGCCCGAGGCCGCGCGCGAGCTCGGCGCGTGTCGAGCCGTTCCACTCACGGGTGATCTGTGCACGGTCGATCTGGGCCTCACGCCTGACGTGCGCGCGGCACTCCGCCAGCGCGTGACGGCGATCGTGCACCTCGCCGCCGACACGACCTTCTCCGCCCCGCTCGAGCACGCCCGGGCCGTGAACACCGACGGCACACGCCGCCTCCTCGAGCTCGCCGCGGACTGCGTCTCTCGAGTGCGCATCGCGTACGTGAGCACGGCGTTCGTCGCCGGGCGTCGCACCGGCATGATCGCCGAAGACGCGGCCGCCGCGACCGAAGGGTGGGTGAACGCGTACGAGCAGTCGAAGTACGAGGCCGAGCAGCTCGTGCGTGAGCGGGCCGCGAGCTGGGTGATGCTCCGCCCGAGCACCGTCGTGTGCGACGACGTCGACGGACGCATCACCCAGATGAACGCGGTGCATCGCGCGCTCCGGCTCTATCACGGCGGCCTGGCGGCGATGATGCCTGGCGTCGCCGGATCCACCGTGGACGTGGTGACCACGACGTACGTCGCCGGCGCCATCGCGCGGCTCGCCCTGCGCGAGGACACTTCGGGACAGATCGTCCATCTCTGCGCCGGTGACGCCGCGCTGCCGCTCGACGAGTTGCTCGACATCACCTACGAACGCTGGGCCAGAGATCCGGAATGGCGGCGGCGTGGCATTGCGCGGCCGGCCGTCACCGATCCGACGACGTATTCGCTCTTCGAGCGCACGATCGACGAGGTCGGAGATCCGTCGCTCAAACGCCTAACGCGGGCCCTCTCGCATTTCGTGCCCCAACTCGCCCTGCCCAAGCGTTTCGCGACCACCAACGCCGAAGCGCTGCTCGGCCATTCCTCGCCGCCCGTGCGGGCATTCTGGCTGCCGATGCTCGATCACCTGCTCGCTTCGCGGCAGCGCACGAGAGCGATGGAGGTGGCGGCATGAGCGCGCCGATGGATTACGCCACCTTCGTGGCGCAAACAGTGGCGTGGATCAACCGAACGCTCGTTCCCGCGGGCGTCGCCGTCGATGCCGACACGCCGCTCTTCGCGAATGGACTCATCAACTCGATTCGTGTCCTGCAGCTCATCGCCTGGACCGAGCATGCGCTGGCGATCCGCATTCCCGACTCGCGCATCCGCATGGACTACTTTCGCACCGTTAGGCGCATGGCCGATGCGTTCGCGAAAAAGGACGTCGAGACTGGAGGCGCCGATGTGGCCGCGTGACGAGGTCGTGCGCGTGCTCCGCAAGCGCGGCGAGCTGTGGGACGTCGCACCTGGTGTGACCGCGCTCCGCGGCGACGCCGCCGCGCTCCATCGTTCGCTCGAGCGCGCGATCGCCGCGCTGTGCGGCCTCGAGACGACCGACGATTGGCGCGTACCGCCCGCGATCGACTTCGCGACGCTCGCGCGCGGGGAGTACTTCGCGTCGTTCCCCCACTGGCTCACGGTCGCTTCGCATCTCAGCGACGACGAGGAGTTGCTGCACCGCGTCGCCGAGCGCGGACAACCCGCGGTGCGCTCGGCGGTCGCGCCACCGCGGGCAGCGCTCAATCCGGCCGTCTGCTATCACGTGTATCGCGCCCTGAGCGGCCAGGTGATCGAGTCCCCGACCCTGGTGACGGCGCAGTCGGAATGTTGGCGGCACGAGGGCACGCGTCACGCTCCGCTCGAGCGAGGCTGGGCGTTCACGATGCGCGAGGTGGTGTGCGTCGGCTCGGCGAGCGACGCTCGCGCCTTCCTCGATCGCTCGACGGAACGCGTCGCCGACCTGGCTCGATCGCTCGATCTCGACGCGACGTTCGCCGTGGCGACCGATCCCTTCTTCGCTCCGGCAGCGCGCGCCAAGCACGTGCTGCAACGGCTGAAGGAGCTGAAGCGGGAGCTGCTGATGCCCGTCGATGCGGAGCGTCGCATCGCCGCGTCATCGTTCAATCTGCACGACACGTTCTTCGGCGAGGCGTTCGATATTCGGCTCGCCGGCGGCGAGCCGGCGACGACGGCGTGCGTCGCGTTCGGTCTCGAGCGCTGGCTCCTGGCGTTTCTCGTTAGGCATGGGCCGCACGCCCTCGCCTGGCCTTCCGTCGATGTCCTCGTCGAGGTGCGACATGACTGAGACCAGCATCCCGGTCGCCCCACTCTACGCGCGTCACGCTCGGGCCGCCGAGCGCGGGGCATGGTCGGTGGACCACGACATCCGGTGGCTCGAGATCAACCGCGCGCGGGCGCTCGCGCAGCCGCAGCTCCTCGCCAAGCTCCGCGACGCCGCGCTCGTCGAGTCGTTCCATCCAGTGAACCTGTCGAGGCTCATACGCTTCGCGTGGGACGACGTCGACGCGGGCGTCGTGTTCTCGCTCGAGATGTACGAGGGGTTCAAGCACTTCCACGCGCTCCGCATGTACCTCGACGCGGTGGGCTTCGAGCCGCGGATCACCGACGACGAGCTGCGCGAGATTCGCCTCCGCGCCGACCGCGGGGACCTCGATCCCGGCGATCTCGTGACTCCCCTCGTCGAATTCATGCTCAGCGAGCATCTGGCCGCGTACTTCTTTCGCCGGCTGGGCGAGCAGGCGCAGGAAGCGCAGCTCCGCGTGCTCCTCGCCCTCATCGCGGCTGACGAGGTACGTCACGCCCAGGCCGCCGCCGATCTCATCGCCAAGCGCATCGCCGCCCATCCGGAGCTCGTGCCTAACGTCTTGCGCGCGGCGGCGCACTTCCGCCACTACGGTGAGGAAGCCCTCGGCGAAGGCCGCGTTCCCGTCGCGATGGAAGGCGACGACGTGGCCATCCGGACCTTCGCGACACGCATCGAACGGCTCTGCGGCATTCGCATTGTCGATCACCTCAAGACGGAACTGGAGATCTGACCATGGAGATCACCGACCGTGAGCTCACGCTCCTCAATTTCTATCGCGCCTCGGAGCTGCACGGCGGCCTCGTGCTCGGCCGTCTCGTGGCGCACGTGCGCGACGCCGAGTTGATCGCGCGTCTCACCGCGCACAGCGCCGAGGAGGTGCTGCACGCGCAGCTCTGGACGGAGACGATCGTGGCCGTCGGCGGCCGCCCGCGGCCGACGGCCGATACCTATCAGGCGCGCTACGCCGCGGCGATCGGCGCGCCGACGTCGCTCCTCGAGGTGCTCGTGCTCACGCAGGTGTTCGAGCGGGGCGTCTATCGCCACTTCGTGATGCACCTGCGCCGCCCCGGCACGCACCCACGCGTGCAGGCGACGCTGCGTCGTATGCTCGTCGACGAGCGCGGGCACCTCTCATGGGTGAAGGAATGGCTCGATCGCCAGACAGGCGCGCGGCGAGCGGCCGTGCCGGCGTTGATGCGCCGCTACAGCGCGGTCGATGCCGCCGTTCGCAAGCAGCTGCTCGAGGATTACGAGTGGCGGGAGCTGGCATGCGCGTCGTGACGGACCTATCGAGTGCGGTCGACGATCGGCTGTATTTCGCGCAGGTGCGAGAGGATCCACGACTCGAGATCGAAGCCCTCGATGCGGGACCTAACGACTCGATCGTCGTCGTCGGATCCGGCGGCTGCACCGCCCTCTCGCTGCTCGCGACGGGTGCTGGCCACGTGACCGCGGTCGATCTCAATCGCGGCCAGAACCACCTGATCGAGCTCAAATTCACCGCCGTCACGATGTTGCCGCGCGCGGACGCGCTGGGCTTCCTCGGGGCGGTCGACTGGCCGGCGCGCGAGCGTGTCGATCAGTACGCGGCGCTGCGCGAGCAGTTGAGCTGGCGGGGACGCACGTACTGGGACGCGCGATTGCCTCTGGTCGAAGGCGGCGTGTTGCACGCCGGGGTCACCGAGCGATTCATTCGCATCCTCGTGCGCGCGTTGCGCCTGTTCGTGCATCCGCGCTCGCGTGTGGAACGAATGCTCGCCTGCGACACGATCGATGAGCAGCGCGCGCTCTTTTCGAGCGAGTGGAACACCGCCCGGTGGCGCGCGTTCTTTCGTGTCCTGTTGAATCGCGGGGTCTTTCGCCGCGCCTACGACCCGGCGTTCTTCGCGCACCTCGAGCAGCCGAGCTTCGCCGCACATTTCCGCCAGAGTGTCGAGCATGCGCTCACGGAATTGCCGGTGAGGGACAACTATTTTCTGCACCACATGCTCGCGGGCTCCTATCCCGTCGACGTGGCAGACGGCCTCCCGCCCTATCTCGCCGAGTCTACCTACGCCGAATTGGCGACGTCCACCGATCGCCTCACCCTCGTTTCAGGATCGGTTACCGACTATCTGCGAATTCTCCCCGCCGAGAGCGTCTCTGGCTTTGCCCTCTCCAACATCTGCGAGTGGCTGACGCCGAACGAGATCGAGTCGCTCTTCGCCGAGCTCGCGCGGACCGCGGTGTTTGGCGCAACGCTCTGCTTTCGCAACTTCGTCGGATGGACGGAAGTGCCGGCGCCATACCGCGACGTCGTCGTCGAGGACCGCGCCCGCGGCGAGGCGATGATCCGCCGCGATCGGAGCGCCGTGCAACGCCGCATCGCGGTGTGTCGCATTCACGCTGGTGAGCGCCGATGAGCCTAACGACTGCGCCGGTGGTGTCCGTGCGGGACGCCGAGCCGGGCGACAACGCCGCGCTCAAGGCGATCGCCGCGTCGTGCCCCATGGCCGGAGACCTCACGCTGTGCTTGACGCGCGAGCCGGACTTCTTTCAGCTCAATCGCCTCGAGGGCAGCCAGTGGCGCGTGGGCGTGGCCGAGGTCGACGGCTTTGTCGCGGGCTGCGTGATGGCGGCCGAGCGGTCGGCATATCTCCACGGCGTGGAGTGCTCCACGCTGTATGCGGGCGATCTCAAAGTGCATCCGCTCGCTCGCGGCATGGGCGTGGCCGACGCGCTCAGTCAATGGGCGCGCGACACGCTCGCCGCGATGGGCGGGAGCGATACGCCAATCCTGCTCACGATCCTCGGCGGCAATCGCGCCATGGAACGCCGAACCGTGGGTCGCGCCGGCGTGCCCGCCTTTCGGCGCTTCGCCACCCTTCGCGCCTTCTCGATTCCTCTACTCCTCCCGCGCGCGCACACCGAGATCGCACTCGGGGTGTCCGCGGCGACGCTCTCGGACATCGACGAGATGGCGGCGCTCTGGCAGTCGGTGGCGAGGGCACGCCAATTCGCGCCGCTGTTCACCGCCGAGAGTCTCCTGGCCTGGATCGAGGGCGCGCCGGGGCTCGACATCTCCGACTATCGGCTGGCGCGGGACCGCGCGGGCCGGCTGGTGGGGTTTCTTGCCTGGTGGGACCAGGCGCGATTCAAGCAGCTGCACGTGGAGCGCTATTCGACGCGGATGCGCGCGGTGCGAGCGGTGCTCAACGCCGCCGCCCGCCTAACGGGGAGCGTGCCCCTGCCGGAGGCCGGGCACGCGCTCCGGTACTGCACGGCGCTCCACGTCTGCGTTCCGGGGCGCTCGCCGGAGGTGCTCGAAGCGTTGGTGCGGAGGAGCTACCCGGAGCTGCGCGCCAGCCGCTACGCGTGCGCGACAATCGGGCTGGATGCGCGCGACCCGCTTTGTCGAGGATTGGATGGACTCTTCGCTCAGCCAACCGACGTGAATGCATATGTCTGCACCGCGGGCGGTGACTACGCCGGACCGCCGTTAGGCGCGCGGCCTCTGCACTACGAGATCGCGCTCGTATGAGCGTCAGCGCGATCGGTCGCGGCGCGGTCGCGCTGGCATGGGTGCTCGCCGGCGCGTTCCTGCTGCCGAAGGCGCGACGACTCGATTCGGTCTTGCGCGTTGCCGCTCGCGTCGACGGGAGCGAGTCGGCCATCGTCGACGACCAGCTCGCGCGGCGCTTCGAGTCACCATTCGCTCACTCGGTGGTGCTGGTGGCGTCGGGCGTTCCGTCGCCCAACGAGCCGGCGGGCGAACGCGTGCTCCGCGCGCTCGTCGATTCGCTACAGAGAACGCGCGGAGTCACTCGCGTCCTATCGTACCTCGATGGCCGCGAACCGCTCTTCGCCGGCGACGGGGGCGAGGGCACGTTCATGGTGGTCGGCCTCGACGATCGGCAACCACCCGACGTGCTGCTCGACAGCCTGCGCGCGATGACGAGCGGATACAACGCAACGCTGCGGGGCGAGTATTCGCGTGCCGCGCTGCGGTGGACGGGAGAAGCCGCGCTCAACGTCGACCTGCGGCGACTGAGCGCCGCGGAGGCCACTCGTGCGGAATGGCGCGCGCTGCCAGTGACGCTCGTCTTGCTCTATGTCGCCTTCGGCGCGCTCGTCGCCGCGCTCCTGCCGATCGGCGGCGCGTTGCTGGCGATCGGTATCGCGTTGGGTATGGCGGCGCTGGCGGCGCAGCTGTTGTCGTTGTCGATCTTGCTGCAGAACGTCGCGACGATGATCGGCCTCGGGCTGGGCATCGACTACTCGCTCCTCGTGCTCCAACGCTTCCGGGAGGAGATGCGGCGGGGCGATGACCCACCGCGTGCGGCGCGCGACGCACTCCGTCATGCCGGACCGACGATTCTCCTCTCCGGAACAGCGGTGGCCATCGGCTTCGGCGCGCTGGCCTTGGTTCCCGTCAACGAGTTGCGCTCGGTCGCGGTTGGCGGGCTGCTCGTCACCGGCGTCTCGATGCTCCTCGCGACGACGCTTCTCCCTGGTGTGTTGGCGCTGCTTGGCCGTCGGGTGGATGCCGGTCGCGTGGCACTCGTTAGGTGGCCGACGGACGGGGCCTGGCGGTGGTGGGCCGATGTCGTCACCCGACACCCTGGCCGCGTTCTTCTCGCCGCCGGCGTCCCCGTGTTCGCGCTGGCGTGGCAGGCGCTGCGTCTTCAAACCAATCTGCCGGCGGGACATTGGCTACCGCGGGGCCTGGAGTCGGCCGAGGCGTTAAAGGACCTCGAGCGAATGCGACGAAGCGCCGCGGTCCAAACGCTGCGCCTGACGCTCGAGCTTCCGGCGAACATCATGGCAGTCGACGATAGCGGCTGGGGCGCGACCGCTCAGGTGGCGCGTGCGCTCGTCGCGGACGCGAGCGTCGCGCGCGTGCGATCGCTCCCCGGGCTCCTCGCGCCGTTGAGCGGCACGCTCCCACGCGACGTGCTGCTGTCGGAGCTCCCCGATGCCGTTAGGCGATCGTTCGTCAGCCACGACGGACATCTGGCGATGTTGGAGGTGATTCCCCGGGAGGGTATGACGGCGGCGGAGCTCGCGTCGCTCGTTCGTCGCGTTCGCGGCATGACGCCGGACAACGCCCGGCTGCTCGTGGGCGGGCTTCCCGCCCTCAACGTCGACTACGAGGAGGCGGTCGCGGGACGAAGGCAGCTGACGCGTGTCGTCGCACTGATCGTCGTCGCGACGCTGGTCGTGCTCGCCGTCGGCTTTCGATCGCTGCTCGTGCCCCTCAAGGCGATCATCCTCAACCTGCTCGCCGTCGCCGCGGCCTTCGGCGCCGTGACGCTCGTGTTTCAGGACGGCATCGGCGCGGCGCTGCTCGGACTCGACGGCCCACTCGGCTATGTGTTTCCAGCGGTCCCGGTGCTCGTCTTTTGCGTCGTTTTCGGCTTGAGCATGGACTACGAGGTGTTTCTGGTCGCCCGGGTGCGCGAGGCGCGTCTCACGGGTCTCGACGAGCGCGCGGCGATCGCCGATGGGCTGACGCACACGGCCCGATTGATCACGAGCGCTGCGGCGATCATGGTCATCGTGTTCGGAGCGTTCATGCTCGGGGATTTTCTGCTGATGAAGATGCTGGGCTTTGCCTTGGCAGTGGCGGTGCTGATCGACGCGACGGTGATGCGTCTGGCGGTGAGCCCGGCGCTGTTGGCGCTCGCGGGTCGCTGGAACTGGTGGCCCGGAGATCGGCGCGAGCCGTCCACGCGCTTGCTGTTGGCGGCAACAAGAGGCGCGACGCAAATGGCCGAGCCCACGGGCGATCGTTAGGCTGCGCTGCTTGTCGGGCGCTGTGCGCGCGATGTAGAGCCGCCGGCGTGTAAACGTCGCTCCGCGAAGGGACGTTCTAAGCGGGTGCGCGACCTGGTCTGGGCTCGAGCGATTCGTGACGCAGCGCAGGCTTTTGTCCAAAGACCTGCGCGACACCCAGTCAGGTAGGGTGCTCACGAGCCACCTGGTAGCTGGGGAGGTCCTAACATCTTGATGAACTCAGCTAGTCTCGTTGCTTCGGCGGCGCTCGGGTCTTCGGGCGGTTGGAAATTGTGACCAATGACAACGAGTTAGCAAACTCGAATCGCTGATCGGAGAGCGCAGTTTGCGCACGCTATCGAGTGTGCGAGGGGACAGAAGGGGACAGTCGCCGCTGTGCGCGCGCTCGCGAGATGACACGGTCGAGCGGGGTGCGCGCCCTTACGCCCACCCTACTCTGCGGCCGCCCCTCTCTTCTTCCGTTTGCGCTCTTCACGATCCTTCACTCGATACCAAATCAGCGCACCGGCCGCTGGCCCGATGAGGAGAGGATAGATGAGGACCGCGAAACTATCAGCCCCAGTCCACGGCTCGAAGCCATCCAAAGCAACGCGGCCAATCAGCGCGACAACAGTCGCCCCCAAGAATCCGACCAAGGCCGCCGACTGAGCCGAAGTCAAGTACGAGCGAAGTGCGCCGACCACGAGTCCAACAAGGATCCCAGCGCAGATTTCAGATGCAACTACGCCAAAATAGGTGAAGCCATCGCTCGTGAAGAGCTCGGCGCCAAAGACGATGCGTCCAACGGTCGACAGCACGACAAACCCGATCGCGACACGCACTCCAATTCGCGCACCCCAGAACAGATTGGGGCCGAGTCGGGGCTTCTCTGGCGGACTGTGAGCGCTGTGTTGGGCCATCGCGGTTGTCCTCAAGAAATGTCTAGCGAAAGAGGAGCTTCGAGTGAGGCTCCTCAAAGC
>DATBHD010000305.1:0-16072 GCA_036557635.1 Gemmatimonadaceae bacterium
TGGCCTTCTCGAGGAAGAACGTGATCGAGCCCGTGCCGTGATGCTCGGTGATGAACGAGCGCAGGGCGCGGGGCAACTTGTGCTCCTCGGCAAGCTGCAGTCCCTCGCGCACGTGATTGCGAATGATCTGCGCACTCGTGCCGGGCTTGAGCTTGTCGTGCGGGTTCCTTCCCTTCGCCTGATTCTCCACGAAGTATTGCGGCTTGGCGATCTTCCCGATGTCGTGATAGTACGCGCCGACTCTCGCGAGCAACGCGTTCGCGCCGATCGCTCGCGCACCGGCGTCGGCGAGATTGGCGATCGCGATCGTGTGCGCGTAGGTGCCGGGCGCCTCGAGACTGAGGCGCTGCATCAGCGGGCGATTCAAATCGGACCATTCGAGAAGCGTGAGGTCGGTCTCGATCCCGGTGAACGACTCCGCGATCGGCAGCAGCAGCAGCGCGAGCAGCACCGACACGACGGCGTTGAGGGCGCCGTATCCGGCCGAGGCGAGGATGTCGCGCCACGGGAGGTCGAGGGTGAGCCCGATCGCGACCGCCGTCGTTAGGTACGCGGCCGCGATCGCGATGATCCACAGGTAAGTCTGGTTGCGCCGGCTCACGACGCGAACGGTGAACGCGGCGACGGCTCCGCCGACGAGGTTGATGAACAGCGCGTTCGTGCCGCGGAACACACTCTGGCCACCGACCAGCGTCGCGATCACCATTGCCGCGATCATGCTGATCCGCTGGTCGAACAGCGCGCTCAGAACAACCGCGGCAATCGCGACCGGAATCAGCTCGGGGTGAACGGGGTGCGCGTGGCTCACGATCGCGCCGCCGACGAGCACGATAACCGTCGCCGCCGCGAACATGAGCAGCCAGCGCACGTTGCGGTACACCGTCGGCCGGAAGATCAAGATCGTTAGGCCGAGCAGCGAGACGATGAGCGCGTTGAACATGATCGCGCCGATGATCCGGCGCGCACCCCGCTCCGTCGCCCGCCGACGATCCACCGCGTCGTGGAGCGCGCGCAGCTTGTCGTGCTCCTCGCGGCCGACGACTTCGTTCGCGCCGATGATCTTCTCGCCGACACGCACCTCGTATTTCGCGGCCGGCACCGAGCGGCGCATGTCATCGCGCCGCAGTTCCGTGGCCGCCACGTTGGGCACGATTGTCGGATGAAAGAGGGCGCCCAGCAGCCGGAAGTAGATCTGATCGCCGACCACCGACGTCGGATCGGGATGAATGAGTCGCGCGCGGCTGATCAGCATCGAAAAAGTCTGGATGCTGTCGGAGGAGAGGCGGCGCTCGTCCCGCCCGTTCTTCAGAATGATGTCGCCGCGAATGTTGTCGAGCGTGCCACGCGACGCGACGCCGGCGCCGAGCCAGCGGTCGAATACGCGTTGTACCGCGGAGAGCATCGGCGTGCGACGCCGTTCCTGCACGAGGTACGCCGCCTCGGGCGGCGTGAGCGTGATCCCCTGCGAAGACGCCGCCTGCTGAATGCCAATGAGCGCGTTACGCGGATCGACGGCGCCCGCCGCTCCGTTCATCGCTTGGGTGAGGGCGGCGAGCTGACGACGCGTCGAATCGAGCGCCGCCGGCACATAATCGAACACCGGCTCCACGGTCGAGGCGGCGGCCTCGCGCTCCTTCTCGAGCTCCGCCGCCGTCTTCGGAACGTTGAACGCGAAGGGGGCGATGACGTTGTCCGACGCCACCGAGCCAACCTCGTACACCGGAAAATCGACGGCCGGCGCCGCGGGAAAGAGCAGATACGTGAACACGGCGAGGCCGAGCGCCACGGCGATCCGTGTTCCGTGGAACCGGAAACGTTCGCGTCGAGGCGGTGGGTCCACCGCGCTGATGCGCTCGCCCTGCTCGCCGAGATTCATTCGGTGGCCCGCTCGGCCTCGTGCTTGTCGTAGGCGCGCACGATGTCGCGCACGAGGCGATGGCGCACGACATCGCTCTCGTCGAAGTAGTGGAAGCCGATGCCGTCGATGCCGGGAAGGATCCGCTCGAGCTGGAGGATCCCCGATTCCTCGCGCTTCGGCAGGTCCACCTGCGTCTTGTCGCCGGTGATGACCATCTTCGAATTCACGCCGAGCCGCGTGAGGAGCATCTTCATCTGCACGGCCGTCGCGTTCTGCGCCTCGTCGACGATCACGAAGGCGTCGCCTAACGTGCGGCCGCGCATGAACGCCAGCGGCGCGATCTCGATCGTTCGCGTCTCGAGCGCGCGCTGGATCCGCTCGAATGGCATCATTTCGTCGAGCGCGTCGTAGAGCGGCCGGAGATAGGGATCGACCTTCGCTTGCATGTCGCCCGGCAAGAAGCCGAGACTCTCGCCCGCCTCGACCGCCGGCCGGGCGAGCACGATGCGCCTCACGCGTTTGCGCGTCAGCGCGTCCACCGCGGCCGCGACCGCGAGATAGGTCTTTCCCGTGCCCGCCGGCCCGATGCCGACGACGATGTCGTTCTCCTGCATCTTGCGGAGATAATCGGCTTGCCCCGGCGTCTTCGCCTGAATGACGCGCCGAATTCCCGGCAGGGCGATTCGCTGGGTGTCTATGCCGAGACCGCCACCGGCGTCGCCGTTCTCCTGGCCGTAGTCGCCGTTGTCTCGCAGGTCTCCGCCGGTTCGACGGTGATCGACCTCGTCGCCGATGCGCAACACATCGTCAGGCGACAGCTCGACGCGCTGGCGCGCCGATTCGATCATACGTCGCGCGATGTCGGCGGCGCGCTCGACGAAGGGCATCGGGCCGGTGATGCTCAGCGTATCTCCGCGGAGCGCGACCTTCACGCCGCCAATCCGAGAGAGCTCAATGAGGTTTCCATCATTCACGCCCGCGAGCGTGAGGAGATCGGCGCCTTCCGTGTTGAGCTTTTGCGTAACGCTGCCGTCGCTCACGAGCGCTGCCCTCCCCCTTCATCCGGCTCCTCGACCCGGATGTGGAGCTCGTGCAGGTCGTCGCTCGGAACTCGCGAGGGCGCGCCCTCGAACAGCGCGCGCGCCGCGGTCGTCTTCGGAAACGCAATCACATCGCGTAGCGACGGCGCGCCCGCAAGCTGCATGGCGATCCGATCGAAGCCGAAGGCGATCCCGCCGTGCGGCGGCGCACCCGAGCGCAGCCCCTCGAGCAGAAAGCCGAAGCGAGCGTTCGCCGTGGCGTCGTCGATACCGAGGAGCGAGAAGATTCGCGATTGCAGTGCCGGGTCGCTGATTCGAATGCTGCCTCCGCCGAGCTCCGTTCCATTCAGCACGACATCGTACGCCTGCGCGCGCACCGCCTCCGGCGCGCTCTCCAGCTTAGCGATGTCCGCCGGGTGCGGCGCGGTGAATGGGTGATGCACCGCACCTAAACGGCCAGTTCCCGGATCTCGCTCGAAGAGCGGGAAGTCGGTCACCCAGAGAAACATCCTCGCGTCCTCCTTCACCAACGCGAGCCGGCGTCCGACGTCTTGCCGAACACGGTCGAGCGCCGGGCTCGAGACGTGATTCGGTCCGGCGACCAGGAGCGCGAGATCACCGTCACCGAGGGCGAGTTGCGCCGCGGATCCGTCATGCAGGAACTTCGCCGCCGGACCCTCGAGCTGGCCACTCGTGCGCTTGAGGCGGACGAGCCCGCCCGCCCCAGCGCTTTTCGCGCCTGCCTCGATCTCGTCCAGTTGCTTCCTGGACAAGCTCCCGGCGCCGCCCGGCACGCGGATCCCGCGCACGCGCCCGCCTTGCGCGATCGCCGAGCGAGCAATCGAGAATTCCGTCTCGCGGAAGACATCGGACGCGTCGAAGATCTCCAGTCCATACCGCAGGTCGGGGCGGTCGCACCCGTAGCGCTCCATTGCCTCCGAGTACGTCATGCGCTGGAACGCGGAAGGAATCTCGAATCCCACTTCGCCCCACAGCGCGGAGAGGAGACCTTCGGTGAGGGCGATGATGTCGTCCTGCGCGATGAAAGACGCCTCGATGTCGATCTGCGTGAACTCGGGCTGCCTGTCGAGTCGCAAGTCCTCGTCGCGGAAGCAGCGCGCGATCTGGAAGTAGCGATCGAACCCCGCCACCATGAGCAGTTGCTTATAAAGCTGCGGCGACTGTGGCAGCGCGTAGAACTCGCCGGCGTGCACGCGACTCGGAACGAGATAGTCGCGCGCGCCCTCGGGTGTCGGCTTCGTCAGGATCGGCGTCTCGACCTCGAGAAACCCGCGCTCGCTCAGGACGCGACGCGTCACCTGCATCAATCGGTGTCGGAGAATGATGTTCTCCTGCAGCTCGGCGCGGCGCAGATCCAGATAGCGATGGCGCAGCCGAAGCTCTTCGGCCGGAAGCGGCTCTCCTCTCGGGCGCGCTACCGGAATCGCGGGCGCGACCGCCGGCCCTACGACTTTCAAGCTCTTGGCCCGGACTTCGACATCGCCGGTTGCGAGGTCGGCGTTCCGCATCTCCGTTGGGCGCGCGACGACCTCGCCCTCGAGGAGGACGACACACTCCGGACCGAGTGTGGCTGCCAGCTTCACGGTGTCCAGTGGGGTGAAGCGCGGATCGAATGAGATCTGAATTATTCCAGTGCGGTCCCTTAAATCGACGAATACCAGCTCCCCGAGGTCGCGCTTTCGGTGTACCCATCCGCCCAGGTGTACCTCGGCTCCAGCGTCAGCGGCGCGGAGCGCACCGCAGGGGTGACTGCGAATTGTGGTCGCGAGTGTAGACGATGACGGCATCAGAGGTGTTCAGTCGTGGTGCCAATTGCCGCGCCCGGAAGGGACCGGTTCGACGTCAGCGCGGTTCGCTCGGCCGCCGACACGTGATCGACGCACGTAGGAAGGCTGCAGCCGCGCGGAAGCAGATCTGGCGGGAATTTCGCGAGGTGAGCGTGCGTGCGACCCGAAGCGATGGTTGTGCCGCGGTCGCGGCATTCCGGCCGCGATCAGAATGAGCCCATGGGGTGTCGCGGCGCATCCGCCAGGCAAGCGCATGCTGCTTCGCTGAGGGCATCATTCGAGTGCTGAAGTCTAACTGTGCAGGGAAGTTCATGGTAGACCGTCGCTTGACCGCGCGCCACGCCCCGGGTAGGCTGCACGCGTCGAGCCTATTGCTCCCGGAAGCACCTATGACCAAGAACGCGCCGCACACCCAGCGCGAAAATCTGCTGAACCTCACGCCTGTCGAGGCCGAGAGGCGGTTGCTCGACTTCTTCGGTGAACTTGGACTGCCGAGCTATCGCGCCAAGCAGGTTGTCCGTCGGCTCTGGGTCAACCCGGCCCCGGACTTCGAGTCGATGACCGAGCTGCCGAAGTCTGTGCGCGAGCAGCTCGCCGCTGCCTTCGATCTCCCGCGGCTGTCCGTTGCCGCCCGACAGCGGTCCGTGGACGGGACGGAAAAATTCCTGTTCATGCTTCGCGACGGCCAGGCCATCGAATCCGTCGCGATTCCCGAAGGGGATCGGCTCACGCTCTGCATCTCTTCACAGGCCGGCTGCGCCCTGCAGTGCGCCTTCTGCGCCACCGGCGCGATGGGATTTCAGCGCAACCTCGAGGTGTTCGAGATCGCGGGTCAGGTGCGCGAGATGCGCTTGCTCGATCCGCCGCTGGCGATCACCAACGTCGTGTTCATGGGCATGGGGGAGCCACTCATGAACTGGCGTTCGGTCGATCCGGCGCTGACGCTGTTGAACGACCCGCTCGGCCTGGGGATCGGAGCGCGCCACATCACCGTCTCGACGGTTGGCGTCCTCCCCGGCATCGTCGCGTTAGGCGAGCGACCGGAACAGTTTCGCCTCGCGATCTCGATTCACGCGCCGAGTGACGCGCTCCGGCGCGAACTGATGCCGGTGAACGTCAAATATCCACTCGAGGATGTGATTCACGCGGCGAAACGATTCGATCGCCGGGTCACCTTCGAGTATGTGATGCTGGGTGGCGTCAACGACGCCGTCGAGCACGCGATTCGGCTCGCGGAGCTGGCGCGGGAATGCCGCGCGTTCGTGAATCTGATTCCGTTGCACCCCGGCGGCGCGCGCGGCTTCGTCCCGACTCCCGCCAAGCGAATCGCCGAATTCGCGCGCGAGGTGCGGCGGCACGGCGTCGAGGTGGCAATCCGAAAAAGCCGCGGCGTGGACATCGCCGCGGCGTGCGGCCAGCTACGGGTAGAACGGTTGGGCCGGCGGCCGCCACGAGGACCCGACGAGCACGGTGACGTCCAGGTAGCGTGAGGAGTCGGGACGCGATTCGACGCGGGCCACGCCTAACGACGTCGCGACGTTCTGTGCCCACTCCGGGTGCCGCGAACGATCCAGAACGAGCGTGGTATCGCGTGTCGCGGACGTCGTACCCACCTCCACGACGTCGAAGCCCTGATCGCGCAAGTACAGCATCGCGCGTCGGCCGAGTCCGCGGATTCGCGTCGCA
This sequence comes from Gemmatimonadaceae bacterium, assembly GCA_036557635.1. Classification (GTDB taxonomy): domain Bacteria; phylum Gemmatimonadota; class Gemmatimonadetes; order Gemmatimonadales; family Gemmatimonadaceae; genus AG2. The sequence goes on from DATBHD010000305.1 coordinate 6,393, forward strand.
TTGAGAACCTGAACGCGCACCCGCGGCGTGCTCGGTCCCACGCGCGTCAGGCGGGGCGCGGTGCCGTGGCGTGCCGGCAGCGCTGCCGCAGTCGCGGCGGCGGCGACGCACGATCCAAGCAAGACGAACGTGAGCGCTCTCGGAGTCATCGAATCGAATTCCACAACTGAACGGTCTCGGGAAAAAGCGTATGCCCCTCGTTGAGGGCGTACACCAGACGCATGCGCACCACCTGACGAAACACGCCATCGAAATCGTGCGGGACCTGGGCTGAAAGAAAGGCTCGGTCTTCTCGAGAAAACGAACGACCGGGCTCGAGAAAATCGGCCATGTACAGCGCGCGCCCGGTCTGATCCCACCCCGGCGATCCGACGGTGTGATAGCGAATCGCGTCGAGCACGTTGACGCGGCGCTCCCCTTCCTCGAACAGCTTCTCCGCCGCCGCGGGACCGTGCAGCATCTCGGGCTCGTATGGCGCGTCTCCAGCGAGACGGCGTAGCAAGTCGCGCGGCGCATCGCGGAGGGCGTCATGCCAGCGGGCGGCGTCATACCAATCCTGGCGTTGGTCCGCCGAGAGGCACATGATCTCGGCCCAGCGCTCGAGGAGCGCGGCGACGCGCTGAATGTGGGCGCGACGCTTGTCGCGTACCTGCGCCCACGACGGAAGTTCGACGTCCACGAGGTGCAATGTAGGAGGTCAGGCGCGCCCAAGAAGAGCGCGCAGCTCGGCGAGCTCGCGTCGCCAGAAGTCCCGCGCTGCCTCGGCCGGATGCGGCACGACGAGGTCGGTATCGCTGACGCTCTGGTGCTCGAAGCGGACGATGTCGAGGTCGAGCGTTCGCGGTCCCCAGCGTACGGCTCGCGTTCTCCCCGCTTCGCCTTCGATCCGTTGAAGCTCGGCGAGCAGCTCGCGTGGCGACAGCTCGGTCTCGAGCGCGACCATTTGGTTGAGATACGGACCCTGTTCCACCGGACCGATCGGCGCCGTCTCCTCGACGGTGGACCCTGCGACGACACGAGTGCGTGGGAGCGAGTCGAGCGCGTGGCGGGCGCGCGCGAGATGCTCGTCGCGATCGCCGAGATTCGAGCCGAGCGCGACGTAAGCGACGTCGCGCACCGTCATTCTCCTCCGCTCTCGCGCGTTCGCCTAACGACAACCTCGGCGTAAGCGAGTGGCCCAGGGAGAGCGACGTGCGGTTTGCGAATGGCGACGCGCGTCTGCCGAATACGGGGATCCTCGAAGACGGACCGGGTGATGCGATCGGCCGCTGTCTCGAGGTAGTCGATCGGGCCGGCGGAGACGACGCGCTCCACCTGCTCGTACAGTCGCCGGTAGTCGAGGATACCGCCCGCCGCGGCGCTGTGCACCGTGAGGTCCACCTCGATCGGCTGCGGGACCGTGCGCTCGTGCTCGAGGATACCGATGAGCGCGTGAAAGCGCATCGACCGCAGCGTGATTTCGCGCCCCTCGGTCGCCGGCGGGGTGTGGCGTGCGGCCGCGGCGGAGCCACGACGCGCCGGATCGGTGCGCCGCGGCGAATTGCTTCCGCTCATGCGACGCTCGTTATGCGATGAGTGAGATCGCTGAGATACACGGCGACGCTTCGCAGCTCGTGCGCCGCGCCCTCCAACTCGCGCAGTGCGGCGGCCTGGTCCTTCGCCGACGACGACACGTCTTCCGCGCCGGCGCGGTTGCGGCGCGAGATCTCGGCCACGCGCATCACGCGGTCACGCAGGCGCGCGAACTCGAGCTCCTGGTCGCGCGACGTCATCGCGATACGCTGCGCGCCATGCGCGGCGGCGGCCGTCGCTTCGACGATCTGATCCAGCGCCTGCCGCGCCTCCTCGGAGAGCGTTTCGACGTCGCTCACGATCGCCTGTCCGCGCTGCATCTGCGAGGCGGCGCGCCGCATCTGCTCCTCGAAGCCGAGGACGATGTCGCCTGCCTCGTCCGAGGCGCGCGCGCTCTGCTCCGCCAGCTTGCGCACCTCGTCCGCGACGACGGCGAAGCCCTGACCATGCTCTCCGGCCCGGGCGGCCTCGATCGCGGCGTTGAGCGCGAGAAGGTTGGTTTGGTCGGCGAGCTCGCGAATCACGGCGATGAACTCCGTGATGCGCTTGGTCGTGCGCACCAACTGGTCGATTTGCGAGCTGCTCTCGGCCACGAACCCCTTGGCGCTCACCAGCCGCTCGATCGCCGTGCCGATCGTTAGGCGATGCTCGGACGCGATCTCCGTCGCCTTCTGGCTCGCGTTCGCCGCGCTGCTGCCATGCTCGACGACCTGCGCCGTCGCCTCGTGCAGCGAGTGCGTCGCCTCGAGGCTCCGGCCGAGCTGATCGCTTTCCTCCGTGATACCCCGCGAGATGTCGCCGATCGTCTTCGCCACCGATTCGCCACCGCCGCGCAGCGCCTGGGCCGACTCGTTGAGCGTCTCGAGCTGCGAGCTGACACGCCGCATCGCCTCGAGCAGCGGCGTCTTCAATTCGTCGATGTGAAGCGTGGTCGCGAGCTGATTCGCGAATCGCCGAATCATCGCCACGTCCTTCACGTTGTACGCGGCGCGCTTGTGGTGCTCGAGCTCGAGGAGCCCGACGTTGCGGTCGCCGAAACGCATCGGGAGTGCGACGATGCTCATCACCTCGCGCGGCCGCGACTCGAGGCGTTGATCCTGGGTCGCGTCGGTGACGATCACCGCTTGCCCGGTCTCGAGCGCGAGCCGCCGCAGTCGCGTGCCGAGTACCGGTTGCGGTTGCATCGTCGACAGGAATCCGAGCGAGGAGCTCCACGCGAGCTGCGGTGACGCGGCGATGACGCGGTAGACCCGGAACTCACGCCAATCGACGAGCCGGTGCGCGAGTGCCTCGATGCGGAGAAAGGCATCGGCGAGACTCATGTCCGACGACACGACCTGCTCCATCGCGAGAATCTTGTTCAGCTCCTCCGCCGAGACGGCCTCCTCGAAGATGCGCTTGACGAGCACGCCGATGACGACCAGCGTCGCGCCCACGAACACCCAGCCCACCGGGCCGATCGAGCTGATCGTCGCCAGTACCACCGCGACCGCGATCAGCCCCGCGCCAAAGCCGATGACCTCGTATCGCAGGATGAGCGACTTCTCTTCTTCCAACAGCTTGTCGCGCCAGAGGAGGCTGAAGTAGAGCAGGGCTCGACTGAGGATGAAGTAGGTGATCGCGAAGAGCGTCAGTGCCGGGAGACCCTCCGTCGTCATGCCCGCATTGTGCGACGCACCGGTGGCGACGAGCGCCCAGGCAAAGAAGCCGTAGGAGCTGATCAGGGAGAGCACTTCCCGGCCGGCATTGATCCAGGCGGGCTCCCCCCCTTTGCGCAGGATGAGCAGGTCGGTGACGAAGACGCCGACATACATGCCTAACGCGGTGCCCGCCGCTCCGTTGATGATCGCGCCGGCGATGGCGGGAAAAGCCAGGAAATTGAGCGCGCCGTACTTCGTGAGCGGAACTTGATAGGTGCGAAGGAGAATCGTCGCCGAGAAGACGAGGATCGTTCCGATCCACGCCTGCGTCCATCCGTGGTCGTAGAACACGGCGGCAGCCAACAAGGCCATGCCGATGGCGCCCAACGTGCGCGAGAAACCGGAGAGGAAGAGTTTCATGGCGACACCGTGTCGATGGCCGCGCGCAACGATGCGGCGAGGGTGACCGCGCTCGCGACGCTCTCGGCCGCGGCCTTGACGATCGCGCTGCCGACGACGACCCCGTCGGCGAGCGCGGCGACGGCACGCGCCTGCTCGGGCCGCGAGACGCCGAAGCCGACGCAGATCGGGAGATCGGTCGCTTGCCGCAGGCGCTGGATCGTGTTCGGAAGCTCCACCGGCAACTGGTCCCGAACGCCGGTCACGCCGAGGCGGCTGATCAGATAGACGAAGCCGCTGCCATGCCGCGCGATCTCCGCCATCCGCGCCGACGGCGTCGTCGGCGCGACGAGCCGAATGAACGCGAGTGGTCCATCGCCCAGCCACTGCTCGAGCGACGCGTCCGCGCCGACGGGCAGATCGGTGACGAGCACGCCATGGAAGCCGGCGTCGGCGGCCCGAGTCAGTGCGTCGCGTCCGGCCGCGAGCAGCGGATTCAGATACGTGAACAGGATGACCGGCACTCCGAGCCGCGCCCGCGACACGATCGAGAGCACGCCGTCGAACGTCATGCCGTTCTCGAGCGCCTGCTGTGAGCTGGCTTGAATGACGGGGCCGTCGGCCATCGGATCGGAGAACGGCACGCCCAGCTCGATCATGTCGGCGCCGGCGCCCTCGAGCCCCTCGAGCAGCTCGAGCGTCGCGTTAGGCGACGGATGCCCGGCCGTGATGTACGGCACGAGCGCACGTCGCCCCGACGCGCGCAGCTGCGCGAAGCGCTCGGCTACGCGCTCAGATGAAGTAGTCGCCGACACGAATTCCGTACCGATCGGGTTGGTCCGTCTTGATGATGGTTCGCTTGAACGCGCCGTCCTGCCCGCGGTCGGCGAGATCGACAAGATAGCCGGGAAAGAGGATGTTGCCCCGCGAGTCGCTCACGATGCGCACGATCGGGCGCGAAAGCATCTCGGCGATCGGATTGCCGGCGTGCACGAGGCCCAGCTCGAACGTATCGAGCACGACGAGCGTGCCGACAGGGAAAATGCCCGTCAGGTTCACGAAGGCCTTCACCAGCACCGGATCCATGCCGCGCCGCGCGTTGTCGCGCATCTCCTTCATCACGTCGGCCGGATTCATCGGCGTCGTTTGATACGACCGCCGCGACGTGGCCGCATCGAAGCCGTCCGCGACCGCGACGATCTTGCTGAACACGCTCATCTGCCGCGCGCGCACGGTGCGCGGATAGCCGGTGAGGTCGATCTTCATGTGATGCTCGTGCGCGACGACCATCGCCCGGTAGTGGAGATCCTGCGTTCCGCGCAACTGGAACAGACACAGCACACCCAACCAGGGATGCGCCGCGATCTGCTTCCATTCGTCGTCGCTGAGTCCGTCCGTCTTGTTGAGCACCTCGGCTGGCACGCGCGACTTGCCAATGTCGTGGAACAGCGCGGCCATCCCGAGGTCGTAGAGCTGCAGCTTCGTCAGACCGAGTCGTTTGCCGATCGCCACCGAGAAGATGCACACGTTGACGCTGTGCGTGAACGTGTATTCATCGTAGTCGCGGATCGCCGTCAGGCCGACGAGTGACGTTTCCTCGTTCAAGATCTGATCGACGATGCCCTGAACGACTCGCTTGATCTTCTTGATGTTCGGGCTCTTGCCGAAGCGCACCGCCGTCATGAGATCTTTCGTCACCGCCACCGACTGCGCGTACGTTTTCTTCGCGCGCTCCTTCGACTTTTCCTTGTCGTCGTCGCTGGCCTCGGCGGGGCGAGAGAGCGTGAACGCGCGAACGCCCGCCGCGTCGAGCTTTGAAAGCAGCGACTCGAACCCCTGCTCCGGATCCTCGTTCCCCGGCACGCTCTGCAGGAGCGAGAGGAACACGAGCCAATCGCGGGAGGCGACCGAGGCGTCGATGTGCTGCGCCCCCAGCCCCGCGCGCCGATAGAGCGACAGGAGGTGACTGAAGCTCGCGTAGTTGTCGAGATCCAGTCGCAGCCGCGTCGCGTTCACGAAGATGAACTCGCCCGACGTGCGGATCTCGAGCTCCGATTCGGCGGCGATGATCTCCCGGCTGAGCGTCGTCAGTTCGTCCAGTGCGCGCTGCACGGCCGCGTTCTCGACCGGGTAGAGCTTGATCGCGCGAAGCGCCCCGTGGTACGCGTAGATGAGGCTTCGGCCCGCTCGCCTGACGTACGAGTCGCCGATGTTCGGATCGGCGTTCGCCGTGGTACCCGTTCCCCCAACGAGCGTCGGGCGCGGCGGTGCCGCCGCGACGGGTCGCGACGCCGTCACGTGATTGCCCCGCGGAGCGCGCGATTCACCGCGTTCCGGACCACGACGTCCTTTTCCGACGACGCCTTCCGAAGAACCTCCGTGGCCTTCTGGCTCGAGATGCGCCCGAGCGCAATCGCGGCGCAGGCACGTAGCTCCGAATCTTCACGCCGCCCGAGAAAGCCCTTGCCATTGAGCACCATATCCAGGTACGCGATCCCGTCGTCGCCGGAGAGCGCACCGAACGCCTCGAAGAACGCCATCTTTTCCGTGAGATCGGCGTCGCGAATCCCTTTACTCTTCACCGCCGTCTCGATGCGCGGCAGCGCGAGCTTGTAGCCGCGCGCCGTGAATGCGCGCACCGTCGAAATGCGAACCTCGCGGTCGTCATCTTCGACTCCGCGCTCGAGCGCCTGGAGCGCGCTCGGCGATCCAATGTCCGTCAATGCGTGAACCGCCATTTGTCGTAACTCGACATCTGGCCCACTCAGGATCTTCGAAAGCGACTGCACCGTCGCCGGCGTCTTCAGCGCGCCGGCGCGGCGAATCGCCTCCAGCGCGACCTCTCGCTCCTCTGCCAGGATCAGTCGCACTAACTCGCTCGTGTTCAACGATGCTAGACGCTCCGCCGCCGCCTCGAGCAACGGGCGCACCTTGGGATTGTGCATGCGTCGCAACCAGCTGAAAACGGTGCCGAGCGCGATCGGCCGAAGCTGGTCGAAGAGCTCCATCAGCTCCGCCTGCGGCGGCAGCTCGGCTGTGTCGTCGAGGGACTGGAGGAGCTGTGCGAGCGACTCGGGTGCGCTCAGGCGCACAGAGAGCTCGCCGAGCGCCTGCTTGTGCTCCGCCGACAGATCCGGCGCGCGCTGGATCGTCGCCTGCACCTCGCGCAGCAGGTGAGCGACGCCGCGAAAGTGTCCGGTCGCCAACAGGTTCACGAGCGTCGAATCGAGTATTTCGAGAATCTCGGCTCGGATCGTTGTGCGGGACTGCTGCTCGAAGATGTCGAGCAGCGTCGACGTCACGCGCGAGCGAAGATCTTCCGCGTACTCGCGGTCGATCTCGCTGTGGAGATACGCGATTTCGTGGTCGTCGAGGAAATAGAGGGTGGTATCGAAGTCGGAGATGTTGACGATCCCCGAGGCCTGTGATTCCGTGACCGCGCTGTGCGTTGCCTGCTCGACTTCCTGCGGATCGATCTTCTTCGCTTCCGCGCCGTCCGTCACCGGCGCCGTGGGATCCATCGCGAGATCCTGATAGCGATACCGCGCAAAGGCGAAGTCCGCCTCCCAGAGCATCGTGAGGAGATCGTCCTCGTCAGGCGTCGCCTTACGAGCGCGCTGCAGAACGCCTAACAGCGCCATCACTTCTTTGTCCTCGAATCCTTTGAGGAGCTTCAGCTCCCGGACGCCATCCTTGAAGAAGAGCCAAGGAAGACTGTCGGAGGATTTGCTCGGCTCGGAGAGCACGACGTGCTCGTACCAGAGAATCTCCGTCTCCGAGAAGGTGAGCGTCAGTTCATCGGTCTGCGCCCAGATCGCGGCAAAGCCACCGCGGAGCGCATCGAGCGCGCCCTTGTAGATCGGATTGTTGGGGAGATACAGCTGATGCGCGCGCCCCGCCTTGACGACGAGTCGAAGCAGCTCCTCGACAGGAGCGGGAGGAAACGGAGCTTCCTCCGTTGCCCCGGCGGCGGGCGCGGAGGTAGCTGTCACGGCGCAAGAATACCCATTTCGCTGACCTGTGCGACGTCTTTGTCACCACGGCCACTGATGCATACGAGCACGGAGTCGTCCGCATGCCAGTGCCCGCGCTGCGACGCAAGCCAACTCACCGCATGCGCGCTCTCGAGAGCAGGAATGATCCCTTCCAAACGACTCAGCAGCTTGAATCCATCCAGCGCTTCGTGATCTGTCACGGCCACATACTTCGCTCGGCCCGTGTCCTTCAGATATGCGTGTTCCGGCCCCACACCTGGGTAGTCCAACCCCGCTGAGATCGAGTGCGCCGGATGCACCTGACCGGCGGCGTCCTGCAGCAGATAGCTCAACGTCCCGTGCAGAACTCCGGGCGTGCCCTTCGAGAGAGACGCGGCATGATGCTCGGTGTCGAGCCCCTCTCCGGCCGCCTCTACTCCGACGAGTTGGACCGCCGGATCGTCAACAAAAGCGTGGAAGATTCCCATCGCGTTCGAGCCGCCGCCGACGCACGCAATCACCGTGGTTGGGAGCGCGCCCGCTCGAGCGAGCATCTGTTCGCGCGCCTCGCGACCGATGACCGACTGGAAGTCGCGCACCATGCGCGGATATGGCGCCGGTCCCACCACCGATCCAATGACGTAGTGGGAGTCCACGACGTTGGTGACCCAGTCGCGGATCGCTTCACTCGTAGCGTCCTTCAGCGTGCGCGTTCCGCTGGTCACCGGCACCACCGTCGCGCCCATGAGCCGCATGCGCCACACATTCAGCGCCTGACGACGCATGTCCTCCTCTCCCATATAGACGACGCACTCGAGACCATAGCGTGCACAGACCGTGGCTGTGGCCACGCCGTGTTGTCCGGCGCCAGTCTCGGCGATGATGCGCCCCTTTCCCATCCGCCGCGCGAGCAGCACCTGACCAACCGTGTTGTTGATCTTGTGAGCGCCGGTGTGGTTGAGGTCTTCGCGCTTGAGCCACACACGCGCCCCGACATACTCCGAGAGACGCGGCGCGTCGCTCAGCGGCGACGGACGCCCGACGTACGTCGAGAGCATGTGCTCGACCTCGGCCTCGAAGGCGGGGTCGGCGCGTGCCGCGTCGTACTGGCGCTCCAGCTCATCGAGCGCCGGGATTAGCGTTTCTGGAACATACCGGCCACCGAAGGCGCCGAAGCGATCGGTGGCTTCCGCGGAAGGCACTACATCATGTGCTGGCATGTACGGCGTCCCTGAATGCGCGCATCCGCGCGTGATCCTTGATCCCGGGTGCCGTCTCCACACCTGAGGAGACGTCCACAATCTCGGGCCGCAACAGACGAATTGCTTCAGTCACATTCTCGGCGTTCAGCCCTCCCGCGAGCACGAGCTTGGCCCCTCCCCCTCCCCCTCCCCCTCCCCCTCTCCCTGATTCTTCCCCTTTCCGACTCCTCGCTCGCAGGCGGCTCAATTGATCCGCCAATTCCAGCCAGGGAAGTGTGACACCGGTGCCGCCCAGCTTCCCCGGCACTCTCGCGTCGAAGAGAACGGCGTCGGCCGTCGCGAACAACTCCGCGGCGAGGTCGGGGATGCTCGCCGTCGCGAGACGAAGCACGCCCCAGATCTCGCCCTCGAACGCCCCACGAATGCGTGTCACGGCGGCGGCGTCGCAATCGGTGTGGAGCTGCGCGACACCGAGTCCGAGGCGTCGCGCACTCTCCGCGATCACTTTGGGCGACGCATCGGCAAACACGCCGACGCGTCGCACCGACTTCGGCACGTCGTGCAACACGGCGGCGGCTCGTTCGACCGTGAGTCGTCTCGGCCCGCCCGCGAAGATCACGCCGACATACGCCGCACCGAGCGCCGCCGCCGCGCGCGCGTCTTCCGCGCGCGTCATCCCACAGAACTTGATCTCAGTCGCCACGAGCAGTCCGTGGCACTCCCGTTAGGCTTCGCACGGCACCGACCGGATCCGCCGCCGCCGACACGCTCGATCCGACCAACACCGCGTCGGCACCACAGCGCGCGACGCGTTCGACGTCACCTCGGCCCGAGACGCCACTCTCGGCGACGGCGATGACTGCCGGCGGTACCCGCTGCACGAGTCGCTCGCT
>DATBHD010000306.1:0-28716 GCA_036557635.1 Gemmatimonadaceae bacterium
CGCAGTGTCGCTCCGTAGTCGGAACGCGCTCGTCGCTTGGCGGAATCCGGCTCGATGCGCGCGCCGGCGGCGTTGAGTGCCGCGCCAAGGGATGCGAGCTGTGCGGAATCGCGCAGCATGAAGACCCGCATGTGCGTCCAGGGCGAAAGCGTGTCCCGCGACTCATAGGTCGTCACGCTGATGAAGGCGCCGTGCCGCCGCGCATCTTCATCGATCGGTTGAGCGACATCGCGGATGTACGCAGTGTATGCCGCGAGCATGCCCGGCTTCGCACGCCAATAGTACACCTGCGCGAGCGACGCCGGCGGCGGCGCCGGTGTCGCGCCGGGTATGACGTGTGCTCGGCAGGCTGCGAGGGCGAGAAGGGCGACTGCGCGCGCGAGGGCGGCGTGACTGGATCTCATGGAATCGTCCTCATTGAGGGCAGCCAAGAAACGTGGTCGTGCAAAGTCGATATGCTGAGGAATCGTCTTGCGTGAGTCGGCAAGTCGGCTCAACGATTGCGCTCGTTAGGTGCGCCGATTCTCGAGCACCACGGCGCGACCGCGACGCGCCTTGCCGTCGTTCCGCGCGCGACGCAGGTAGTCGACAAAGGCGCGCAACGAAGGCGACGCGTGACGCCGCTGCGGATAGTACAGGTAATAGCCCGGGAACGGCGCGGAGAACTCTTCCAGTGCTGGCACCAGCTCGCCCGTCGCGATCGCGCCCTGAATCCGGTCCTCGCGAACCATCGTCACGCCCATCCCGGCCAGTGCGAGGCGGATGTTGATGGCCGGGTCGGTGGTGAGTACCCGCGCCGGGACGGCGACCGAGAAGTTACGGCCGTTCTCGGCGAACTCCCACCGATAAAGGGGTGCTCCCGGCGCGGGGTGCCACGCGATGCACTCGTGCTCCGCGAGGTCGCGGGGGTGCCTGGGCTTCGGATGACGAGCGAAGTATGCCGGCGCTGCGACGACGACCAGCCGGATGTCTCCAGAGACTGGCGCGGCGATCATGTCGCGGTCGATCACCTCGCCGAGGCGAACTCCCGCGTCGTATCCTTCGGCGACGATGTCCGGGGTCGTCTCGCTCACCGCGAGCTCGAGCCGCACTTGCGGGTACATGGTGAGGAAGCCGGCTAGTAGCGGCCCGCTGAAGTAGCGCTCTGCGCCAGCCGTTAGGTGGAGACGAAGCGTGCCGTGCGGCTCGCTACTCAGCTCGCCCGCCGCGGCGACGGCGACCCGCACCTCCTCGAGCGCGGGGCGGACGGCGGCGTAGAGCCGCTCTCCGGCCTCGGTGAGCCTAACGCTTCGCGTCGTCCGCTGCACAATCGCCACGCCGAGCCGCCGCTCGAGCCGACGGATCGCCTGGCTCACCGCCGATCCGGTGATCCCGAGGCGCTTGGCTGCTGACCGGAAGCCCCGCGTTTCCGCCACGGCGACAAAGGTCGCCATCCCTTCGAGCTCGTCGCTCATTGAGTAGCTGAGCTACGCAGCTCGAGTAGCGCCGTCAAGTAGATCGTCGGCACCAGCGACGCTTGATTGAGCGGAGGTTCCCGCGTCGGAGACGACGCTTCCCTGTCATCCCGAGGAGCGAAGCGAGGAGAGATCCGCTTTTTCGCCGGTCGCAAAGCAGATTCCTCGCTTCGCTCGGAATGCCAACTAGCCAGTACGAGGCGACCTCCGAGCAATATGAAGATGCGCAAGTTGGGCCGTGTCGGCCCCGAAGTCTCGGCCCTGGGCTACGGCGCCATGGGCTTGTCCTCGGCCTACGGTCCCGCGGCAGATCGGCGGGATGCGATCGCGATCATTCGCGCCGCCGTCGAGCGCGGCGTCACGCTCTTCGACACGGCCGAGGCTTACGGTCCGTTCAAGAACGAGGAGATAGTCGGCGAGGCGCTCGCGCCGGTGCGCGATCGTGTGGTCATCGCAACGAAATTCGGCTTCGGGATCAACCCGGATGGCACCCGCTACGGGCTCGACTCACGGCCCGAGCACATCCGGCAGGTAGCGGACGCCGCGCTCGCGCGGCTTCGGGTCGAGACTATCGACATCCTGTATCAGCACCGCGTAGACCCCAATGTGCCAATCGAGGACGTCGCGGGCACTGTCAAGGAGCTGATCCAAGTGGGGAAGGTGCGGCACTTCGGCCTCTCGGAGGCAAGCGCAAAAACGATCCGCCGCGCGCACGCGGTGCAACCGCTCGCCGCCGTGCAGAGCGAATACTCGCTCTGGACGCGGGACCCGGAGCGGAACGGTGTGCTGGCGACCTGCGAAGAGCTCGGGATCGGCTTCGTCCCCTTCAGCCCGTTAGGCGCCGGCTTCCTCACCGGGAAGATAGATACCGCCACGAAGTTCGATCCAAAGGACTTCAGAAACATCTCACCACGTTTCGCCGCCGACGCGCGCGCGGCGAACCTGGCATTGGTGGAGCTGCTCGAGCGCGTGGCGGCGGAAAAGCGCGCCACACCGGCGCAGATCGCTTTGGCCTGGTTGCTTGGGAGCAAGTCATGGATCGTCCCGATCCCGGGCACGACAAAGCTGCATCGCCTCGAGGAGAATCTCGCCGCGGTGGATGTCGAGCTAACGCCTAACGACCTGCGAGAGATCGATGAGGGCGCCTCGAAGATCCCGGTGAAGGGAGAGCGGCTCCCCGAAGCGGTGTTGAAGCTCACAAATGGTTGATTATGCCTAACGCTAATCTCATGATCTCAATGCGCTCCGTCATCAGTGCACTCTCGTGCGTCGTGCTCCTTCCGGGGCTGACCGCTTCCGGCGTCATGTGCGCGCAGACGCCTACCCACTGGGTGGTCCCCGACGGATTTCAGGTCACGGTGTTCGCTGAGAATGTCCAGAACGCACGCGAGATGGCGCTCGGTCCGGGAGGCACGCTATTCGTCGGATCGCTGATCGCCGGCAAGGTCTACGCGGTCACTGATCGCAACGGCGACCACAAGGCTGATCGCGTGGTGGTGATCGCCAGCGGCCTCGATCAGCCCAATGGAGTCGCGATCCGCAATGGCGCGCTATATGTGGCGACCAAGAGCCGGATTCTGCGCTTCGATGACATCGAACGTCGCCTCGACTCGCCACCGGCTCCTGTTGTCGTCCGTGACAGTCTGCCGAATCCGAACGCCGGTCACACGTGGAAGTTCATCGCCTTCGGACCCGACAACTTGCTGTACATGTCGGCGGGCTCTCCGTGCAATGTCTGCCTGCCCCCCCCAATGACAGCGGCCATTTTGCGCATGAAGCCCGACGGATCGGACCTCGAGGTGTTCGCCGAGGGGGTACGCAACAGCGTCGGCTTCGACTGGCACCCGACGACGCACGAGCTGTGGTTCACCGATAACGGTCGCGACATGCTCGGCGACGACGTGCCGAGCGACGAGCTCAATGTCGCCTGGAAGCGCGGCCTGCACTTCGGCTTCCCGTTCTGCCATCAAGGTGATGTGGTTGATCCGGAGTTCGGCAAGCAACGCGCCTGCTCGACGACCGAGCCGCCCGTACAGAAGCTCGGCGCCCACGTAGCATCGCTCGGCTTCACGTTCTACACGGGCGACATGTTCCCAGCCAGCTACAAGAACGCGGTGATCATCGCCGAGCATGGATCGTGGAACCGATCGGTTCCGAGCGGCTATCGCGTGATGGTGGCGCGCACGGACGGACGCCGCGTGACGAGCTACGAGCCTTTCTTGGACGGCTTCATGCCCGGCATGGGATCTTCTGCTCCCGGCGGCAGGGGAGCTGCGAGGGCCGCACTCGGTCGGCCCGTCGATGTGCTGCAGATGCCGGACGGGTCGGTCCTGATCAGCGACGACACCGGCAATCGGATTCTTCGTGTCAGTTATCGACGATAGAGGTCAGCGAGGCCACTGAGACCACTGACATGGCGCTGAAACCACCGACTCGCTCCTCCGACGCATTCACAAATTCAAAACATCACCGGGGCGCGGAGCTATCTCTGCACACGGATCCCGTCCGCGGCTTCAGGGCAGTGTCAGCGGTTTCAGCGGCCTCCCGAAGAATCCAAAGGAAACTCCACATGGGAAGCACACCCCGAAACGTCCCTGAATTGCTCGTCACACTGGTCGCGTTGATGTCCTTCGCCTCGGTCGCCCAGGCGCAGAACCGCACCGAGGTCACGATCAACGACACCGGCGTCATGCCGGAGAATCTCACGTCCAGCCAGGACGGCACGGTGTTCTTCGGCAGCACCGCGAAGGGGACGATCTACCGCGCCGCGCCGGGCGCCGCACGGGCCGAGCCATGGATTCTCGCATCGGCCACCGGCCTAACGAACGTGCTCGGCGTGCTCGCGGACGACAGGACAAACACACTATGGGTCTGCCAGAACGCCACGGGTGGGCGCGGCGGTGCGCCGGTGGTCGGCCAGACCGCGCTCCGCTCCTTCGATCTGAGAAGCGGCGCCCCCAAGGGAACGTATCCCTTTCCGCCTAACGGCGGGATCTGCAACGACATTGCGGTGTCGAGCGACGGCACGGTCTACGTATCGGAATCGTTTCGCGGTCGGATTCACCGACTGCGGCCCGGTGCCACCGAGCTGGAGGTGTGGGTCACCGATCAGCAGCTGGACGTGATCGACGGCGTCGCGTTCCTCGCGGATGGCGCGCTGTACGCCAACAATTTCGCGAGCGGAAAGCTCTATCGCGTTCCGGTGAACGCCGACGGCAGTGCAGGCGCAGTCGTTCCGATCGAGACGTCGATGCCACTCGGCCGGCCCGATGGTTTGCGAACCGTGGGACCACGGACGTTGATCCAGGCCGAGGGGCAAGGCCGCCTCACTGAGCTGACGATCAACGGGAATCGCGCGGAAGTGCGCGTCGTACAGGACAATCTCCCAGGGGCTACGGGTGTGACGATTGTTGGCGACTCCGCCTTCGTCCTCGTCAGCCGCTTGAAAGCCGTGGTGGTGCCGTATCGCGCGCTGGTGGGCGCCGCGGCCGCGCGGAGCATCGTTCGTACGGCGTCCGGCGTAGTGCGCGGCGTGACCGAAGGGGATGTCTCCAGCTTCAAGCGGATTCCGTACGCCGCTGCGCCGACCGGCGACAATCGCTGGCGTCCGCCGCAACCGGTGCCCGCGTGGCAGGGAGAGCGTGATGCGAGCACGTTCGGCGCGGACTGCCCGCAGGCGGCCTTTCCGCCTGCCTCCGCGCCGATGTCGCCAACTTCCGCGGAGGATTGCCTCTTCATCAATGTGTGGCGACCCGCCGGCGCTGCGCCGGGGGCGAAGCTGCCGGTCATGGTGTGGATTCACGGGGGCGCCTTCGTCTTCGGCAGCGGGTCATGGCCGTCCACTTCGGGGGTCGAGTTCGCGAAGCAAGGCGTCGTGCTCGTCACGCTCAACTACCGGTTGGGACGCCTCGGCTTTTTCGCCTTCCCGGCGCTGAGCCGCGAACACGCGGAGGATCTCAAGGGGAACTACGCCTACATGGACCAGATCGCCGCCCTCAAATGGGTGCAGCAGAACATCGCCGCATTCGGAGGCGATGCGAACAACGTCACCATCTTCGGCGAGTCCGCGGGCGGCGTCTCAGTGCATACGCTCCTGACCTCGCCGCTTTCGCGTGGCTTGTTCCAGAAAGCGATCATCGAGTCTGGCGGCGGACGGGACGGCGTGCTCACCGGACGGCCGATGCGAGAGGATCAGCCTAACGAGTCGTCGGCGGAGACGATCGGCGTGAACTTCGCGCGCCGCTACGGCATCCAGGGGGTGGATGCGGCCGCCCTGGCGAAACTGCGCGCCCTCACCGTCGGCGAGATCGTCGACGGAGGTCGGGAACGCGCCGGACCTAACGGTGCGGTCACCTACTCGGGTCCGATTCTCGACGGCCGCCTGATGGTGGAGACGCCGCAGAGCGCGTATGAGGCCGGACGTCAACCGCTGGTTCCCTTGATCATCGGATCCAACAGCGCCGATTTCGTCGGCTTCATCAGCGCCGACACGAAAAAAGCGCTGTTTTCGCAGTTCGGGGAGCGAAAGGCCGAGGCGATCGCCGCCTATGATCCCGACGGAACAACCGACCTTGGGACGCTGCTCGTGATGGCCGGCACGGATCGGGTCCAAGCCGAGCCAGCCCGCTTCACCGCGAGCGCGTTCGTCGCAAAGGGAGCTACGGCCTACGTGTATCGGTTCTCCTATGTTCCCGTCGCCATGCGGGAGCGGTGGCGAAATGGAGTGCCGCACGGCGCGGAAATCCCATACGCATTCAACACGTTAGGCGCAGACCCGCGCGGCACTCCGACGCCGCAGGACGAGGCGGTCGCGCGGACAGTGAACGGCTACTGGGCAAACTTCGCGAAGACGGGCGACCCCAATGGTCCCGGCCTGCCGAGATGGCCGCGCTACGATCCCAGCAAGAACGAAATCCTCGAGTTCCGGTTCGACGGTTCGCCCATCGCCGCTCCCGATTCCCGGGAAGCGCGGCTGGACGTGACTGAACAGGCCGCCAAGCCGGCGAAGCCACGCTAAGCTCAGTAAGGAATTCACTCATGCGCGTGAGCCAGGTGACGTGCGCGACGCGAGCGCAGATCGGTCGCTGAGCAACGATGACGCCTTCACTACCTAACGATTGCCGCTGTTCGTGACGCTCGATGAGGTTGCTGCGGCAAAGGTCAAAGACCAGCTGCGGCCGGAGAAGGAGACATGACCCGTCCGCGAGTCATCTGCCACATGGCCGCGTCGATCGACGGACGCATTGTCGTCGACGGCTGGCCCACCGCGGTCGCCGCCGCCGTGCGTCGTGAATACGACGAGCTGCACGGGAGCTTCGGGGCCGAGGGGTGGATGTGCGGCCGCATAACGATGGAGCCCTTCGCGAAGCGTTTGCGCTCTGGCGCGGAAGCAGCGAGAGAGTACGAGGGAAGTGCGCCGCGTCCCGACTTCCGTGCTGAAGGTGGCTTCGCGTCGTTCGCTTTCGCGCTCGATCCGCGCGGACGCCTCGCCTGGGAATCGAACGACATCGCCGGCGACCACGTCGTGGCAATTCTCTCCGAACGCGTGTCCGACGAGTACCTCGCCTTTCTGCGGGAGAAGAGCGTTTCATATCTGCTCGCCGGCGCGAGCGACATGGATCTGGCCGTCGCGCTCGAGAAGATCGGCAGCGTGTTCGGTGTGCGCACGCTCCTGCTCGAAGGAGGCGGTCGCATCAACGGCGCCATGTTGCACGCTGGACTCATCGACGAAGTCAGTCTGGTCGTCGCTCCCGTGGCCGATGGTTCACTCGGCAGGGCAGCGCTGTTCGATGTGGATGTCGGGGTGGGAGAGCCCGCGGTGAGAAACCGGTCCCGGCAACTGACACTTCGCTCCGTCGAGCGACGCGCCGACAGCCTCCTTTGGCTGCGCTACGACGTCGTGGCCGCGAGCTTGACTCGACCCATGCCGGCGGCGTAAGCTGATGGCGGAACCACAACGGATGAAAGATTGCAGAAGGCGATGGAGTTCGCCTCCCAAACCGCCAAGCCGTAGCTCGGCTGCTGATGACTCCTGCGTGTGCGATGCGTCGCGCCGTGGGAGCTTTTCATTTTTTGGAGACGGGAATGCACGGATTGAAGGGCGAGCGCACTCTGATGCGCATCCACGTCGAAGAGCAGGACAAGTACAAAGGGCACCCTCTCTATCAAAGCATCGTCGAGCTGCTGCGAAAACGGCACTTCGCGGGTGCGACGGCGTATCGTGCAATCGAGGGGTTCGGGGCGAGTAGCCGACTTCACGTCGAGCGCACAATGGCGATCACGGTCGACGTTCCCGTCGTCATCGAATGCGTCGATACGGACCAGAAGATTCAGGCGATTCTACCGGAGCTCGACGAGATGATCGGAGGGGGAGTGATCACGCTCGAGCGAGTACGCGTGATCATGTACCGAAAGGACGTTCCGCCTGACGAGCGGGACGAACAGTCGTCGCTCGACATAACGGGGAGTTGGGAGATCAAAAAATGACCGAGCACTGTCCGTTTGCGCTTCTCGGGCGGCGACGACTTCGAGGAAGGGCCGGCGGCGAGTGCCTAACGAATCAGCTCGTTGCTATTCCGTCGGCCGGCGCCACGCTCCGGTGATATCGATCGGCCAGCTGGGCGTTCGCTTGTCGACGGGAGCGTCGGCGCGATACAGAATCACCTTCGCGCGCTCCAGCGTGATCAGCCCACCGCCGATCATTTCGTCGAGCTCCGGCAGGATCGCCTCGATCTTCTCCTCCGTCTCGATGCACTCGATGACGAGGGGCAAGTCCATCGCCAACTCCAGAAAGCGATCCGTGTGCAGCCGGCTGCTCGCGCCAAATCCCATGATGCCGCGCAAAACCGTGGCACCGGCGTAATGCCGTGTTCGCAGCAGTTCGACGATCTCCTGGTAGAGCGGCTTGCCTCGGAACTTGTCGCGCTCCCCGATGTGGATGCGCATCAAGACGCGCTCGCCTTTGAGACCGTGCATGGATCCTCCCGTCGGTGGCCTGCTCGCGGCTATCGAGAACTTGCGTCGCGGGGGGAATCGATGGCAAGCGTCGCCTAGGTGCCCTCACGGAGCGTCAGGAGCCGCTGGGCCAGCGCGAAGCCGGCGAACGTGCCCAGGAGCGCAACGAAAACGCTGAGGCCAATGTACAGTGCCGCACGATAGAACTCTCCCTCCTCGAGGAGAAGAGCCGTCTCGTAGCTGAACGTGGAGAACGTCGTGTATCCGCCGCAAAAGCCGGTCGTGAGCAGAATACGCGTTTCGGGACTGATCGCCCCCGATGTCAGCGCGTATCGCATGATGAAACCAAGCAGAAGACTTCCCGTGATGTTGATGACCAGCGTGCCGACGGGGAATGCGGGCCCCATTCGCGCTTGAATGAAGCCTGTCAGGTAATAGCGAGACAGTCCGCCCGCCGCCGCGCCGAGAGCCACATACCAGAACACACGCACAGAGTTTCCTCCTAGCAATGGTCGCTCGCATTCCGCCGCACGATCCTGGCGCAATGGCCGCGAAGTGGAACATCTCGGTACGTCGCGGGCCGGACGCCGCTCAGAACCACAGCTCAACGCTCCTCAGTTGACGATCAACTCATGACAGGGCGCTCGGCCGCGGCAGATACAAAAAATCCTGCTTGGCGGGCGAGGCCAAACAGGAGTCATCAACCATCCACCGAAGGATAGTGGTCCGGGTGAACTCCATCACCCACTACATGCTTGCGGGAACGTATCGGTTGTGGTAGACATCGTCAAGCTGTCAGCGTCTGGCCGGTGAGCGAACGAGTCGGCACGCTCATGGCGCCGGAGCAAGACAACCAGGAGGCGGTGGAGTTCGCCGAAACCGTCGCGCTTGCGAAGGCGACCAATGACTCCTGCTGGGCCTTGGGGCTCGGCAGGAGTTTTTGTGTTTCGACGCGACCATAGCACCCACGCTCGGATGGCACGATCCCTCTCGGTATTCCTCCTCTCCGATCCAGACCAATTCGCAAACACTAATGCCACCGATCACCGCCATCGATGCTGGAGATGCTGAGGGCGACGACCAGGGTGCGCCGCGCGTGGAGGCTCTCCATGGTCGTGCGATTCCGACGTCGCTGAATGAGAGCCACCAACGTCGCATCCTCAGCACGTTTGTCTACGCCGACAAGCTGCTGCAAACCATCGAGCGGCTGGCGGCATCCAAGCCGTCGCCCTTTGCCCACGAACAGCCGGACTTGACCGAGGCCGAGAGTCGCCTCTTGCTCGCGCTCGTCGATCGGGCGCGACAGCGAATGCTTGCCGCGCTCGATCGCTTTGGCATTCCGCGGCCGCGCGCCACGAACTCGTCGCGGTGGAGCGCGGACACGGCATTGCAGTTTGCCGACATCTCGATCTCGGAGCTCGACGCCGGAACGCTTCGCGGCTACGGTCGAGTCGACGAGCAGGATGCGCTCGAGGTGGCAGCGGTCGCGAACGACCTTCGCGAGCTCATCGAGCGTGGTCGCCGTCTGCTTCGTCCCCGGGAAGGCGAGGGGCTTCAGAAACGACTCGAAGCGATAACCGGACGCGCTGGGGAGATACTTCGCGAGTTGTCGCGCCTAACGACTGCGCACGGCATCGTCGAGCTTCGCACGCTCATCTCCGCCGCCGCCGACCGCGTTGCCGCCAGGAGCTTCGACGTCGGCGTCTTCGGACGCGTGAGCTCGGGAAAGTCATCACTCATCAATGCCCTTGTCGGTCAAGCGGCCCTCCCCGTCGGCGCGACGCCGGTGACGGCGGTGCCGCTGCGACTCCGACGGGGCGACAGCAGAGTCGTGATTCGGTACGAGGACGGGCGCGTCACTTCCGACGACATCGCCTCCCTGCCTAACTACGCGACCGAGGAACGGAACCCGCAGAATGAAAAGGAGATCGTGGAGATCGTTGTCACTCTTCCAGCCATCGAAGAAGGACTCACGCTTCTCGACACGCCTGGGGTCGGCTCCCTGAGCCTCAGCGGTCCCGCCCAGACCTTCGCGGCGCTACCGCGTTGCGATCTCGGGCTCGTTCTCGCGGCTGCCGGGACGCCTCTCGGTCAGGATGAGCTGTCACTAATCAGCGCGCTCCACCACGCGGGAATCGCGGCCGAGGTATTGCTCAGCAAGAGCGACCTGCTGACGGAGATCGAAAGGGAACGCGCGCTCGACTATCTGCGGCATGAGCTGCGCTACATAGATCCGCGAGGCACCGTACCGGTTTTTGCGGTGTCGGCGGTACCGGCGGGTGCGAGCCTACTGGTCTCCTGGCGCGAGAAAGCGCTATCGCCACTCGTCGCGGCGCGGCAAGAATCGTCGCTACGCGCGCTGCGCCGCCGTCTCGAGGCGCTGATCTTCGCGGCCGATTCCGCGATCGCCACACGCGAAAAGGGCGCGAGCGATCGGACTCTTGATGCCCAAAAGTCGAATATCGCCGCCGAATCCACGATTGAACGAATCACCACGGCGCTCGAGCGTGCCGTGCCGCAGGCCCTGGAGGAGGCGGCTGAGGCAATTGCTCGAGCCTGGGCGACGGGCGGTGACGCGCACGCCGCAGCCCGTGCGGCCCTGCGGGCGCTTCCGGCGGACGCGCTGGCGCAGGTGCGCGCGGCGGCCGACGCTCTCTCCGGCGGCGCCCCGGAGACTGGCGGTCACCTACCGCCCGTCTTCGATCCCCCTCTGCTCGAATCGCTCGAGGTGCACGCCAGTGCATCGATGCTCGACCGCGTACTCGGCCGCGTTCGAGCCCGACAGCAGATCGCCGGCGTACAGCAAGCGCTCACGGACGCATTCAACCGATATGCTTCTCGTCTTCGCGCGTGGGGCGCGGTTCGACTGCGCGAGCGCGTCGCCGACCTCGAGGCGACAGGCGTCGATGACGCGAGTCATCTGACGCCGGAGCTCGCCCGCATCGCCGAGCTTCTCGATGAGGCCCGCGACGAGGAGCTCATCGCGCCCGCGGCCGCTCCCGCCGCCGAGCGCCGGAATGAAGCCGGGACTGCCACAGGATAGGAAATGCCGAATGTCGACGCCGGTGATGAACGAGACGCCGTACCGGCGTTGCGGCGCCTCGCCGGCATCGCCCGCGAGATGGGCATGGCCCGTCTCGCCAATGAAGCCGAATCACTCTCCGATCGGGTCAGCGCGGGCCAGTTTTACGTTGCGTGCGTGGGTCAGTTCAAGCGAGGGAAGTCCACGCTCCTCGATGCGCTGGTTGGCGATCCGGTCTTGCCAACGGGGGTTGTTCCCGTCACTGCCGTGCCGACGGTGGTGCGCTATGGTGCTCAGCGCACGGCTCGTGTGCGACTCGCCGATGGTGACTGGCGAGAGATCGACCCGGACGATCTTGTCGAATATGTCTCGGAGGAACGGAATCCAGAAAACGAGAAGCGTGTCGCCGGCGTCGAGGTCAGCGTCCCAGCTCGACTCCTCGCATCCGGAATGTGCCTCGTCGATACGCCAGGACTTGGATCGGTCTTCGAAGGAAACGCTGAGCTCACGCGCGCCCTCGTACCGCACATTGACGCGGCGATTGTCGTCATCGGTGCCGATCCACCTCTCTCCGGCGATGAGCTGACACTCGTGGAGAGCGTGGCTCGACAGGTGTCCTCTCTGCTATTCGTCCTGAACAAGGCGGATCGGGTGTCGGACGAGGAGCGCGACGCGGCGATTCAATTCGCTCGACGCGTGTTGGAGGGCCGCCTGCGACGACCCGTCGACAGGATTCTTCAGGTGAGCGCCATCGAGCGGCTCCGTGATGGAGGGCCAACGCGGGACTGGGACATCCTCAATGAAGCGCTCGAGACTCTGGCACGCGGGTCAGGACGTGAGCTCGTGCGCGCGGCCGGTGACCGTGGTCGCAAACGAATCGGCTTGCAACTGCTCGCGGCGATCGAGCAGCGACGGGACGCCCTTCGGTCGCCGATCGAGGAAACGGAGAAGCGCGTCGCCGCCCTCGACGCCGTCGCGCGCGACGCCGAGCGCTCGATCCACGAGTTGAGTTATCTCTTATTCGCGGAGCAGCAACGGCTGGCGCGACGTTTTGCCGCCGACAGGGACGAATTCCTCGCGCGCGCGACGCCGGTTGCGCAGCGCGAGCTCATGGACGCGATTGCCGGCGTGAGCTCGAGATGGGGGCCGGCGCTCAGGCGCGACATGTTTGCGCACGCTCGAGAGATTGCTCGGCGTCATGTCACGCCCTGGCTCGTCGAGCAGCAGGCGAATGCCGAAGGTGCCTATCGTCAGGCATTCGAGCGCTTCATCGAACACGCCAACGCCTTTCTCGAACGTCTAGCCGACGCCGGCGATTCCAGGTCCGTCCAGCTCGCCGGAACCTCGAGTGGTGAGAGCGGCTTCCGAGCGCGATCGAGCTTCTACTTCAACGAGCTCATTCACATCGCGCAGCCAGCTTCCCCGTTTCGGCTGCTGCTCGACATAGCGCTCGGCTTGCTCGGTGTCCGGTCGGCGTTCGAGCGATCTGCCCACCGATTTCTCGCTCGCCTTCTGTATCTGAACTCGGCGCGGGTACAGAACGACGTCGAAGATCGCGTGGTGGAGAGCCGACGCTTGCTCGAGAGAGAGATCGCCGCGTTGCTCACCGAGGTACGCGGAAGTGCCGCGAGCGCGCTCGCGACGGCGCGCGAGACGCGCAAGGCGGGCATGCATGCCGTACAGGCCGCCCTGACAGAACTCGACGCCCTCGAGCGGCAAGTCCGAGAAGCGTCGGCGGCATGATGAGATTGCGCTAATCAGAAGGCCTACGGTGTGTGCGCCGATTGCCAGAGCTGGTTGTCCCGATCGATGTCAGGGAAGAGACCATCGGGATCGATAGCTACCTTTGCGATCGACGGCGACGCCGCGACGCGCACGACGTACCGCCGCGCGCCCGTGAGCCACACGTCCACGGGCACCGTTAGGCGCTGGATCGCGCCGCCCGCGCGCGTGATCGCCAGCTCCACGGGCATCGGCGCGAGCCCACGGTCCTCGATCGTGATCGCCGCCGAATCGCCCTGCTGCTCGACCGAGGCGATCGCCTGATCCAATGGCCACGGCTCGTAGAACCACGTCGTCCAGAACCAGTGAAGATCGCGCCCGGAAACATCGCTCATGGTGTTGAAGAAGTCGTACGGATACGGATGCTTGCCGCTCCATCGGCGGCCGTACTCGCGATAGGCGCGATGGAACGTGTCCTCGCCGAGCACGCCGCGGAGCGCCGCGAGCACGGCGGCGGTCTTGTCGTAGTACATGATGAAATACCAATCTGCCGGATAGAGATCGCCCGGCCACATGAGCATCATGTCATGACCGCTCCGCGCGGCGTCGACGTACAGCGCCCGCTGACCCGGCTCGGAGTCGCCAGGCCGTCCGCCGCCGCGGGGCTCGCCATACAGCGGACGCATCCCTTGAGCGACGTCGTACTGCGTGAAGCCCTCGTCCATCCACGGATACCGCGTCTCGTTCGATCCGACCTGCATCGGGAACCACATGTGACCGGTCTCGTGCATGAGGTCACCGGCGAGCGACAGCGTATCCGCCCAGGGCTGCATGAGCGTCATCATCGGGTACTCCATCCCGCCGCTGTCCAACACTCCCTCCATCGACGTCATCGTCGGCCAGGGGTAGCGCCACAAGTAGCGCGAGTGTTGCTCGACGGCGTCGCGGGTGAAGCGCGCGCCGCCTGCTGCCCATGCCGCCGCGGGCGCCGTGTCGCGATAGAAGCTGTAGATATTCACCGTGTCGACCGTGCTCGCGGCGCTGTCGGCGACGAGCGCACGGGTCGCGTCCCAGACGTACTGGTCGCTCGTCCCCCAGGCGAAGTCTCGCACGCCGGGCGCGAGGAAGTGCCAGGTCACCGTGCCGCCGGCGCCTAACGCGAACGCCCGGCCTGGCTCCACGACGTGCACCACCGCGCCCGTGCGGCGTGCCTCGGCGAGGCTCGCGCGAGTCGCCGCGGAGAGAATCTCGGCGGCGTTGACCAGTGAACCGGTGGCGCCGATCACCCAACCGCGGGGCACCGTTAGGCGCACGTCGTAGTCGGCGTGATCCATGTAGAACTCGGCCTCGAGCAGGTACGGATCGGCGACCCAGCCGTGGACGTCGTCGTAGACCGCCACCTGCGGGTACCAATAGCCCATGAAGTACAGGTGGTGCCCCTCGCGCCCCTGGCGTCCATCGCTTGGCGACTCCGGCGGCACGTACGACCAGGTGAGCTCGAGAGAAACGCTGTCCCGAGGCAGGAGCGGTGCGGCAAGCGGCAGCCACATGACGGTGCCGTCCATGGTGTACCCGCCTTCATCGCTGAGGCGCCGGTTCGCGACGTCGGTGATGGGTACGACCGCCGTGCGGGTCGACTTCGCCGGAACTACGCGTCCATTCGCGACGACGCGTTGGAGCGACACGCCGCCGGTGATCGACGCGCTCTGCCGGCGCGGATTGCCCGCGGCGAACGCATTCTGCCGAAGATGGATGGCGAGCCGTCGCAACGTGTCCGGCGAATTATTGAGGTAGACGACGCGCTCGTGTCCCGTCACGCGGTCAGTCCTGGGATCGAGCCGCGCGTCGATCGAATAGCGCGCGTGTTGTACCCAATAGCCCGCGCCGGGACGGCCGGACCGCGTGCGGGTACCTCGGGAGACGGCGGCGGCAAACTCGGGAATCTCGTACACCGGTCCGGGCACGGGGCGCGGATCGCCAGGCGATGCCGCCGACAGCGGACGCGGGGCTCGAGTCTGGGCGCGCGCGGAAGGAAGCACGCCGAGCGAAGCAACGATCGTTAGGCAGGAGAGGAGGCGCATGGACGGAATATGCGCACGGCCCTCCTCCTCTCCTAGTGCCGGGCTCCGTGGTTCGGCGCGATCACGTCGCGAGCCGCCCGGGTGCCGACAAGGTCGTGTTCGCGAACGGCCTTTTCCGCGCGCTTTCTCGCCCAATGCGGTGAGAAGGAATGTTGCTTGCACTCGGGAAAGTCGCGGAGGTGAGCTCCATGGCCTTCAATCCGATGCTGCCGATCATATTGTTCGCGACCGCGATCGTCGTTCTCTGGATCGCAAAGTGTCTCAACATCCTTCGCGAGTACGAGCGGGCGGTCGTCTTTCGCCTCGGGCACCTCCTTCCCCACGACAAGGGCCCGGGGCTCGTCCTGATTCCGTGGCCCATCGATACCATGGTGAGGGTGTCGTTCCGCGTCGTCACGTGGGAGGTGCCACCGCAGGACATCATCACCCGCGACAACGTGTCGCTCAAGGTGAACGCCGTCGTCTACTTTCGCGTGGTCGACGCGACACGGTCCGTCATCGCGGTCGAGAACTTCCGTTTCGCCGTCGAACAGGCCGCGCAAACCGGCTTGCGTACCGTACTCGGCGAAGTCGAGCTCGACGATCTTCTCTCCCAACGAGAAAAGCTGAATGAGCGTTTGCAAACCATTCTCGACGAGCACACCGAACCCTGGGGGATCAAGGTCACGCAGGTTCAGGTGAAACAGGTCGATCTGCCGCAGGACATGCAGCGCGCGATCGCGGCGCAGGCGGAGGCCGAGCGCGAGCGGCGGGCCAAGATCATCGCCGCGACGGGGGAATTCCAAGCGGCCACCAAACTTGCCGAGGCAGCCGCTGTATTGAGTCGCGAACCCGCCGCGATCACTCTGCGATATCTACAGACTTTGATCGAGATCGGCGTCGAGAAGAACACCACGATCGTCTTCCCGCTCCCGATGGATCTGCTCAGCGGCCTCGCCGCGAGGCTTGGCGGGACCGGAGCACCTGCCGCGGTCGCGGTGCCCGCGTCGAGCAATGCGCCCCTCGCACCAATTCCGCCGCCGACGGGCGACGGCGCTCGTGTCTGATCCGCATCGAATATCTGGGTGAGCTTCCGCGGGCCAGTCCTTCCGTGGCTCGCTGCCGTGCCTAACGCCGACTGGTCTTAGCGCCCGTTCATCGCGACCACTTCCCGACGAGGGAAGTCTCTCGCGCCTCGTGCCGACGACAGCAGGATCGTTCAACACGCCGTGCGAGAGACGCACAAGACCAGGCGAGCTGTCGAGGACATCTTCCACGGCCACCCGACTACGAGTCGCCACCTGGCACTAGAGAGCACGCACCCATGAGAATCACCGCACCTCTTCGACGATACGTCCGACTCATCGGATGCAGCCTTGCGCTCGTACCGGCGGCCGCCGGCGCCCAGGCGACGACCAAGCCGACGGGCGGCGTGCTGCAGTCCGGCACGCTGAGCTTTTCGGCGCACGCGACGGCCGGTGATTTTACTGGCACGACCATGACGGTAACCGGAGCGTGGACTGGCGATCTCTCGGCGGCGAGTGGCTGGGTCGAGGCGCGCACAACAACGCTCGTGACGCACAACGACCATCGCGATCGTGATCTGCGGGCGTCGATGGAAGTCGACAGGTATCCGACGATGCGCTTCGACCTGACGCGTGCCACGCCCGCGTCATCCGGTGCGCGGCCTGACGACTCCGTCTCGGTCACTCTGCATGGGACGCTTACGATCCATGGCGTCACTCGCGCCGTGGAGCTCGCGGCAACCGTCCTTCGCGCCGGCGACACGATTTCCGTCAGATCGAGCTTTCCGCTCGATCTCGGCGACTACCACATCGGCGGGCTGACGAAGCTGCTTGGCCTGCTACGCATGGATCCAAAGATCGTCGTCCAGGCCGATCTGCGCTTCCTCGCGAATGTCCCTCTCCGAGCGGCAACGAGCCAACCATGAGCATCCTCAGAATTGCGAGCGCACTCGGCGTCGCGTTAGGCAGCATCATCGCCGGCGACGCCGGAGGGCAGTGCCGTCCACCCGCGAACAGCCACGAAGCGCGGCTGCTCGCCTTCTATGAAGTGCCGGCAACCTTCTCGCTCGGCGCGGCCCCGGAGCGGCTGCCGGCCGGCGCGATCGAGGTCGGCGCGGAAGCGGCGCCGGTGCCGTCGCCGAGCGCGGCACTCACGCATCCCGAGTACTGCTATCAGTACACGACCAACAACACGAAGCTCGCCTCGCTGTTCGGCCGTCCGCGGATCGTCGTCGGCCTGCCGCTGGCGATGACCCTCGAGGCGAGCTATCTGCCGCCGATCACCTTCATGAGCGCGCGTGCCACGGTGGCCAGCGTCGCCCTCGCGCGCGCGCAAACGCTTTCGTTCATCGACTCTCGGGTGGCATTGCTTCTGCGCGCGCACGGCACCGCCGGTCGGGTGACGGGACCGATAACCTGCCCGCGCGCGAGTCTCCAGACGAGCGATGAGGGCGCGCCCTGCTATGGGACGGCGCCGTCGCGCGACCACTTCGACCCGAACTCGTTAGGTGTCGAGGGCGCGCTCAGCGCGAGCAGCGGACCGCTCTCCGGGTACGTCGGTGGCGGCGCGACCTGGCTACGCCCGCACTTCCAGGCGGGCTTCACCGACGCCGAGGGAAACATCGATCGAACCACCGTTGACGTGGCGCTCGTTCGTGGCAGCGCCTTCGCCGGCGGATCAGTCCGTGTCCGGGAACACATCCGGATATCGGCTCAGGTGTACGCCGTACCAGCTGACGCGACGGCGGCGCGCGTCGGCTTCTCCTATCGCGTCCGGTGAGACCGGAGGCGTTCGAGAACGCTCACATCACAAACACCTAACGAAGTGGATGGCCGATACGATGAACGGCCGTTCCAAGGCGACGACCAGTTATCACGAACCGGCCAGGCTCCACGAGTGACTGCTTGCCCGGTGTGATCGCGGGCCGCACCGCAGCGAGCGACCCTCGCCAAATCGACGATCGATCGGATCCTGCGCCCGGCGTCAGACGACCGAGACCCTTCCGTGCGCGTCGCAATGCGTGCCATGCGGATGGTGCAGGTGGCCATCGACGAGGTAATCGACGTGATCGCCGTGAGGGACCGCCGCGTGTCCGCAGTTCGCGCCGTGCACATGTCCAACCTGATGGCCCGCGCAGCGGTGCTGCGGAGTGCACTCGTTAGGGTTGGCCTGGCTGACGGGAATCACATGCTCGGTGATGCTCCCCGAGCGTGTCACGTGCTGTAGCCGGCCGTCCTGCACATAGTCGACGTGGTCCTCATGGCTGATGCCGATGTGTCCACAGGACGGACCGTGGATGTGCGGCGTTGCGGAAGGAACTGCGCTGCTCTGTGGCGTGATTTCCATGATGCTGCTCCGAACGAGAACGAGATCCGGCCCGAGGAGCATCCCTCGATGGCTCTGGGCTCGAAGACTAAACGGCGCCGGCGTCGTTCGCGAGCGACACGAGTGCAAAGAAATGCGTGCATTGTTAAGATCGCTTTCAATCACACCCGGCATGCAAGGAGGAGCCCGCCAGGCGAGCACAACAAGCGGCGGTCAATCGGTGCGGAATGCGAGCACCGATCGATGCGCGCGACGCGGCGGACGGGCATGTTAATAGTTCTCTAAAGCCGGTCGTAGCTTGCTCCTCGGGCAGGCGCTTCGCCGGATGACATTCGTCAGAGCTTCCCTAGTCACCTGCCGCCGCGACTGTTTGCCGGCTTGCGGCGTGCGCCCGTTCCGTGGCATCGGCCACGCGGTCGGCGTAGAACCGCGGACACCGCTGACGAAAGAGCCACATCCACGGGACGTCAGTGATATCTGGGCCGTGTCGATGGTCTCAGGAGCCACGCTGAGAAACCGCACCGAGCACGCAATTCCCGGAAGAACCAACAATTGCCATGGAAGTGTAGAACGCAGCTCCCAGCGCGCCAGGATCACCGCGGCCGTAGGGGACCACCGTGCGCCTAACGCCGCGCGAGCCCGATCCCGTTGCCCCGTCCGACGCTAACCGGCTCGCCGACCGAATCCCAAACGTGCAGTGCGCGCAACAGCGAGGATTTCTTCTGCTGGTGCGCTTGCATCCGCGAGAGCACGTGGTCGAGCACGGTCACGGCGTCGGCGACGAAGGGGCCCTTGTTCAGCATCACGCAATCCGCGCGTTGGGACATTGCCGCATCGGTCATTTCCGCGCGCGATGGCATTCCCTTCTTCACGAGCCGCTCGAGCACTTGCGTCGCCCA
This sequence comes from Gemmatimonadaceae bacterium, assembly GCA_036557635.1. Taxonomy (GTDB): domain Bacteria; phylum Gemmatimonadota; class Gemmatimonadetes; order Gemmatimonadales; family Gemmatimonadaceae; genus AG2. The sequence continues at coordinate 19,463 of DATBHD010000306.1, forward strand.
AATCACGGGCACGTGCGCCGCCTCGCACAACCACAGCATCTCCTCCTGGATCTCGGCCAGGCGCTCGTAGCCGATTTCCACCGCCAAGTCGCCGCGTGCGATCATGACGCCGAACGGCTGCTGTCCCGCAGCTTGAAGAATCATCGCCGGCAGATTCGCGACAGCGCGCTCGGTCTCGATCTTCGCGATCATCGGTGGCAATGGCGTTCCAGCCGTTAGGCGGACACGGAGCTCTTCCTGCAACAGCGCAATGTCGGCGGCTTCCTGCACGAAGGAGTAGCCAACGATGTCCGCACGACGCGCGATGAAAGCGAGGTCGGCGAGATCCTTCGACGTCAAGGGGCATATGCCAAGTGTGGTACCGGGAACGTTCATCCCTTTGTCCGCGGCCAGTCGGAGTCCTTTCGGCTGCGCATAACGAGCAACGAGGACGACGCCCTCGGGCTCGCGGGCGTGTACCTCGGTGCCGAGCCGACCGTCGTCGATCCACACCGCGGCGCCGACTTTCAGCGTGTCGGGTAGCGATGCAACGGAGCTCCGCACCTGGACGGGGAAGCGGCCAAGGTCGGCAAATTCGCGACCAACGAGCAGAATCCGATCGCCACCGACGACACGATGCTTCGGTTGAGGTGTGCGGACGTCGACAATCCGCAGCTTGGGACCGCCAAGATCCATCAGCACGGCGCACTGCCGCTTGGCGGCCGCGGCTGCCGACCGAACATTCCGGAGCATGAGGTCCCAGGCCGTCTGATCGTCGTGCGCGCAGTTGATGCGCGCGCAGTCCATTCCGCGCCTAACGAGCTCGCCGACGAGCGCCTCGTCGGTCGCCGCCTCGCTCGGAAGAGTGACCATGATGCGGATGTGGCGCGGCTCCGGCGCGGCTCCGAAGAGCTCGTCGGCGTTCCGCCGCAGACGACGCTCGCCGCGGGCGAAGGCACGCCGCGGCGGGCGGGGCCACTGGGATGGGTCCTTGCCGCACACCGACGCGAGCGTCGCCAGGACGGCGTCGAGATTCGCCAGGACCCGCGACTCACTCCGTCCAAGGGATGACAGCCCCCACGGCACGAGCTCCGACTGCAAGTGGCGGAGGTCGTGATGCCGCAGGGCGAGGTAATGCGCGAGATTGATGGCGCTGGCGACGAAGGCACGTCTTCGAACGAATGGTCGCCAGCGACTCATCGTCGCGGTCGCGTTCTCATGAACGGCGTCGCGCAACATTCGCACGTTCGCGAGCAGAACACTTGGATCGCTGAGATCGAGCGGAAAAGTTCCTCGCTCGGCGGTTAGTGCATACGCCATGAGAGCGCTCGAGGTTGGCCCATGCCCGGTGTGCGCCCGTGACGCGGCGCGTTGTCGATCAACGCTCACGATCGTTTTGAAGATTGCGCTCGGCCATCGGGCCGGACCCGACCGCGCCGTAACAGCTTCGTAACGCGCCCCCCCCACGTCTCGCTCTCCTCGAGCTCCTCGAGGAGCGCGCCTCGCGCAATTGTCAGGTGCGGATCGGCGCCGAATTCACGTGGATGCGATTAGTGCTCGTCCACCTGCTGCGCCTCGATCCGGCCCGCGCTGACAGCCGCCTTGAGCGCCGCATGATCGCGTTCGGTTTGGTCCGCGTAGGCGACGGCGAAATCCCCCATCGCCTCATCGAACGCATCACCGTTGCCAAGATAGCCGCACACCAACCACGGCTGGCCGGCCCTGCCGTGTGCACGCGCCAGCGCCCACCCGCAAGCTGCTCCGTACGTCGCCAGCATGCTGCGATTGAAGGTCTCGACAAGCGGCTTGATCTTCGCGTCACGCAACTGACGCACATAGAGCTCGCGGCCTTCGAGGCCGGTCGTCCAGCCGAGAAAAATGTCCGAAGCCGACTGCATCAAGCGCTGCCCCATGACGACGCGCTGCCCGGAATGCGGATACGCGCTCTTGCCGGCGTAGGGTTCGAGCACGGACGTCGTGGCTTGCTTGAACTGTAGGAACAGCGGCTGGTTCGCCGGCGACATGAAGAGGCCAATCGCGCAGTATCGCCCGACGCTGCCAATTCCCACTACCTTGATCGCCACATCGACCAGACGGTAGCGGTCCAGCAGCGCGCGCCGGTCGTCAGCGAGGGTTTCGCGATAATCGGCCAGGAACTTGTCTAACCTCGCCCTGAAACGTTCGTCACGTGTGAACGCAGGGTGAAAGATGAGCGGCCGTTGGTCCTTGATGTGTACCTGCCCGCCGACCATGTCGGCCAGCTTCGGGTAGTCCAGCTCCGATGAAGTCTGCGCCCTTGCCTTCTCGATTCTGCGACGCATGCGCTTCCGCGTGTCGCGATCTACCAGGCCGATGAAGTCCTCTCCGCTGAAATGCGCGTACCACGCCTCCAGGGGACTCATCGCCGCCGTCTCGTGCAGCCGTTCGCGATAGCTACGTGCACAGGTCACCGCACCATCGCGACCCGCAGTCTCTGACAGGCCGTTGGCCCTGGCCGCGAGCACTATCGATGTGACGAGCCGCTTCACGTCCCATTCCCAGGGAGCCGGAGCCGTCTCATCGAAATCATTGATCTCGAATATGATGTTTCGCTCGGGCGTAGCGAAGCCGCCGAAATTGAGCAGGTGGCAGTCGCCGCAGGCTTGGACTTTGACACCCATTGTCGGAGTTACGGCCAGATCCGCGGCCATCACATTTGCGGCTCCGCGGAAGAACGTGAACGGCGATTCCAGCATTCGGCCGTACCGGATCGGAATGAGCTCGGGAAGTCGTCCGGCGTCGGATTGATGAAGGACCTCGAGGGGGTTTACTCGGTGCTTGGGCCGCTTCCATACCCCCTGGCTCGCCCGCGAAACCGTGTCGCGCAGTTTTTTCCCGGCGTCGACGAGGTCCTCGGACGACACGAAGCGTGGAGGGCGTTTGATCTTTGCAACGCCGGCTTTCGGCGAGATCCTCGTCACGCTGGTCATGCCTTCTCCCTCGGAATTGAGCTCACACTAGCCAAGCGGATGAGCCTGGATATCCGCCGCTGAGAGAGGAGGAGAGGGCGCCGGAGGCACTGGCGGCACATCGAATGAACAGCTCAGACCTGCTGGGTCCTCCTTTGCAAGAATCGGGGTAAAGACTGTGGCGGGGTTGCGAACCATGAACGGCCCGGCGTCTTGCGCGCGGCCCGCGCTCGCGCTCGTTATGGGGTTGGTGCTCATCACAGGAGCACTGACGGGAGCGGAGGCGCAGGAGATGGAGCCCCGGGCCTACTCGAACTCGCCAGTCGGGTTCAACTTTTTCCTCGCGGGCTACACCTATTCGCTCGGCGGTCTCTCCGTTGATCCGTCGCTGTCCGTCCAGGACGCTCAGCTCAGGATCCACTCCGGCGTCTTCGCCTACGTGCGCGCGCTGAACCTGTGGGGCAAGTCCGGCAAGGTCGACGTCGTCTTACCGCTGCTCGAGCTGTCGGGCACCGGAACGGTGGCCGGGCAAACCGCGGAACGTAAGATCAGCGGCTTCGGCGACCCGCGGCTCCGCCTCTCGATCAACCTGTACGGCGCCCCCGCGCTTTCCATGAAGGAGTTCGCTGGCTACAAGAAGGAACTGGTCATCGGAGCGAGCCTCCAGGCGTCCTTGCCGTTAGGCCAGTACGACTCCAGCAAAGCAATCAATCTCGGCACGAACCGCTGGTGGATCAGAGCGGACGTCGGACTCTCCAAGGCGTTGAGAAAGTTCACGCTGGACGTCACCACCAGCGCCGCCCTTTACAGACGGAATGACGACTACTTGGGGGGTAAGACCCTCGAGCAGTCGCCCATCTACGCCGCGCAGGCAAACCTCAGCTATGACTTCGGTGGCGACGTTTGGGCCGCGTTAGGCACCACGTATTACCGGGGCGGTCGGACGATGTTGAACGGCGACGTCAATAGCTCGCCGCTGGGGAACTCCCGCGTCGGCGCGGAGCTGGTGCTGCCGCTGAATCGGTACCAATCGATCAAGCTCACGCACAGCCGCGGCGTTTACACCCGCACCGGAACCGCCTTCTCGGTGTTCGGAATTGCGTGGCAGTATCGCTGGGGTGCCGGGTACTAGGAGTCGCCTCGTTATGCGCGGCGAGTCACTCCGTCGTCTTGCCGGCGAAATGCTCCTCGGAGTGCTCGGCGTCGCTCTTCGTATGATGGACGGTGCCGTCCGCATGGTGCGGCGGTCCATAGATCGTGTAGAGCTTCAGCGCTTTGTTGCCGGTGTTTCTCACGTTGTGTCGGGCGCCGGCTGGAACGACGACCGCCGTGCTGCTCTCCACTTGTGTCGACCGGCCGTCGATCGTCACCTCGCCTCTCCCATCTTCGATTCGGAAGAACTGGTCCGTATCGGTATGCACCTCCTCGCCAATGTCCTCTCCCGGTTCGAGTGACATCAGCACCAGCTGCACGTGCTGGCCGGTATAGATCACCTGACGAAAGTCGCGATTCCTCTCGGTCTGGTCTTCGATGTCGCCGATGAACCCTTTCATATATAGCCCTCCGCGGATGCGGTAACGCTGCGCGTACCATCGGCAATGTGAATTGCCCGCCGGAGCGGCGCAGCCGGGCTTTCCCTGACCGCGGACCAGGCGGTAGCCTCGATTCTGTATCGTTAGGCTCGCTACAGGAATGGTCGAGGCCGCGGAGGCAGGCCCTGTCCCTCCAATCACCGATACCCTTGACGGGCCGCAGCCCGGGCATTATCTAACTGTCAGGTTAAGTAACCAACCAGTTAGATATGCCCGCGGACCAACTCTCTATCACCTTCGCCGCTCTCGCCGATCCCACCCGACGCGCCATCCTTGCACGCCTGGCCTACGGCGAGTGCTCTGTCGGTGAGCTCGCCAAGCCCTTCAAGATGAGCGGACCCGCGGTCTCGAAACATCTCAAGGTGCTCGAGCGCGCCGGGCTCGTCGCGCGCGGACGCGAAGCGCAATGGAGGCCCTGCCGCCTTCAGGCGGCGCCGATCAAGAAGATTGCGGAGTGGGCCGAGGACTACCGCGAATTCTGGGACGCCGCATACGAGCGCCTCGACGCATACCTCACCCGTTTGATGTCCGAGGAGCAGGACGATGATGACGCCAAGTAAGGGCGCCGCGCCCGCGCCCGCCCGCAACCCGACGATGGTCTCCACGCCGAGCGATCGCGAGCTCGTGATCACCCGTACCTTCGACGCGCCGCGCGCGCTCGTGTGGGCGGCTTTCACGGATCCTAAACACCTCCCGCAGTGGCAACCGACACAGGCGACGATGCCGGTCTGCGAGATCGACCTGCGCCCCGGCGGCACGTGGCACTACGTGTACCGAATGGGGCAGGGACGCGAGTTCCCGGTGACCGGCACGTATCGCGAGGTCGACCCGCCGAAGCGCTTCGTCCAGGTGATGACGGTCAACGGCGAAGAGAACACGAGCACGACGACGTTCACCGAGGAGAACGGCCGCACCACCGTGACGGTCGAATCGCGTTACGCGAGCATTGCGGCGCGCGACCAGGCGGTGAAGTACGCCAAGTTTGGAACCGAGAGCAGCTACACTCGACTCGACGCCTATCTCGTGTCGATGCGCTGACAGACAGAGGAGAATCGTCATGAAGATCAAGCTGGCGAGTGTCTACGTCGACGACCAGGAGAAGGCCCTGCGCTTTTACACCGACGTGCTGGGCTTCGCGAAGAAGACCGACTTTTCGCAGGGACCGTATCGCTGGCTCACGGTCGCGTCGACAGAGGAGCCTAACGGGACGGAGCTGCAGCTGGCGCTGAACGACAACCCGGCGGCGAAGGCCTATCAGCAGGCGATGCAGCAGCAGGGGAAGCCCGCGGCGATGTTCTACACCGACGACGTCAAGGGTGACTACGAGCGCATCAAAGCGCGCGGCGGGGAGTTTACGATGCCGCCAACCAATGTCACCGCGTCGACGATCGCGATGGTCGACGACACCTGCGGCAACCTCATTCAACTCGTCCAGCTCGCGCGCCGGTAGCGCCGGCGTCAGGCGGCACAGGAGGAGAACTCATGAAAAAGAGCCTAACGACGAAGCCCGTCTCTCCATCCGGGCTGATCGACGCGCGGATCGAGGAGCTGGACGACTGGAGGGGCGAGACGCTGGCCCACATCCGCGCCCTCATCAAGCAGGCGGACCCGGACGTGGTCGAGGAATGGAAGTGGAGGGGAGTTCCGGTGTGGTATCAGGACGGAATGATCTGCACGGGCGAGACCTACAAGAGCCACGTGAAGGTGACGTTTGCCAACGGCGCCTCGTTGAAGGACCCGTCGCACCTCTTCAACAACGGCCTCGATAGCAACGTGCGGCGAGCGATCGATCTCCATGAAGGAGACAAGCTCGATGAAGCCGCGTTCAAGAAGCTCATACGTGCTGCCATCGACTACAACCGGTCTCGAGGGGCGAAGGAGCCAGGGGCTAGGGGCTAGGGGCTAGGGGTTAGAGGCGAGTCCCATGCGGCGTTCGGAACTCAGCGAAGGGGCTTGCGATTCGGGTCCGAGTGCTGATATTTCAGCATCACCTTCGCGAGCGTCGCTTGGATCTGTTCCTTCAGGATCTCCGATATGCTGGACGCGCGTTGTTGCGCAGCCCGGTGTTCACGATTGCCGCCGTGCTCACGGTCGCGCTGGGCGTCGGGGCCAACACGGCGATGTTCTCCGTCGTGAACGCGGTGCTGTTGCGAGAGCTGCCGTATCGCGACCCCTCGCGACTCGCGCTGCTCTGGGAGCACAATCTCAGCAGTGAGGAGATGCACAACTCCGTCAGCCCCGCGAACTACCTCGCGTGGCGAGACGCGTCGCACTCGTTCGAGGGCATGGCGGCGTGGGTCGATACCCCCGGCTCGCTCACCGGTGCCGGCGACGAGCCGCTGTCGCTGCAGGTGCGACATGTCTCCGCCGAGGTCTTCTCGATTCTCGGTGTCAGGCCGGTCGTCGGCCGCCCGTACACGGTGGCGGAGGACAATCCGGACGCGCCGCGCGTCGCGGTGATCAGCTACGATCTCTGGCAGCAGCGCTTCGGCGGGCGGGCAAACGTGGCCGGAGAGACGTTCAATCTCGCCGGCGTTCAGTACACCGTTGTCGGCGTCCTGCCTAACGGCTACCGGTTCTTCACACCGGTGCAGCTCTGGGTTCCGACGCGCTTCGGCGCCGCGGATCGCGGCTGGTCCGGCCGATTCCTCAAGGTGATCGCGCGGCTCGCGCCGGGCGTCTCGATGGAGCGCGCGGACGCCGAGATGCACCTGATCGCGCAACGGCGAGCGGTCGAGTTTCCGCAGTTCGGCGCGAACTGGTCGGCGAACGCGCAGCCCTTGCGCGAGAATCTCACCGGCGACGTGCGCACGGGGCTGCTCGTGCTGCTCGGCGCGGTCGCGTTCCTGCTCGTCATCGCCTGCGCCAACGTGGCGAATTTGATGCTCGCGCGGGCAAGTGCGCGCCAGAGGGAGATCGCGATCCGCGCATCGTTGGGCGCGACGCGTGGCCGACTCGTCAGGCAGCTGCTGACAGAGAGCGTGCTGCTGTCTTTCGTTGCGTCGCTCGTCGGTCTCGGATTGGCGGCGGTCGGGACGCGCGCGATCGTCGCGCTCATTCCGCCCACCTTCCCGGCGCGGGCGATCACGGACGTCGCGATCGACGGTCGAGTGCTCGCGTTCACCGTGGCGGTCGCCGTGCTGACAGGCATCGCCTTTGGTCTCGTGCCGGCGCTCACCATTTCGCGCGGCGGCGCATTGCACGACACGCTCAAAGAGGGTGGCCGAGGCGGCGGTGCCGCCACACGCGCGACGGCGCGACTTCGGAGCGCGCTCGTCGTGGCCGAGCTGTCCCTCGCGATCGTGCTGCTCGCCGGCGCCGGGCTCATGATTCGGTCGTTCGCGGCGCTCCGACACGTGCAGCTCGGCTTCGAGCCCGATCACGCGTTGATGGCCCAAGTCTCGATTCCGACGCGCAAGTATCGCAGCGATACGTCGCAGATCGCATTCTTCCGCGCGCTCGAGGCGCGGGTTGCGGCGCTCCCCGGCGTGCAGGCCGTCGGCGCGATCAGCTTTCTCCCTCTCACGGGAGAGCGTTCGGCGAGCGATTTCACCGTGCCGGGCCGACCGGTGCCACCGAAAGGCGCGGAGCCGGTTGGCGACATGCGCGCGGTGACACCGGGCTATTTCCGAGCGATGGGAATTCCAATCGAAGCAGGCCGGCCACTCACCGACGCCGATCTGGCGAACACGCCGTCGGTCGCCGTCGTGAGCGAGACGCTCGCGCGGACCTTCTGGCCTAACGAGAGCGCGGTCGGGAAGTTCATCGATTACGACTGGGGTGCGCCGCAGCACGTGCGGATCGTCGGCGTCGCCGGGGATGTGCATCACGAGGGCGTCGACAAGGCGCCATTCATGGAGATCTACCGTCCCCTTCCTCAATTCGTGTATTCGGGGATGACCGTCGTCGTCCGCACGGCCGGCGATCCGTCGACGATCGCGAAGCCATTCCGCGACGCGGTGCGCTCCGTGGACCGAGATCAGCCGGTTGGCCGCCTCGAGACGATGGATGCGCTCGTCGCCGAGTCGCTGGACACGAGCCGTCTGAGCACGATGCTGTTTGGGGTTTTCGGCATGCTTGGTCTCATCCTCGCCGCGGTCGGGATCTACGGGGTGATGTCGTACGGGGTCATTCAGCGAACGCGCGAGTTCGGCGTGCGGATGGCGCTTGGCGCACGGCAGAGTGACGTGCGCGCACTCGTTGTTCGACAGGGCTTGGTACTTACCGGCGTTGGAATCGCGATCGGTCTCGGAGGCGCTTTCGCGCTGACGCGACTCATGCGGACGTTGCTGTTTGGGGTTACGCCGTCGGATCCGCTCACCTATGCCGGCATCGCACTCGTACTGGGCGCCGTGGCGCTGGTGGCGTCATATCTGCCCGCGCGACGCGCGACGCGGGTCGATCCGCTCGTCGCCCTGCGATCAGAGTGACGCGGGGAGACACCGATTACCGCTCTTCCCTCTTCGTTCATCTGCGTTCTGCTCTTCACAACTACGAAATGACCTCGATAGCGAGATGAGTGAGTGGCTTCAGCGGACCTGCTGACCTCAACCGTTCCCGACGACGACCTCGATCGGCAGCGCGTGGTCGATGACGTAGTTGCCGTTGTTCGGATCATGTCGCTCGGGCTGGCAACTGCCGTCCGCACCCGTCGCCCGCGCAAAAAGAGTGTAGCGTCCGGGCGTCTCGGGGCGCCAATCGAACGTCCAGCGCCGCCAGACGTGGCGTCGCGCGG
>DATBHD010000307.1:0-9125 GCA_036557635.1 Gemmatimonadaceae bacterium
GGCGTGGACGTCGCCATCGGCTATCGATCGCGCAAGGAGGATGCGGCGCGCATCGTCGAACAGGCGCAAGCCGCCGGCGTGCGGGCATTCGCATACGCTCAGGACATCGGCTCGCGCGAGGGATCGGAGTCGTTGGTCAGATACGCGGCGTCGGACCTGGGCGGCCTCGACTTCTTCGTCGGCAACGCCGGCATCTGGCCCGCCGATGACGTGCCCGTGGCGGACATGGACGACAGCCGCTGGCGGCGCACGATGCTCGAGAACGTCGACTCGATGTTCTTCACGACGCGAGCGGCCGCGCGCCTCATGAACGATGGCGGCCGGATCGTGCTCGTCTCGAGTACCGCCGGACAGCGCGGCGAGGCCTTTCACGCCGACTACGCGGCGTCGAAGGGCGCGATGATCTCCTATGTGAAATCACTCTGCGTCGAGCTCGCGAAGCGCGGCATCACCGTGAACAGCGTCGCGCCGGGTTGGGTCGACACCGAAATGTGCGAGGGACCATTCGCGAATGGCGGACGCGAGCGCATCGCGGCCGCGATTCCGCTCGGACGCGTCGCGCAGCCGCGCGACATCGCCGGTCCGATCGTGTTCCTCTGCTCCGATCTCGGGCGCCACATCACCGGCGAGATATTGAACGTCAACGGGGGGAGCGTGCTCGCCGGATGATCGTCCTCCTGTTCACCGGCGGGACGATCTCGATGCGCCACGATCCGGCGAGCGGAGGCGCGGTTCCGTCACTCTCGGGGCGCGACATCCTCGCGCTGGCGCCCTCGATCGAACTGATCGCCGACATCGAGATCGTGGATTTCGGAGCGCACCCTGGTCCGCACATGACGATGGAGCGGATGTGGGCGCTTCGGAACACCATCGCGCTGCAGCTTGGCCGGCCGGAGGTGCAGGGGATCGTCGTTACCCACGGCACCGATTCGCTCGAGGAATCCGCCTATCTCGTCGCGCGATCGCTCGCCGCGCCGAAGCCCATCGTCTTCACGGGCGCGATGCGAACGTCGAGCGACCTCGGTTGGGACGGTCCCGCCAATCTCGGCGCGGCGGTGCGGGTCGCGGCGAGCGAAGCGGCGAACGGGCTCGGCGTACTGGTCGCAATGTGCGACCGGGTCTTCTCGGCGCTCGACGTCACCAAAGCGCATACGCACGCGGTCGACGCGTTCGAGAGTCCGGGACTTGGCCCGTTAGGCGTCGTCGACGACGGGCAGGTCGTGTTTCGGCGCGCGCTCCCCGAGCTGCAACCGCCATTGACGCCTCCCACGCTCGGCGGGCCGGTGGACATCGTGTACGCGTGGGCCGGCTCCGATTCGCGTTTGCTCGACGCCTCGCGGCGTGACGCGCGCGGCGTCGTCGTCGCCGGCATGGGTCGCGGGAATGTGCCACCGGCGATGATCGAGGGGATCGATCGGTGGCACGACGACGGCAAGCCAGTCGTGATCGCCTCACGAGTGCAGCGCGGACGCGTCGGCCGAACTTATGGATATCCCGGAGGCGCGCGTCGGTTGCACGAGCGCGGGGCCATTCTCGCCGGGAGCCGCAGGCCGCAGCAGGCGCGGATCGATCTCATGCTCGCGTTAGGCGCCGGTCTGACGCTGGATGCGATGCGCGAGTTGTTCGAGAGCTAGGGATGCGGGATGCGGGCCCCTCATCCCGCGTTCCGCATCCCGCGCTTTTCCCAGGTATGGAAGCACCGCCAATCGAACTCCTGCGCCGCGCGAATCTGATCCGGGAGCCCGAAGAAGTCCGTCCACCCTTCCTGCTCCGCGCGCCAGCGGCAGCACCAGCCGAAATCGAACACGTGTGTCGTACCTTGCGTTCTCGCCTCGACGGTGCCGCTGAAGTCCGAACATCCCGACAATCCGCGCACCGACACGCCATCGATGGCGAGTTCGGGCTCGGTCGCCAGCATGTGCTTCAGGAGCCGCTGAACCTTGACGCGAGGGATATAGCCGGTGACGCGGATGCGGGTGGCTTCACCGCGACTGCAATACGCGCGAACGTCGGCCTTGAAGTGCTCGTGCGCGCTCGAGCGCGCGAGCAATGTCTCCAACTCCTGCAAACTCAACCTCCTGATCCGGCTGGACTCGTCGGAAATATCGACGCGGGGCACCCAAATATTGCACCGACCGGCCTATCGGTGCAGCCCCGAAGCGCTTCTCGGCTCGAAAAGTCCAGGTTATTCTCAACGCCCGGCCAATCCGTCCCACCAGACCAGTTCGTCTCCACTCTCCATGACCCTTCTGCGTCCACCGGAGCCCGTCCTCGCCATCGCGCGTCGGCTCGAGGAGGGTGGATTCGAGGCGTGGTGCGTCGGCGGCGCGGTCCGAGACGCGATGCTCGGACATCCGCATTTGGATTGGGACTTCGCGACCTCGGCGACACCCGAGCAGGTCCGCGAGATTTTCGGCCATCGACGCACGATTCCGGTCGGCATTCAGTTCGGGACCGTCGGCGTGCTCGATCCAGAAGGAACGCTCCACGAGGTCACGACCTTTCGTCGCGACATCAAGACGGACGGACGGCACGCCGAAGTCGAGTTCGGCGCGACACTCGAGGAAGACCTGGCGCGACGCGACTTCACGATCAACGCGATCGCGTACTCGCCATCGCGCGATGAGCTCCGCGATCCCTTCGACGGACGCGAGGACCTCTCCCGACGCATGGTCCGCGCCGTCGGCGACGCGGACGCGCGGATGCGCGAGGACCGCCTGCGTGCCTTGCGCGCGATCCGTTTTGCCGCGCGCTTCGATTTCACGATCGAGCGTACGACGCTCGCCGCCATCGAGCGAAGCGCGCCTCACATGGGCCGTTTGTCTCCCGAGCGAGTGAAGCAGGAGCTCGAGAAGACGATGGAGCAGGTGAAGCGCCCGGGGCGCGCGCTCGCTCTCTGGAAGAGCACCGGCGTGTTAGGCACGGTGATCCCCGCGCTCTCGAATGTCGGCGACGACACGCTCTCCGCGCTCGATCTCTTGCCTCCAGCGAGCAGCGCGACGAAGCCGTATCGGGTCTTCACGCGCGTCGCCGTGCTCTTCATCGAGCTCGGCGAGCCGGGAGCCCGTCGCGCGCTCACGGCGCTCCGATTTTCGCGAGCGGAGATCCGCCGCGTCGGAGATCTGGCGGGGACGTGGAGCGAGATCGGCGCGGCGGTCGACGAGGCACTCGCCAGCCCGAAAGACCCATCGGATGCTCGCGTGAGGCACTGGGTCGCGGCGATCGGCCGCCTCGATCTCCCGCCGTTCATGCGCATCGCCGGCGCGCTCTGGCGGGCGCGGCGTCCCTCCGACCGCGGACTGCAATCTCGACTGGGCTCGCTCTATCGGCGCATGCTCCTCGCCGCGCGCAACGACCCGATCGAGATCGCCGATCTCGCGATCGATGGTGATGATTTGCGCGCGGCCGGTATCACGAACGGACCCCTGATCGGTAAGATTCTGCATGCGCTCCTCGATGCAGTGCTCGAGGATCCGAGTCGCAACACCCGGGACTCGCTATTGCAAGAGGCGAAGCGGGTAGAGGGTAGAGGGTAGAGAGTAGAGAGTAGAGATCTGGCACCAAGCAGCGAGCACCAAGCACCGAGCACCAAGCAGCGAGCACCAAGCAGCGAGCAACAAGCACCCAAGCATGTTCTTTCGCGGCCGCACCCCTGAAGCTTCCATCTGGCGTCGCTTTCGAGCGAGCGCCGACGGTTTCACGTTCCTGCAGGAGTCCGACTACTACTCGGCGCACGTGGTCGCGAACGCCGAGCGCGTCGTCGATCTGTTCTATACGCTTTGCGAGCAACTCTCGCCCGCCGTCGACGTGGTCATCGAGGACCTGCGCGGCAATCAGACATGGAAGGGTGAGGGGATCGCGCTCCCCGACGTGCGCGAGCAGATCGCGAAGTTGAAGATCCTGCTCGCGCGGTACGGTGGTATCGAGTTCTCGGTCTTCACATCCGAAGATCAGTTGACGCTCAACCCGCACCTCGAGCTCTTCATCTACGCGCGGACCGACCGCTGGCTGTATCTCCTCGAGGGCAAAGGACTCGAGGAGCAGAAGCGCGTGCGAACGAAGAGCTGGAAGATGAAGCGCGAGGATTTCCCGGCCGCGCCCGAGCTGGCGAGCGCTGTCGCGGCCGCGGTCGAGCGACTCGGGCTACAGTCGGCGTGACGAGCGCGGAGCTGCTGTACGCGTTAGCGGCAGCAGGCGCGAACGTGCTCGGAGCGGTAGCGGTCATCAGTCGGACGCGCTGGAGCCTGCGCGCGCTCGACCTGATGCTGTCACTCGCGGCCGGATTTCTGATCTCGGTCGCCGTGCTCGATCTCTTTCCCGAAGCGATCGCCCGTGGCGGTGCTCGCGCCGCGCTCGTCGTGCTCGTCGCGTATCTGCTGGTGCACCTCACGCAGCACACCCTCGGCCGGCACTTTCACTTCGGCGAAGAGACGCACGAGGTCTCCGAGGTCGTGAGCATCTCCGCTCTCGTTGGCCTGCTGTTGCACACCTTCGTCGATGGCGTCGCCGTCTCGAGCTCGCTGCGAGTGAGCTCGTCGCTCGGCGCGCTCGTTTTCCTCGCCGTGTTGCTGCACAAGTTCCCCGAGGGCCTCGCGATCTCGAGTCTCTTCCTCGCCGCGGGCGCGGGGCGGGGGCGAGCGCTCCTCGCCGCGGCCGCCCTCGGCACCGCGACTTTTCTCGGGGTTGTTCTTACCGACCAGCTCGCGTTTCTCCAGGTGAACGGGCTCGCGATCGCCGCGGGAGTTACTCTCTACGTTGGCGCGTCGAATCTCGTCCCGGAGTTTCAGGCGAAGCGGGGATGGCAGATTCCGACGAGCTTTCTGTTCGGATGCGGCTTGTATCTGCTCGCGCGGTCGCTCACGCGCTGAATGCATTGTCGCCGAGCAGGCCACAACGACGAAGGGTTATCACGAATTTGACGGATTGCTCGAATTTTACTGATCGCTCCTCAGCTCTTGAGACTCCTCCTGGCACGAGTGGGGCTGCCTCGGCGAGCACGCACAGACGCCGCAGTCTCAGAAATTAGTATTCTTCAATCAATGTTCTCATTTTCTATCTGGCTCTTTGCGTCCGCTGCGGCTGCGACGAAAAAAGAGCGAGCGGGATCCGATGCCTGAGCGTCGATCGCGAGGCCGGCCGAGCGATGAGGGCGATTCGCTCTTCGCCGGGCGCACCCCCGATCCACTCGCGGCACGGATGCGTCCGCGCTCGCTCGACGAATTCGTCGGGCAGCAGCATCTGCTCGCGCCAGGGAAGCCGCTCCGCGAGGCCATCGAGCGAGGTTCGGTGAGCTCGATGGTGTTCTGGGGGCCCCCGGGCTCCGGGAAGACCACGCTCGCGCGCGTCATCGCTCGGTACACCGATCGCGAGTTCGTGCCGTTCTCCGCCGTGACCGAGGGCGTGCCCCGCGTGCGCGAGATCGTCAACGAGGCGGAAGGACGTCGACGGCTGGGCCGCGGTACGATTCTCTTCGCCGACGAGATCCATCGCTTCAACAAGGCGCAGCAGGATGCCTTTCTGCCGCACGTCGAGGCGGGGACGATCACGCTCATCGGCGCGACGACGGAGAACCCATCGTTCGAGATCATCGGCGCGCTCCTCTCACGGCTGCGGGTGTTCGTGTTGCAGTCACTCACGCCCAACGACATCCGCACCCTGCTCGTGCGCGCGCTCGAGGATCGCGATCGCGGACTCGGCGCGATGGAGCTCACCGCCGAACCAGACTCGTTAGGCCTGCTCGCCGAGCAGGCGGACGGCGACGCGCGCCGCGCGCTGACGGCGCTCGAGGCGGCGGCGACGCATGTCGGCGCGGGCGGCACGATTACCGTCGACGTCGCGCGCGACGCGCTCCAGTTGCGCTTCGCGCGGTATGACAAGCGCGGGGAAGAGACGTACAACATGCTCAGCGCGTTTCACAAGAGCCTGCGCGGCAGCGATCCCCAGGGCGCGCTCTACTGGATGGCACGCATGATCGACGGGGGCGCCGACCCGATGATCATGTTCCGTCGCGCGATCGCGATGGCCGCCGAGGACATCGGGCTCGCGGACCCGGAGGCGCTCAAGCTCGCTGTCGCCGCGCGCGACGCGTTCCATCATCTTGGACCGCCGGAAGGGTATTTACCGCTTGCGGAGATGGTCGTGTATCTCGCGACCGCGCCGAAGTCGAACAGCGCGAAGCGAGCGCTCGGCGCCGCGATGGAAGCGGCGCAGTCACATCCAGCCGAACCCGTACCCCTGCACATTCGAAATGCTCCGACGCCGCTGATGAAGGAACTGGGATATCACAAGGGGTACCAGTATGCGCACGACGCACCGGAGGCATACATTCCCCAGGAATATCTGCCCGACGCGTTGCGCGGCGCGACGTTTTACGAGCCTGGGAAATTTGGATTCGAGCGCGAGATCGCGAAGCGAATCGCGTGGTGGGAAGAGCTGAAGCGAAAGGCGGAGTCAGAAGCCTCGTCCGAGGACAGGGCGTAAGGATCCCGAATTCCATCGGAGGAAGGGTACATGCGACGAATTCTGTTGGCGGCGGCAATCGCAGTGGCAGGCTGTTCGGCACTCGGCAAGCAAAGCCTCAAGGATCCGGTCGTTACGCTGGCGGACGTGAAGGTGACGGGCGTAGGTCTCAACGGCGGCTCGCTCGACGTCGTTTTGAATGTTCAAAACCCTAACGATTTCCGTCTCGACGCAACGCAGCTCAAGTACAACGTGCTCGTCGACACGGTGCCCTTCGCAAATGGCATAACGACGCAGGGCTTCCATGTCGAGGGGAAGAAGACGCAACAGGTGCACATCCCGATCAACTTCACGTACGCCGGCGTCGGCGCCGCGGGGCGCCAGCTGATGAACACGGGAAGCGTGATGTACACGGTGAAGGGTGAAGTCACCGTCGGCTCGCCGATCGGCATCAACGCGACGGTGCCGTTCTCGCAAACCGGGCGATACTCGACGCTCGGCGGCAACAGCCGCGGAGACTGAGCCATCGCTAAAGAACCGATCGACATCGCTCCAACCGTCGACCGTGCCGTGCTCGTCGGTGCGCCGCTCAAGCGCGCCGGCGCGCGGCGCGTGACCGGCGAACACCTTCGCGAGCTCGAGGAACTGGCCGATACCGCCGGCGCCGTCGTCGTCGGCCAGGTCATGCAGCAGCTCGAGAAGCCGCACCCCGGGACCTACCTCGGCTCCGGCAAGATCGACGAGCTGCGCGACATGGTGTCCGACAGGGGCGCATCGCTCGTCATCTTCGACGACGAGCTGTCCCCGTCGCAGGGGAAGAACATCGAGGACGCCGTCGGCCAGCGCGTCGTCGACCGCGCCGAATTGATTCTCGACATCTTCGCCACGCGCGCGCGCACCGCCGAAGCCAAGATGCAGGTCGAGCTCGCGCAACTCGAGTACATGCTGCCGCGCCTAACGCGAATGTGGACCCACCTCGAGAAGACCCGGGGAGGCATCGGCATGCGGGGTCCTGGCGAAACGCAGCTCGAGACGGACCGGCGGCTGATCAATCACCGCATCAAGCTGCTCAAAGCACGGTTGCAGGACGTCCAGAAGGGCCGCGTCGTCCAGCGCCAATCGCGACAGCGCGCGTTCAAGGCGTCGCTCGTCGGCTACACTAACGCCGGCAAGTCATCGATCCTGGCTGCCCTGACGGGCAACGGAAAGGACATTCTCATCGAGGATCGGCTGTTCGCCACGCTCGATCCGCTCACGCGCGAGGTGGACGTCGGCGAAGCGAAAGTGCTCGTTACCGATACCGTCGGCTTCATCAGAAAGCTGCCTCACCATCTCGTCGCGTCGTTTCGCGCCACGCTCGAGGAGACGGCTGAGGCTGACCTACTCCTTCACGTCATCGACGCGAGCCAACCGACCTGGGAGGAGCAACGCGTCGTCGTCGAACAGGTGTTGGAGGAGTTGGGTGTTGGGGATCGGCCGCGCCTCCTCGTGTTCAACAAGATCGATCTGCTCGGCGAGGACGAATTGCTGGCGCTGCAGGAGCGGATCGGGCGGCTCGTGAAGAGCGCCGTGTTCGTGTCCGCGGTGCACGACGGGGGGCTCGAGCCGCTCCGACGCGCACTGGGCGCAGCCGTGCGATCGCGTCGTCCACTCGTCGAGATTCGACTGTCCGCAGGCGACGGCAAACTGCTCGCGGAGATTCACCGTGGCGGCGAGGTGATCGATCAGCGCACCGACGGCGATCGGCTCATCATTCGCGCGCGAGTCGATGACGCGCTGGCTGGACGACTTCGGCGTGCGGGCGCTGAGGTGATTGCGGGGATTGCGACTCCCGTTTAGAAGACGAGGGATCTGCACGGTCGCATCCCAGACCGTCGCCTGGCTCCTTTCGGTAGCAGCCTTCACTGGGTGAACGCGGACAAAGCCGCACAGTTGTCCGGCTTTGTCCGCGTTGAAATCGTTGATAGTTGCGCCAACCAGTTGATAGTTGCGCCAACCAATAGGAGTTGGCGGTCGTCCGCGATCTCTGAGTGTAAGCCACGCCGCGGCAAGCGACGACGCTAGGGACTGCATCGCCACGTTAGCCATCGCGACAGCCCGAAAACATAACCGGTGACGGGCCCGGAGATTGCACAATCGCCGCTCAACGGTGACGCCTCGCTGTGAGGCGGGCTCACCGAAAGGCTCATGCCTCGTGCGTGATCACATCGAGAGTGATCACCACCTCGATTCGTTGAACCACGAGGCACGCAGGTGCTGCTTCACACTCGAACCTTTCTCCATTTGAGCGGATGAGCGCGACGACTCGTGTGTTGGTCTCTGGGGCCGGTGGCTTCATCGGCCATCATCTGGTGAGCTATCTCAAAGACCGCGGCTACTGGGTCCGCGGCGTCGACATCAAAGAGCCTGAGTACGAGCCGACGCGGGCAGACGAGTTCGAGCTGCTGGATCTGCGGCGGTGGGGGAACTGCCTCCAGGCGACGCGCGGCATCGACGAGGTCTACAACCTCGCCGCGAACATGGGGGGGATCGGGTTCATCGAGCACAACAAAGCCCTGATCATGCACGACAACGTGCTGATCAACATTCACATGCTCGAGGCGGCGCGGCTGAACGGGATCACGCGCTATCTCTACACGAGCTCGGCCTGCATCTACCCCGGGTAT
>DATBHD010000308.1:0-18715 GCA_036557635.1 Gemmatimonadaceae bacterium
ATGAATCCGTGGACCAGGATCACCGCGCCGACCACGACGATCGTGAGGACCTCGGCGAGCAAACCGGCGGCGATCGAAAGCACGACTCGCAGCCGCACCGGTTGTGATATCGACCGCGCATCGTTGGGCATATCGACCTCGCTATGTCAGCGCTCCGCCCTCCACGCCCTCAGCTCTAGCTACTCGCCCGGATGATACTCCCGCTCGACGTGTCCCTCGAGCTGCGACGGGTAGAAATAGACCTGACGGAGATCACCCGTCGCGTACCGCTGCGCCTCGTCGTTGAAGTGCGGCGATCCGGGATGACCGCTCTCGCCGCCCGCCGTGACGGCGATGGCGTGCACGCTGTCCCCGAACTCGACGACCGCGACGAAGCTGTTCCCGCTGGTGCCGTACCACTTCTTCGTGCCGCGATACGCCCGCGCGCCGAACGACGCCAGCGAGCCCCAGCGTGACGACGTGAATCCGACCGGGATGCTCGGCCCGGCGTCGTTGAATGGCTGGACGATGTCGCCCGTTAGGCGCTGGAAGCGGTTGATGTCGCCCCACGGCGTCTTCCAGCTTCCGAAGTCGGCGGCAAGCTTGTTCGATGCCGCGGCGAGCGCCTGGACGCGTTCGGCCGGCGTCGCCTTGTCGACGATGTAATCGTCCGCCGAGATTCCCATGCGCCGCGCCTCGGGACCGATGCGCCGGGTGAGCTCCTCGCCCCAGAACACCGCGAGCGACGTCGGCACCGATGCGACCGACCAGCGGTAGTCCCACGCGCGCAGGAGCTGAATCTGCTCGGCGAGCTTCGTCTCGAGTGAGTCGCTCGCTGGCAGCTGGTCGTACGCCGAGAGCAGCGATGGGATCAGCTTCTCGAAGGCGGGGAGGTAGCTGTCGTACGCCGCGGCGCGCAAACGATCGATCGTGAAATCCTTGCGATTCGACAGCACGCGCAACGCGTGATAGCCACGCGCCGATTCCTCGCGGCCGGTCTCGACGTACGCCGGGAAATCGGATCGCTTGGGGCTGGACGGGCCGGCCGCGGACCAGGGCCAGTTATTGGAGTTATAAAGCCATCCGCTCGCCGGGTTGAGCAAGTGTGGCGTCTCGTCGACCGAGAGCAGGCCGTGCCACTCCGTGGCGGTATCACTGCCATCCACCGGCCTCGTCCAATCAAAACGAGGATTGCGGCGCGGGATGAAGTTGCCGTGGAAGTACGCGATGTTCCCGTCGGCGTCGGCGTAGATGGTGTTGTTCGAGGAGTTGGTGTGCAACTCCATCACTTGTTTAAAATCTTTATAAGTCCGTGCCTTCGTCCGGGAATACGACTGTGTCAGCGCCTTCACCGGCTCCTGCATCAGGCGAATCGCCACCCACTTCCCGTTCGTCTCGCGCACGATCGGCCCGTGGTGCGTGCGATAGACGGTGAACTGCTTCGTCGCCCTCCCCCCGTTCGCGGTCTTGTAGGGCACGGTGATCGTGCTCACGGTGACCGGCCGTTCTTCGTTCCCGTACTTGTAGCTCGTGCTGTTCCCCTTCTTCACGATCGTCTCGAGATACTCATCGATCGCGTCGACGCCGCTCGAGGTGTGCATCCACCCCGCGCGCTCGTTGAACCCCTGATACACGAAGAACTGCCCCCACGTCACCGCGCCGTAGGCGTTGAGCCCTTCGTCGCTCGTCACCTGCACTTCGGCGCGGAAGAAGAACGAGGTGTGTGGATTGATGAGCAGCAGCGCGTGGTGATCGACGGTATTCGACGGCGCGATCGCGATGCCATTCGAGCCTGTCGGCTCGTTAGGTACCTCTCCGTCACCCTGCTCGTCGCGAGTCCGGTCGTCGGCGCGCGCGTGATTCCCCCCACCGTAGAACGCCTCGAGCTGATTCAGGTTCACCCGCTCGATGTCGCCGCCGATACTGCCCTCGCTGAAGCTCAACGCCATCCACGGCTCGAAGTGCGTGATGACGAGCGGCTTCACCTCGGGATGTTTCGCAAGATAGAAATTCAGTCCGTCCGCCCAGGCGTTCATCAACGATTTGAGCCATGCGGGGCTCGCCGCGTACTGCGCCTTCAGCGTGTCGGGGTTGATGAACAACTTCATCCGCAGGTCGCGGTAGATCTCGCCCTCTCCCTCGGTCTCGGCGAGCCGCCCCATCGAGTTGATGTAGTTCGTCTCGATGCGATTGAAGTCGTCCTCCGCTTGCGCGTAGATGAGGCCGAACACGGCGTCGGCGTCCGTCTTCCCGTGGATGTGGGGAATGCCCCAGCTGTCGCGCGTGATCGTGACGTTTTGCGCCTCCCGCTCCCAACGCGCGAGCTCGGGATTGGGTAGGGGAGCGACTCGTGGCGCGGCGAAGACCACCGTCGCCGAGAGGGCTAGTACGAGATTCTTCATGTTCGACCTGACTGAATGCGTGCGGGAAGGTGCACAGGGGAACACTGCTCAAACTAATTCACGTCCCGATGCACGCTATTTGGTGGCGGACACCGGCGGCGGTAGCGGCGTCGAATAGTCCTCGATGCAGCGCCAGACGCCGTCCGCCTCCTTGCGCCACACGGTGATATACCGGCCGGCGATCTTCGCTGCCTTTCCGGTCGAATCGGGCACGGTGAATTCGTTGGTTCCGGTGGTGTATCCGAGGTCGCCAGCCTCCGAAACGACGGCAGTCTCGGGTGTCCAGGTGACGTGGAATCCCGGCTCCTTGAAGCTGCTCGTCACCATCTGGCCAATCGGTGCCTTCCCCTGCAGCGTCGCCTGCCCCGGCATAACCACACGAGCGTCTTCGGTCCAGAACGCGAGTACGCTGTCCGCGCTCTTCCCAGCCGACGCGAGTCTGGCCCATTCGCGATCGCGATCGAGCAGCGTCTGACGTTCCTTGGCCGTGTCGACTGTGGTTCGGCAGCTCGCAACCAGTGCGAGAACAAGGCAGAGCGGCAATAGTACTCGCGATGACATGAGAAGCTCTCCAGATTGGTCGGGTCACGCGTGAAAGACGTGCTGGGCAGATCGCCGTAGAGCATACTCGAACTCGCCTCGAACGCAACCGCCGATGTCCGTGAGCATTCTCGTTAGGCGACGCTTGGTCCGTGCGCGACAGCAGGTCGTTGTGGCACTCGCCGGTACACTCGCCGGCTGCGCGGCCTCGTCGCCGCCGTCAAATGCGACAGTCGATACGTCCACGACCAAGCCCCCCTCCTGGACGCTCGTCTGGAGCGACGAGTTCGATGGAGCGGCCGGCGCGACCTTCGATGCCACGAAGTGGGTGGCGGAGACGGGAGGCTCCGGCTGGGGAAATCAGGAGCGCGAGTTCTACACGACGCGCCCCGAGAACATTGCGCTCGACGGAGTGGGCCACCTCGCCATCACCGCGCTCACCGAGCCCGCGAACACCGGCGACACGTGCTGGTACGGCCGCTGTCTCTACACGTCGGCGCGCATCAAGACCGCTGGCAAGTTCTCACAAGTGTACGGACGCTTCGAGGCGCGCATTCGCATTCCGCGCGGTCAGGGCCTGTGGCCCGCGTTCTGGATGTTAGGCGGCAACATCGACCAGGTCGGTTGGCCGCGCAGCGGCGAGATCGACATCATGGAGAACATCGGGAAGGAGCCTGACGTAGTGCACGGCACGATGCACGGTCCCGGATACTCGGGCGCCGGGGGCATCGGTGGTCCGTTTTCGTTGAGTGGTGGTGGCGCCTTCGCCGACGATTTTCATGTGTACGCCGTCGAGTGGGACCCGGCTGGCATTCGCTGGCTGGTCGACGACACGCCGTACTTTCAGACGACTCAGGCCACCATTCCGAGCGGCAGCACGTGGGTATTCGATCATCCGTTCTTCTTGCTGTTGAACGTCGCGGTCGGCGGCGGCTGGCCCGGCGACCCCAACGCCACGACGACCTTCCCGCAGCAGATGCTCGTGGACTACGTGCGCGTGTACAAGAAGGGCTAGCGCCTGACGCCGTTCGCTCGCGTGAGGCGCGAATGACTACTGGACGACGTCGATCTACCTTCCGTCGTTGATCGATAACAGCCGGGCGACATGCCCGTGGCCACGTCGCCGTGCCCATGCCATCGGCGTGTTCCAGGATTCATCGTCGGGCATCACCGGCCTGGCTCCGCGCGCGAGCAGGAACGCCACCATGTCCTCGCGCCCCGCGCGTGCCGCCCACGCGAGCGGCGTCGACTCGAATTCACGATCTCTGATGTGAATGTCGGCGCCGCGGTCGAGGAGCCACGCGGCGGCGGCCGTCGTGCCTTCGTTCGCGAGAATGTGCAGCGTCGTCATCCCGAGCCCGTTCGTGTCGTCCGGCTTCACGCCGCCGTCGAGCAGCCATTGAGCAATCTCGTAACGCGGCTCTGGATAGCGCAGCGCGTGCATGAGCGGCGTGTACCAGCACGCCCAACGCCACGGAATGGTCGGATCCGCGCCATGGTCGAGCAGTAGACGCACCATTTGGTGCTCGTCGTGATGGACCGCCTCGTACAACCCGGCCTGCGCGATGCCCGGATGCGCGCGAATCAGCTCGAGCGCGCCGGCGATGTCGCCGTTTCCGCTGCGTTCGAACATCTCGTTCTCGAGCTCACGCCATGCGTCGGTCGTGCGGACCTTTCGCTCCGGCGCCGGCGGGCGAGGTTGCTCGACCGCGTTCTCGAGGAGGGCGACGAGGTCGGCGCGCTCGCGGTCGCGCGCTCTGACGAGCGGAGTGTCGTCGCCGATGCGACCCGACCAACCCTCCGCCAACGGATCCGCTCCGGCCTCGAAGAGGAGGCGAACCATGCTCTCGCGTCCGCCGCGCACCGCGTAATGCAACGGCTGCATGTACGCGTACTCCGCGCGCGCGAGCGTCGGGTCGCGGCGCAGCATTTCGCGAACCGCCGCATCTCGCCCCTCGTACACGGCGACGAGGAAGGGCCACGTGTCGCGACCCCAGATCGCCTCGTCGAAGTCACGCGGGCGTTCCACCGCCTCCACGTGGCGTTTGAGCTTCGCCCAGCTGTCGAAGCCGTATTCGCGGGCGAGGACGAGTTGCGCCTCGGCGAGGGCGATCGCGGGACGCGCCGCCCGGAGGTGCGAACGCATGCGCGCGAGGGCGGCAGCGTCTTGGGATCGGGCGTCGCGCAGCAGGTCCTTTGCTTGCTTGCGGAGCTGCTCGAGCGACGGACGCGCGGGAAGGGACGACGGATTGGACATACGATCTCCTTTCGATACGCCCGCGTCCGCCCGACGGGCTGAAAGGAAATCGCGCGTTGTCTGCCTAACGAGTCAGGTGGGCTCGGCCCTTTCCGCGGACGGGGTGCGTCCTGCACGCGAATCCCAGGCTAGCGCGCCCGCTCGTCGAAGTCAACGCATCCGATAGCTCATCGCCGGCAGGCCGTGAATCCGCCGGAGCATCGCGAGCTGACCGATGTGGTAGCTGTCGTGCTGGACGAGGAACGCGAGCGCGCCAAGCGTCGTCCCATCGCTTCCCGGGAATCCCTGTTGCGTCGGAGCGTCGAGCGCCGCGTCGGACGTCGCGGCCAGACACGCGTCGAGCGCGGCGCCCGTACCGCGCCAGGCGTCGAGGAGTACCGGCAGCGCGGGCAACTCCGACACGTCGTCGATCCCGCTCGCATTCGCCAGAGAGTCGGCGACCGGGTTCTCGCGCCGCGCGCCGAGTAGCGCCAGCAGTTCGTGTCGCGTGTCGACGAGATGCGCGACGAGAAACGCCATGCTGTTCGCGGGCGGTGCGGGGCGCGCGACCGCGACGTCGCTGCTCACGCCATCGAGACAGTTGAGCAGGAGCTTCGTGTTGAGCCGGAGCAGCGCGGCGAATGGAGCAACGCGTTGACTGACTGACATGCGATCGCGTCAGAGTGCCGTGGCGGGGAATCGATTGTGCTTGAACATGTCGAACCAGAGCTGCTCGTTCTCGGGGCTGAAGACCGCGAGCTCGGCGAAGATCTCGCGCGCGAAATCGATTGCGCCGAGTCCACTCGCGGTGATCACACGCCGATCGCGCACGGCCATCGCGTCGACGTAGTTCGCGCCGCTGCGAAAGTCGGGAGCGTAGTGCGCGAGGTAGTCGCGCCCATTGCTCGTGTGGCGGCGGCCATCGAGCACGCCGCTGCGTGCGAGCGCCAACGTCGCCGCGCAGATTGCCGCAACCGGTGTCTCCGACTTCAACAAGTCGTGAATGAGCGCTTCCAATTCGGCGATTGGATAGGCGCCTTGCTGCCACATGTCGCCGCCGGGAAGGAGCAAGAGCTCGACGTCCGACGATTGCACCGCGCCCAGCGCGACGTCGGGTGTGACGCGGAGCCCGCCCATCGAAACGACGGGGGCAGTCGTGAACCCGACGCTGCGCACTTCGCGTTTGCCCCATCGACGCAGCTCCGCGAGCGCGTGGGCGGGTTCCCAGTCGGCAAAGCCATCGAACACGACGACATGAATCGCGCGAGCCATGATCGTCCTCAGATTAGCAACTCGTAATAGATGAGCGGCGCCAGGCGATACACGACGCGCCCGACTTCACGAAAGCCGCACTTCGCGTAAAATTCGCCCGCGCCGCCATCGCCCTGATAGGCGTCGAGACGAATGGCGTCGCCCGGCCAGTCGCGGACGCGTCGCCGCGCATGCTCCAGACATTGCCGCCCGATGCCCCGACGCTGATAGTCCGGACGCACCGCCATGTTCGTGAGATAGATGGGGCGCTTGCACTCCGTGAAATACGAGCGATCGATCGCCCACGGTTTCTTCGCCGCGAGCCGGAACGTTCCAACGACCGCCGATCCGCGCCGCGCCATCCACACTTCCGCGCGTCGCAGATCGGCGACGACGCCCCGCTCCGAGGGCGCGTCTTGCCAATGCCCTTCGCCGAACCGCTCCTCGAGGGCGCGCGTCGCCGCGGCGCGGAGAGCGGCAAGCGCGGGCGCGTTCGCCGGCCCGGCGAGCGCGAAGGATACTCTCATCGTTAGGCTTTCGTCGTCGAGCCACGAACCCGGTGCGCCTCAATGCGCGCCGCGTACATGCTTCCGCCAAACACCGAACGCCGCCACCCGATCGTTTCCGGTAGAGCGAGCTTCGCTTCGCGCGCGAGATCCGTCAACCGCGCCGGCGATACGGGGAAGGGGACCCAGCGGCTCGGCGACCGACTATCGTACTCGACGACAACGATTGTCCCGGTGCTGGTCAGCCCTTCCGCGGCTCGGCGCAGCACGCCCGCCTGACTGTGTCCATCGACGAAATGGAGCGCGTTGGCGAGGAGCACTCCGTCGAGCGGCGACGAGTCGAGTGGCTGCGTGAGATCTCCACGCGTCACGACGATGGGTGCGGCGCCATCCTCCGGCTCCCTCGCCAGGGCTTCGAGTGCGCGCACCGCCGAGGCGTCCCGGTCGACGGCGTAGACGGCTCCATTCGGCCCAACGAGCCGAGCGAGGGCGATGGTGAAAGTGCCTGTCCCCGCTCCCAGATCCGCCCAGCGCTCACCAGCGTGAACGGCGTCCGCGATCAGCTTCGCGGCATCGCGCGAATCCATTCACGCCGTCTGCGCCGGCAACGCGACGCGGCGCGCCTCGGCGGCGCGCAGAAATCCGTCGGGGTCGTCCAGCTTGAGGGCCACGCGCTGCACGTCGCGATGCAACCCCGCCATCAGCCGAACGCGACGGATCCTGTCCAGCACGATCAGGACGTTAGGCGCCGCCGGCTTCGTGAGGTTGAGAAAGTCGCGTCCCTGGGTCGTTCCCGGTGTCGGCAGATCGCGGAAGGTGGGCCTGAGTGTGCGGGCGACGCTCGCCAGCGGGATGGAGATGTCGAAGCGCCGCCCAATCCGGAGCCGCAAGCTGTCGTCGGCGACACGGACGGCTCCCGACCCGAGCGCGCGATAGTCGCGCACGAGCCAGACGAGAGCGTAGAGGCTCGTGAGGGTGAGCGTCCAGGCCACTCGCGGATGGTACGCCGCGACGGCGAAGTGCACCGCCACCGACTCGATGACCACGACCGCGCAGATCGCGCCCGTGATCGCGCCGGAGCGCGCCGATCGATAAGTGAATTCTGAACTGTTGCTCATTGCCTGAGCGTACGGGCCGATCCCACGGCCCCTACGAGTCGGCGTGGGCCTCGGGTAACATGAGAGTAAACGCCGAGCCCACCCCCTCGGTACTCCGCACGCGAAGGTCGCCGCCCATGCCGCGAGCCAGATCCCGGCTGATCGACAGGCCGAGGCCCGTGCCCTCGACCGTTCGAACGAGGCTCCGCTGCACCTGGACGAACGGCTCGAAGATCGTCTCCTGCTTGTCGCGGGCCACGCCGATCCCCGTATCGGAGACGCGAAGACAGACAAACCCTCGAGGCGTGTCCCCGCTGGCGCGCTTGCCGATGTCGACGAGAACACGCCCCCCCGCGTCGGTGAACTTCACCGCGTTGGAGAGCAGATTGAGCAGGATCTGGCGGAGCTTCTCGCGATCGGCGCGGACGCTTGCTGATGAGGAAACGCGAATCTCGTGCGACAGCCCCTTGGCGCGTAGCTGCGGCTCGATCATCGTCATGACCTCCGCGACTTCGTCGGCGAGCACGACGTTCTCGAGGCGATATTCGAGCCGACCCGCCTCGATCTTCGCGAAGTTCAAAATGTCATTGATGAGCGCGAGGAGGTATTGCTCGCTCCGCTGCACGCGATCGAGCGCAGCGCGTTGGGCATCGGTCACCGGACCGTGGATGCCCATCTCGAGGAGCTGTGTGTAACCGCCGATTGCGTTGAGCGGCGTGCGCAGCTCATGACTCATCGCCGCCAGAAAATCGCTCTTGGCGCGATTGGCGCGCTCCGCGGCGACGCGCTCGCTCTCCGCGCCGACGCGGGCGTACTCCGCCTCGCGCCTCGCCTTGGTCAACTCCGTCACGTCCACGGCGTGTACGAAGACACCGGCGACGCTGCCGTCGTCAGCCCGCATCGGCTGAAACACCACGTTGAAGAAATGCTCCTCGGCCCTACCGTCGCCGTCGAGATCGGCGGCTACGCGCAAGGAGTCGCCGAGATGCGGGGTACCGGTGCGATACACTTCGTCGAGGAATTCGGAAATGGGCTGTCCCGCGAACTCGGGCGAAGCTTCCCGAACGGGCTTGCCGACGATCTCTCGACGGCCGACAAGGGCGAGATAGCCGGCATTCGCGATCTCGTACCTGTGCTCGGGTCCACGAAAGACGGCGATGGCCGCCGGCGCGAGCGTGAAGAGCTCGCGAAAGCGGGCGCGCTCCGCGTCGACCGCCGCGAGCAGCCGTTGTCGCTCGGCTGTGTGCTGTCGCTCGGCGGCGAGCAGTTGCGCGCGTCGGAGATGCCTCGCGACGCGTTCGACGAGCTCGCGCGCGGCGAACGGCTTGACGAGATAGTCGTCAGCGCCGGCACGCATCCCCTCCACCCGTGCCTCCTCTCCGGCGCGGGCCGAGAGCAGGATGACAGTCGTGGAGTGCGTGCGCTCGTCCTCGCGCAACATTCGAAGCAGCTCGAAGCCGTCGAGCCCCGGCATCATCACGTCGGTGAGCACCACATCCGGCGCGCATCTCCGCGCGGCCTCGAGTGCGCTTCGACCGTTCGAGACCGCCTCGACCGCCCAACCGCGCGCGCGGAGAAGCCGCGCGAGATAGTCGCGCATGTCGGCGTTGTCATCGGCGAGGAGGATGTGCGGATGCGAAATCGTCGGCGTCGTTTCGCTGTCGTGGTCAAGTGCCGCCGTGTCGGTCTCCGTCACCGGCGTGGTTCTCGGAAGCCATCCCATGCTCTCCTCGACATATGCGTTCGGGCCGGCTGGTCGAGACGACTCGCTCGGCGCCCGCACCTGTTCCGCGGGCAGGTGCCCCGCGCCCATCGGCAACGACACCGTGAACGTCGTACCCACGCCGACGGTGCTCTCGGCGTGGATCGTTCCGCCATGCAGCCTAACGAGCTCCTGCACGAGGGCGAGGCCGATCCCGGTGCCCTCGTGCGTGCGACTCTTCGCGTTTGGCACACGATGAAACCGCTCGAAGACTTTCGAGAGTTGCTCGGGGGCGATGCCGACCCCGGTGTCGCGCACCTCGAAGGTGGCGCCGCTGTCGCACGCCCTGACCCGAACACTGATCTCTCCCTCGAACGTGTGCTTGAGCGCATTCGAGAGAAGATTCAGGACGATTTTCTCCCACATGTCGCGGTCGATGTACACGGGAGCGAGCCCGCGCGGCGCGTCCACGACCAGCCGCAATCCCGCCCGTTCGACCGCCGAACGAAAGCTCGACGCCAGTTCCGCGGTGAGCTCGCCCACGTCCGTCAGCTCGAACGCCGCCTCGAGGCGCCCACTCTGAATGCGCGCGAAGTCGAGCAGCGTATTCACGAGCTTGAGCAATCGCAACGCGTTGCGATGAACAAGCTCTAAATCATCGCGCGCCGGGTTCGGCACGTCGTCGACCGCTGACAGCACGTGCTCCAGCGGCCCGAGCATGAGCGTGAGCGGCGTTCGGAACTCGTGACTGACGTTCGCGAAGAACTCCGTCTTGGCCCGATCCAACTCGGCCAGGATCTCGACGTTGCGGCGCTCGGTCTCGTAGGCGCGCGCGTTTCCGATCGCCGTCGCGATCCGCGTCGTCAGCAGCTCGAGGAACGCCAGGTACTGTTCGTCCAGGGCGAGGCGCGCACTCACGCCGGCAACGAGCACGCCGGCCGCCCGATGCGCGAGCGACGACCGGATCGGAAGGACTACTGCGGTGTGGGGCGGGTCGGACCACGGTCCGGGAGGGACATCCCCGAAACGCGACGAGAGCGCCTCGACAACTTGCGCCGTCTCCGAGTGGATGGCTTCACGAATCGGCCATCCGACGGAGGGCGCGCCTTCGTCGACCCCGATCTCAATCGGGCTGATCGAGGTCCCTGCGTCGACGCCGCAGGCGCCCGCAAGCCGCGCCGTTCGTTGCTCGCCGTCGACGAGGTACACCAGCGCGAACGGGACATCCCGCTCGTGCCGAGCGAGAATGGCGCCGGCGGCGGCGCATGCGGCTTCCGCCGTTTGAGCACCGACAAGCGACTCCGCGCCAAGATCGCGCAACAGCGAGACCCGCCGCTCCGCGATCACCTTCTCAGTGATCTCGTGCACCGTCGCAAGCACCCCACCGATGCCGCGCGGAGCAGTCTCATCCGGCACGGGACTGTATGCGATCGTGAAATGCGATTCCTCGACGAATCCGTGACGCTCGATCTCGAGCAGGATGTCTTCCATCCACGTCGCCGGACCACCATGGAAGGGCGTGTCGATGAGCGGACCGATGATGTGATAGATCTCCGACCAGCATTCACGTACCGGCTGTCCCAATCCGCGCGGGTGCTTCACACCGAGCACGGGACGATAGGCATCGTTGTACAGCTGGATGTAATCAGGGCCCCACCAGAGGAGGAGCGGGAAACGATTCGCGAGAAGGAAGCTGACCATCATTCGGAGGCTAAGCGACCAGCTCTCGATCGGACCGATGGGTGTGCCGCCCCAGTCGAAGGCCTGGATACGCGCATCCATCTCGCCGCCGGCGAAAGCCGGCGACGCGCCGCTCGATCGCGACGTCAATCGAGGTTCACGATCCGGCTCGCTCTGCGTTCTCTCGGCACCGAAGCTCATAGAGTCGTTCGCAATCGCGGCCCCTCGAGAACCGCAACCCAAAGGTCAGCCGCGGCCTCGGGCACACTGTTGCATGGATGGTGCGCCGATCGGAAGCTGCCAATCACGCGATTACTGCAGCTCGAACCGTGAGAACGCGGCGATGGTCTCTTCCTCCGTCGGCGGATGAAGGACGTTGTGCCGGCCGAGTTGCTCCGCTCTGGAGGTCCGGGACAGCCGGACGTCGGGGCCGAGCAGCAGCCAGCATGCTCCCGCTTTTGCGAAAGGCATGCCGACGCTTCCGGCGTTCACCAGCCTCGTCGACCCGGCGCGCCGATCGAACGGCCTGCGTGTATGGCCGCAGGCGACGATGGAAGCGCGCGCCGGCACCCTCGCGGTCGCATCGCCGTCGATGAACAGGATGGGGAGGTCGATGTTGAGCAACATCTCAATCACCCCCGCGCCATCGCTCCGGGAAGGACGTCTCAGTCGCTCACGGTGCCGCTCACTTCAGTTGAAATCCGTGGAATCCGTATCCAAGCCGTTGACGTTCTTTGTGAGTTTCCATGAACTGACGGCAACGGTTCCTATCGGCTGACGCGAGTGACAGATTTGGCCGCATCTCGCTTCCTGGGGAATCCATGCGCGGTACGACTGTCGTCTTCGGTTTGAGCATTCTCTCTCTTCCCTTCCTCGGCGGACGGGCCGTCGCACAGACCGGACGGCCGGGCGGGCGAGGTGGAAGGCCCATCACGACTATCCAACAGGGGGAGAGCTGCCCCGAGGGAACGACCGAGGTCCGCCCGCGCAGCTGCATGGCGCCCGACGTCCCGGCGCCGAGCATTCTGGACTATCGGCCCCGGTCGACGCTCGTCACGCCGACGCACCTCGTTAGGCGCGCGAAGTATCCGGCGATCGACTTCCACGGCCATCCCGAAGGGCTTCTCGACTCGAGCGAAGGGCTGGCGACCCTCGGCGCGGCGATGGACAGCCTGAACCTCCGCGTCATGATCGCGGCGGACAACCTCAGCGGCGATCGATTGAAGCGCGCCGTCGCCACCATCAACGCCTCGCCGCGGATGAGGGACCGGGTCCGCGTCCTGGCCGGCATCGACTTTCGGAACGTCGGGCCGGGCTGGGCCGAGAAAGCCGTCGCCCAGCTCAGGGCGGATCTGGCGGCAGGCGCCGTGGGCGTCGGCGAGATCTCGAAGAGCTTCGGCCTAACGATCAAGAAGCCCGACGGGTCGCGTCTCGCGCTCGACGATCCGGAGCTCGACCCGCTCTGGGACGCCTGCGCGCGCCTCGGGATTCCGGTGTTCATCCACACCGCCGATCCCGAGCAGTTCTTCGAGCCGATCGATTATGCCAACGAGCGCTGGCTGGAGCTCGCGCTCTTCCCGGGACGGCGCTACCCGCCCGATCGCTTTCCGCGCTTCGAGGAGCTGATGAGGGAGCGGGACAACCTGTTCCGCAAGCACCCCCGGACCACCTTCGTCGCCGCGCATCTGGGCTGGCAGGCAAACGATCTCGGCCGTCTCGGCAAGCTGCTGTCGGAGATGCCTAACGTGTACACGGAAGTCGGGGCGGTGCTCTACGACATCGGCCGGCAGCCGCGCGCGGCCCACGATTTCTTCGTCAAGTACCAGGACCGCATCTTGTTCGGGAAGGACTCATTCCAGCCCGACGAGTATCCGTACTACTGGCGTGTCTTCGAGACGCGCGACGAGTATTTCGATTACTACCGGAACTACCACGCCTTCTGGAAGCTTTACGGCATCGACCTTCCCGACTCGGTGCTCAAGAAGGTGTACTACGGGAACGCGGAGCGGATCACGAAGGGAATCCCGCGCTGACGGCGGCCTAACGTCGGCCGCCGGCCACTCCAGAGAATCGCGTCCGGAAACCGTTGCCGGCAGCTGGCAGGCGGAACGAATTCTGCATTTAGTCAATTGCTTACTGCAGAAACTCGTTCCGGAGGTGTGCCGTGATCCCGTTCTCGCATCAGCTCGGCCGGCTCGTTCACCGGGAAACGCTGATTCCCGTCGCGCTCGGCATCGGCGTCGCGTCGCTGCTGCTGGCGTGTCACCAATCGCTCACCGCCCCCGCGCCGCGAGCGCTCGATCCGGCACTGGTGGCGCAAGGTAAGACGGTCTTTCGTTTCGAGACCTTCGATGACGAGCGATTCTGGACCGACACCGCTCGCTTGCACGAGGTCGTTCAGTCGTCGGTGAGTCCAGCCCTCGCGCTCCAGGTCGGCCTCAAGGTCGACGCCGATACGTTACCGCAGGCCGTGCGCGACGCGATCGCCGCGAAGACTGTCGACCTCAACAGCCCCGCGACGACGGTCACTCTGCTCAAGCTCGGCGCCGTCGTCGGAATCAAGGGCACCGTCCAGACGATCAACGGCAAGGACACTCTCGTTCGGCTCGGCATCACCTGCGCACTCTGTCATTCCACCGTCGACAATTCCTTCGCGCCCGGCATCGGCCATCGATTGGATGGCTGGCCGAATCACGACCTCAACGTCGGCGCGATCGTCGCGCTCTCGCCGGCGATTCCCGCGTCGCTTAAGACAATTCTCAACTCGTGGGGCCCGGGAAAATACGATCCACGCACGAACATCGATGGCAAGAACATCCCAGCGGTCATTCCGCCGGCGTACGGCCTCCGGGGCGTGGCGAAGGAGATCTATACCGGCGACGACACGATCTCCTACTGGAATGCCTATGTCGCGGTGACGCAGATGCACGCTCAGGGCACCTTCCGCGATCCGAGACTCGGGATCAGCGTCGTGAAGTCCCCGGACCTCGTGACGCCGCTGCTGCCGGCGCTGCTCGCGTATCAGCTCAGCCTAACGGCGCCCAAACCCGCTCCGGGCAGCTTCGACGCCGCCGCGGCGGATCGTGGCAAGGCGCTGTTCGCCGGGTCGGCGCGCTGCGCGACCTGTCACACCGGCACCCTGTACACCGACATCAACGCCGGCAAGTTGCACACGCCGAGCGAGGTCGGTCAGAACGCCGCATACGCCGAGCGCAGCGTGACCAAAATGTATCGCACGACTCCACTCCGCGGTCTCGTGCAACACGCGCCATACTTCCATGACGGGAGCGCGGCGACGCTCGCCGATGTCGTCGCGCATTACGATCAGCTCTTCTCGCTCCAACTCACGGCGCGACAAAAGTCGGACCTTGTGGAGTATCTCAAAACGCTGTGAGCTCCAAGCGGCGCAATGAAGCGACGGCGCAGCTGACCCGACGACGTCACCGTTGGCTCAGTCGCGCCGTCGAGACTCCGTCGCCTCGCTGCTGTCGATCGGATGGTGCAGCTCGGACGGTAGCGGCAGTACCGACTCCGCGGCGCTGACGACGTCGCCGACGCTCATCGGGCGACGCAGCACACGATGCCACGGTCCTTCCGGGGGCCGAATCGTCGCGCGAGCGAGCAGCACGACGTCGGGATGGTGGTGCCGCTCTCGCAGCCCTTCGAGACGCGGAAGGTCGCCGTTGCCGAGCGCGTCCTGATCGAGAACGATGAGGCGAACGGGACCGCGCTCCGGGGCGGCCGGTGGAATGAGCAGCGCTTGCCGGAGTCCACGCGCGCCCACGGCGTCATAGCCCGCCTCACGCAGCGCGGCGCGGAGCAACGCGCGTCTCCACTGATCGGGCATCACGATCATGATCCGTGGAGCGAGTCGAGCCATGGTGAGCGGCGAGTGGCGCGTGACTACGGGCTGGGCGAACGCTCGTAGACCGCGGCGATCCAGACCAGCCGCCTCGTTAGGTAGCGCCGGCGAAAGCCGGCCTGCCGCACCGCGGCATCGATGCCCTGCTCCGGGTGCACGTAACTTCGAAACGGGTTTCCGCTCAGTCGGCGCATGACGTTTCCGGCAGCTCCCACGAGGCGCACCCACCACGAATTGCGAGGGTAGACCACGCCGTAGAGGCGCCGAGCGTGTGCCGTGGAGCGCGCGACGAGGCTCGGCATGTCCGGATAGCAACAGATGACCCGGTCGAGCGTGACGACGTCGGCCACAGGTAGCTTCTCCGCCATCGTCACGAAATCGCCAACGTGAACGTCGAGTTGTTTCGCGTGTCCGCGGCGCGCTGCCTCGGCGCGTGCCGCCGCGGCGTACGCGGCGCTCGCGTCCGCGATCATCGCGTGGGTCGCTCCGGCATCGAGCAACTCGTGCGTGACGGCGCCGACGCCGGCGCCGATGTCGAGCAGCGATGCACGCTGAACGCCCGCGCTTCGTAGGGCAGCGATGAGCGCGCGACTCGAGCCGTGGGGACCCCTGCGCCGGTAGCGACGGAGATCTCGTTCGGCGACTCGTGAGTCGAACACGGAGTCGGCGCCGCGGCAACAACCGGAACAGTTCATGGAACCAATGTAACCGCCGTCGATGCCGCTGGCAGAAGATCACAGTATACGAACCGTTCCTCCCGCCTAACGACATCACCGACCGAATACGGCACGGACGAGGCGAACCCGGGACCGTCCGACACGAACGTGTGGAACTCGCCGCGCTCGCCACACGGATCGACCGTGGATGGCAGATCGGCGAGGAGCTCACGGTCGAAGACGCGGCCGACGAAGTCGGGCGAGAGCTGACTCGTGTCGACGGACACGAGTCGTGCGGCGATGCCGAGCGCGCAGCATCGCTCGGCCAGCGCCGGCGTCGGCTCGTCCCACAGCGGGAAGAGGGGTGTGAGGCCGGTGCCGGCGAGCAGTCGCTCGCGATATGCGCGGACATCGGCGAGAAAGAGATCGCCAAAGGCGATCGCTGACAGGCCGGGATGACGCGATCGCGCATTCTCGATGGCCGCGAGGAACGAAAGTTCGTACGCGGCGTTAGACGACGGCGCCTCGAGCGCGATCTCGGTGAGGGGCAAGCGCAGCGCGGCGGTTTGCGCGTGCAGCAGCGCGCGGCGCACGCCGTGGATGCTCACGCGATCGTACTCGCGTGTGACGCTCGTGAGCAGACCCACGACCTCGACTTGCGGATCCGCGGCGAGCGCCGCGAGCGCGAGCGCGCTATCCTTGCCGCCGCTCCAGCTGAGAAGGACCTTCATGCGTTGGGCGCGCTACGTTCCGCGCTCTGCGTTCGGCAGCGTCAACGTGAATGCCGCGCCGCCGCCGGGCGCGCTCTCGACCCGAAGATCGCCGTGCATCGCGCGAGCCAACTCGCGGCTGATGGCGAGGCCGAGACCGGTGCCCTGCTGCTGGCTCGTGAGCGATCTACCCAACTGTACGAAGGGCTCGAAGATCTCCTCGGACTTCTCGGGTGGCACGCCGGGCCCGGTGTCGCTCACCGTGATCGTGCTCTGATCCTCGGCGATGCCACACGAGACCACGACGCGTCCGCCCCGCGGAGTGAATTTCACGGCGTTGGAGAGCAGGTTCAAAACAATCTGCTCGACCTTCTGCTCATCGGCCCACGCGTGCACCGCCATTGTGCATGGACCATGGCCGATCGCGATGCTCTTCGAGGTCGCTGTCGGCAGCATCATCGGGATGGAGCGCTCGACGACGTCGTGCAGCGAGATCCGCTCCAGATCGTACGCCAGCTGCCCGGCCTCGCTGCGGCTGTAGTTTAGCAGATCATTAATGATCGCGAGCAGGTGCTGCTGGCTGCTCCGAATGCGAGAGAGATACGACTCCTGCTCGGAGGTGACCGGGCCGGCGACGCCCAGCTCCATCAGTTCGGCGTATCCGCCGATCGCATTGAGCGGCGTCCGCAGCTCGTGGCTCATCGTCGCGAGGAACTCCGACTTCGTACGATTGGACGCCTCCACCGCGGCCAGGCGACTCGCGTCTCGCACCGCGCGCTCCTCCGCCGCCTTTCGCTCGGTCAGGTCGCGCGTGACCTTCGCAAAGCCGACGAGCGTGCCGTCCGGCGCCCGCAACGCGGTGATGATGACGTTCGCCCAGAATTGCGTTCCATCCTTTCGAACGCGCCATCCCTCGTCCTCGAAGCGCCCCTCGCGCGCGGCCACCTCCAACTCCCATCTGGTCTTGACGAGTGGGTCGTCCTCCTCGGGATAGAAGACCGAAAAGTGCCTGCCGATGATCTCCTCTGGCGCGTATCCCTTGAGCCGCGCTGCGCCCGTGTTCCAGGTTATCACGTAGCCGTCCGGGTCGAGCGCGAAGATGGCGTAATCCTGAACGCTCTCGACCAAAAGTCCGTAGAGGCCCGATCCTTCCAGGATGGCGCCATGCGTTGCACGGCCGCCGACGAACTCGGCGGCCGCGCTCTTTGCGCCAGTCTTCGACTTGGCAGGCTCAGCGGAAGATGGGAAGCGCTTTCTTGTCATGAGTGACTAACGCCGGAGAACCAGAGGTTAAGCCCCCCGATCCGACCAGAAGAGTCAGCCGTCAGTTGCAGGAACAGGGCCGACGAGCATCTTGCTCTGCGAGGGCATGCGCTCAACGTCCGACGCTCGTGCGCGGCGACTCGCCGAGCGAGAAGACGCCCGCGCGATCGAGCGCGGCACAGAGTACGCTCAGAACGAGGGTCTCGCTCGAGCAGAGGTGAACGGCATCCTTGCGATCGAGCTCGCGCAGGGCGTCGCGCAGGGCGATCCACGTCCTCGTGTCTTCGTACGGGAAGGGCCGGCGGCTGAGTGGCACTTGCATGGGTAGGATCCTGATTCGTTAGGATGTGCTATGAACGCCCGATCCGGCGCGCGCCACCGCTCGTCGCGCGCGTGCGTGAGCTGCTACGTCGTCAAGTTCGCGCGCTGCTTGCCTTCCGCGGCCAGCGCGCGCTGGCGCCGCATGTATCGATCGAAGACGTCGATCCGATCCGCTGCCTCCGGCAATGTCACGAGCCGCTCGACGTGCAACAGGTAGTCCGGGTACCGCGTTGCCTCGCGTATTTCGCTCAAGAATGGACGCAGTTTGGCGTAGAGCGCGAAGTGCTCCGTGTTCGCGGCGTTGAACATGTGAGCGGGAATCGCGCCCTCGCTCACGAGCGACGCCGCCATGTCCCAGTAGCTCGTGACCATGCGGTACGGCGCGCTCTCGTGCCCCGGACCGAGCCAGGTGCTCAACACGTCGCGTGCGGAGGAAGGGTGGAACTCGAACGCGAACCATGCGCGGGCCTGACGAAGGGTCGGCTCGGTGCGCAGCTCGTACAACTTGAG